>NZ_BRCG01000017.1:0-106888 GCF_023708005.1 Pseudarthrobacter sp. NCCP-2145 | reverse complement strand
GGAAGCCGCACGGCCGGAGACGAACAGGCTGTACCGTACAGTCTGCCGGTGGTGGAAGGAGATCGAGGTGCTGATCATTACCGGCGCCACGACAGGCAAGGTCGAGGCGAACAACACCGCAATAAAGAACATCAAACGAACCGCCCGCGGGTACCGCAACGCCGCCAACTACAAATCGGTTATTCTCTTGAGAAGTGCCGTCAGGACGGCGGCATGACGCTCATTCCAGGGATCCATTTCCCCACGAACCGCGAAGAGCCAGGTTGCCTCCGTCAGCTCTCGGGGTCGTACTGGAACTGCCGGACCTCTTGGGGGCAGCGGCAGGCGACGGCGATCTTGGCAGCCCATTCAAAGGCCGCTTCCCTGGAGGGCAGCTCGAGGACCGTGTAGCCGCCGTCGGCTACTGCATGGCCTGGGTACGTGCCCTCGGTGACGGTGCCGTCACCGGCCACGCGCACGGGTGCCACGTTCTCATCGATCCCGCCGCCGAAGACGTACACGCCCGCCGCCTTGGCCTCGCCGATGACGGCGTGCGCGGCTTCGACCACCGCCTCGAAGTCCTCGGCGGGGACCACCATGGCGTCACTGGGGAACGAGATCAGGAACTTCGTCATGCGGGTATTCTCCTGCAGGAAGGCCGGGTCAGCCCCTGGCAAATCCTTCGGCCAGCATGCGGCGGCCGAAGGCGCGCCAGCTCTCGGACGCCTCCTCATGAAAGAGTTTGGCCGCGAGGACCGTTTCGGTTCTTCCTTGGCCCATTGCATACTCGATGGCGGCTGCCCACGCCTCGACCTCCTGGCCGGGCACCACGTGGTCCGCCGCGACCAGGAGCCGTGATTGCGGTCCGTACAGTTTCTCAAGGCTCGTCCCGACGCGACCGACAATCGGAACGCCGTGTTCAAGAGCGCGCATGGCTATGCCGCTTTGGTAGAAGCGCTTATACGGGATGACTATGGTGTCGCTGGAGACGATCAGTTCCTCCAGCTCGTCCTCCGGGACGAAGCGGGCATCGACATGCCAACCCTCGACGGGAGGCCAGCCACGGCCCACTATGTCGAGGTCGCATTTCGGGCCAAGCCTGCCGGCCAGTGATTTCAGGAGGTCAATGTCCCGGTCGGCCTTGTACTGGCCCAGCACGCGAACCCGCGGCCTTTTCCCGGACTGCCCGCCAAAGGCGGCGTCCTTGGCTGCTCCGGCCGGGGGAAGCATTGGATGGGGCACCTGCGCCAGGCCCCCGGTGAGTCCGACGGCGTCCATGGCCTGGGCAGCTTCATCGCTGTGTACCACCGTTCCGGGCCGCTTCTTCACCCGTCGAACGAGGCCCGCCACCAGGGGGCTGCTGCCCACGGACCGGACGAGCGGTTGTGGATCGTGGTAAATAACAACCCCTGAGTCGCCGCAAAGGACTTTCATCATCAGGAGGTCCAGGAACCCCAGAACCGGCCACGTGAGGAGCACCCTTTCAGGTGAATTCCTTTTTCGTGTCCGCCGTCCCGCAGCATAAAGCATTGCGGTATATGCGCCGAGCCACTGAAAGCGGCTTTTACCGGACTGGGAAGGTTCGGTAATGGAAAACAATTCTGTTTCTATTCCGGCATCGGCTAATTGATGCAAAAGTGCCTCGGTGTAATGGCTTAAGGCCACTCCCAGGGGATTCAAGACCAGTATTCGGGGGGTTCCGCTGCATATTTGTCCGGCTGATTCAGGTGCGCTCGGGCGTAATCCAAAGGTCATTGACGCACCTCGCTGCCGATCTTGGCCGCTTTCTCCCCCAGGACCGCTTCCTGGAGTGTCAGTTCATATCTCCGGCACACATCGTCCCAGTCATAATGGGTGGCTGCGCGGGCCTGGTTTGCTGCCCGGGCCTTCGCCCGCAGATCGTGGTCAGTCAGCATGCGCCGCAATGCGCTCTCGATGGCAAGCGGATCCGGTGCCACCAGGTGCTCATCCGCCCGCAGGACCTCGGCGTTGTATGGCGTCTGCCGGGCAACGACCGGTGCTCCGCAGGCCATCGCCTGGACCAGGGCTGGATTGGTCCCGCCTACGCTGTGGCCGTGGAAATACGCTCCGGCATGATGCCAGAGTGAGAGGAGCTTCTTGTCATCACTGACGTGGCCGAGCCACTGGACGTTGGGATGTTCACCCAGCCGCTGGGCGGCCTCATCCAGCGGCCCGCCATATCCGCTGGATCCCACGATCACCACAGGATGTTGCTCCGCCAGGCGTTCAGCTGCCTGGAAAAACTCAGACACCGTGTTCTCGGGAACAAACCGGGCCACCATGAGCACATAGGATTCCGGTTCGAGGCCAGGAACAACCTCGCTGGGGCTGGCGAGGTTGGCGCCGTAAGGAATGAAGACGCTCTTGCGCCCGAAGTCCCGCTTCCAGCGGCGCTGGATCTCCAGGGAGTCGCTGATCAGGATGGTGCCGTAACGGGCCGTCAGCCGGGCGCCCAGCCGGAAGACGAACTTGGCGAAGCGGTTCCACTTGGCGCGTTCCCACTCGATTCCGTCCACGTTCACCACGGTTGGTATCCCGCGAAGCTTCAGCAGCGGCAGGAAAAAGCCGTTGGCAACGTTCATGACGAGTGCCACCTGGGGCTTGTGCCACAGGGCGTGGAGGACCGAAGACAGCCCGAAGGAGAGGGTGCTCAGCGACTTGCTCTCAAGCCCCACTGTCCTGGTGGTTCGGATGCGGGGGTCGCGTGCCTCGTCGTCGTCCTTGGTTTGGCCTGCCCGGCAGTAGACGTTGACGTCCCAGCCGGCATCGGCGAGGAATGGTGCCAGGCGCCGGACTGCAGTCTCAAAGCCGCCATAGTAACTTGGGTAGCCGCGTGTCCCGATGACGACGACAGACTTGGACATGGGTTCTCCTAGATGAGTGTGTCGGCCCGTGCGCGCGTGACCGGGTTGGCTCGGATAGGGCGCACGGGGCAGCTGCAGGCGGTGGATGGTGCCTAGTAGGACGTGACGCTCCGCGAAGTCTGTTCCCTGCTGGAACCACGGAACGCAGGGGGGCTTTCGGGCTCAATCACTACAGGTGAGTCGTCCGCGTCGTCCCCGGACGGGTCGCTGTCCGCGGAATCAGGATCCGAGGTGTAGTACGAGTAGCCGTCAAACTCCTTTGCGGGCACGCAGTTCAGAAGGGTTCCAAGTACGGCTCCATGCACCTTCCGGATGTTCCCCAGCGACTTTGTCAGCTGATCCTTGGTTGTCCGGCCAGCCTTTACAACCACAATGGCGCCGTCCGCGATCCTGGCAAGGAGCACGGCATCAGTCACCGGCAGCAGCGGCGGAGCGTCAATGATCACGATGCCTTTTTCGGACAGGGATTCGATCAGCTGTTTCATGGCATGTGAGCCGAGGAGCTCGGTGGGATTGGGCGGGATCCGGCCGGAGCCCAAAATCGACAGGTTGGGCAGATCGCTCCGTTGCTGGAGAACGTCATCTACCTCTGCTTTTCCGGTAAGGACGTCGGTAATGCCTATTCCGGGAATTACGTCAAAGATCTTGGCCATGCTGGGGTGCCGCAGGTCGCCGTCGACAACGATGACCTGTTCCCCTCCGGCCGACATCGCGGAGGCCAGGTTGGCTGCAATAGTTGACTTGCCTTCCCCGCTCACCGAGCTCGTGACGACGATGATCCGGGGCGGGTTGTCCACGTCAAGGAAAGTCAGGTTGGTGCGGAGTTCCCGGAGCGCCTCGGCGAAAGCAGGGCTCTGTGCCCGTGAACCGGGTGTGGGAGCGGCTGGGACGCCTCCCAGGACCTTGTTCTCCCCCGTCAGCCGGAGGTCGACCGGCAGGGCGCCTATGACCGGTACGGAGAAGAGGTGTTCCACTTCAGCCGCGGAATGCAGGCGGCGGTCGAGGCGGTCGCGAAGGAGTGCGGAAGCGTAGGCCAGAAGGAGGCCCAATGCTGCCCCGTACACAGCTGTCATTGCGACGCCGGGAGAGACGGGTGTGGTTGGCAAGGCCGCTGGATCCAGCGGTACAAGGGAGAGCGGCGGCGTGACTGCTTCGAGGGGCTGGCCTGACGCAGCTGTGGCGGCCTTCTCCCTTTCCTGGACCTGCTTGCTCAGTTCGATGATCCACGCATCTGCAACTCGTTGGGCAATCGTCGGATCCGGAGACTCGGCAGTGATCCGGACTTCGGCTGTGTCGCGGGGAACGGTAACAGAGATGGCACCCAGCAGGGCGTCGCTGGACATGTTCAGGCCAGTGGAGAGGCGCACGTTGTCCGCCACGAGCCGGGATTCAGCCAATGACTTGTAGTTCTTTGCCCTTGCTTTGGCCAGGGTGTCGCCGGCCAGCAGGCTGCTGACGTTGTCGGTTCCCACCGCAATAACAACTGCGCTGGCTTCGGCGGCATAGATGCGGGGGCGAAACGTGCTCCACGCCGTGGCCAGCAGGGTGACGATCAGGGTCACAACCGCAATGTGCTTCCAGTACGTCCTCGCGACGCGGGCGTAGTCCCTCAGTCCCATTCCGGCGGCTGGTACGTCGCTGCCGCTAATATCCTGATTACTCAAGGATCCGATCCCTCCTGCAGGTTGACGTGCTGAATGGGCAGGTGCGACGGAAGGGCCTGGTGCGGCCGGGTCGATTCGAAAGACCTTTTCTTCTGCCATGATTGCCCCTTTTCCGGCGGGTTTCCTGTGTCTCTGTGCCGCTTTGGCGTGTTGCAAAGCTAGTACGGGGCCGGATGCCGCGGTCCGATAAAACAGGGGGCTTGTGGCTGCCCGGGGGTAAGAATGTGGAAATTGCGGTTACCTGCAGCCGGGCCGCCTCACCCTGGCCTAGCTCAGGGTGAGGACGAGTTTGGGTGCGGTGGTGCTGCCGGCTTCCTTGGAGGTGAGGTCCAGGCCGTCGGTGCTGGTGGAGTCCAGGGCGAGGGAGAGTTGTTGGCCGAGGTCGCCGGTCAGGGCGTTGGCGGTGAGCGGGACGCTGTAGTTGCTGTTGGCTGCTGTGGGGCCGAGCGTGCCGATGCTGGTGCCGGGCGCGGGGCGGTTGTTGTAGGTGATTCCGCCTTCGGTCCAGCTGTCATCGGTGACGAGTTTGATGTTCTGTTTGCCTATGGACCCGCTGCCGGCGCTGCGCAGTTGCAGTGTTGCGCTCTCCACGGTCCGGCCCGCGTAGGCTGAGAGGTCGAATTTCAGGTAGGTGACCTCCACCGGGCTGTTGTCTACGCTCAGCGAGGTACTCGTGCCGTAGTTCGTTGCTGCCGCTCCGCCCGCGACCCAGCTGTCCGCCGTGGCGGTGAGGGTGACGGTTTCCGGTGTGCCGCCCCCGCCGCCGGCGGTGGCCGTGGTGAAGGTCCAGGTCTTGTCTGAGGCCAGCGCGTTGCCGGCGGCATCCTTCGCCCCGGTGGAGCCGCCCTTGATGGTTGCCGTGTAGGTGGTGTCGGCTGCCAGGTCCGCGCCTGGGTTCAGCGTTGCGGTGTTGCCTGTGCTGTTGTAGCTCACCGCGGCCGTCACCGTCGTCGTCCCTGTCTTGAGGGTGAACGTGCTCGAGGTAATGGTTGATGCGTTCATCGCTTCGGAGAACGTGGCAGTCACGTTTGTGGACACCGCCACGCCGGTAGCACCATCTGCCGGGGACGTGCCCGACACCACCGGAGCCGTCGTATCACCGCCACCACCGCCACCACTGCCGCTCCCGGACAGGGTGAGGACGAGTTTGGGTGCGGTGGTGCTGCCGGCTTCCTTGGAGTTGAGGTCCAGGCCGTCGGTGCTGGTGGAGTCCAGGGCGAGGGAGAGTTGTTGGCCGAGGTCGCCGGTCAGGGCGTTGGCGGTGAGCGGGACGCTGTAGTTGCTGTTGGCTGCTGTGGGGCCGAGCGTGCCGATGCTGGTGCCGGGCGCGGGGCGGTTGTTGTAGGTGATTCCGCCTTCGGTCCAGCTGTCATCGGTGACGAGTTTGATGTTCTGTTTGCCTATGGACCCGCTGCCGGCGCTGCGCAGTTGCAGTGTTGCGCTCTCCACGGTCCGGCCCGCGTAGGCTGAGAGGTCGAATTTCAGGTAGGTGACCTCCACCGGGCTGTTGTCTACGCTCAGCGAGGTACTCGTGCCGTAGTTCGTTGCTGCCGCTCCGCCCGCGACCCAGCTGTCCGCCGTGGCGGTGAGGGTGACGGTTTCCGGTGTGCCGCCCCCGCCGCCGGCGGTGGCCGTGGTGAAGGTCCAGGTCTTGTCTGAGGCCAGCGCGTTGCCGGCGGCATCCTTCGCCCCGGTGGAGCCGCCCTTGATGGTTGCCGTGTAGGTGGTGTCGGCTGCCAGGTCCGCGCCTGGGTTCAGCGTTGCGGTGTTGCCTGTGCTGTTGTAGCTCACCGCGGCCGTCACCGTCGTCGTCCCTGTCTTGAGGGTGAACGTGCTCGAGGTAATGGTTGATGCGTTCATCGCTTCGGAGAACGTGGCAGTCACGTTTGTGGACACCGCCACGCCGGTAGCACCATCTGCCGGGGACGTGCCCGACACCACCGGAGCCGTCGTATCACCCGGCGGAGGGGCCGTTCCAAGCGACCGGTCCGAGAACCAGTAGCGCTGGGTGGCTTTGTTGCTCGCCATCACGACGACGCCTGTGGTGGCGTTGACGCCCTGCTTGGTGGTGGTGACGTCGTTGATGTTCGCAGATGCCCCGTCCTGAATCACGGGGGTGCCGCGGCCGCTGCCAAAAACGGGATTGTCCATGGATGCAGTCTTCTCGTAGATACTGCCGGGGACTCCTGAGTATGCGCATCCCGAAACCGACGTGGATGGTGCAGTGTGGAAGGCCCGCACCACGTTGTTGGTTGTATCCAGCAGGATCTGGGGACGGGTCACGCAATCGGCAAGAGTGGCGATGGTGGATCGCGTGAAGGAGCCGGTTCCCGGCCGGAAGACCAACAGCTGCAATTGCGGAAGCGTCTTGTCAGTCGAAGAATCCAGGCTCGTCTTCACCGCCGCGTACACACGTCCTGCCGAGTCAGCCAGGAGTGCCTTGATATTCAAATGATCGTCGGCCTGGCCTTTGCCCTGTACCGCGGGCTGCACCTTCCATGATGATGCTGCGGAAGGAGAGGTTCCATCCGTGCGGGTGGCCCAGTACACGGTTCCAGCGGGAGCATCGCTCCACATCACACCGATCTTGTTGTTTCCAAAGGCGACGATGGCCGAAATGTCATCCGGAGCCGGGTTCGGATCGGCGACCGGCAGGACAAACGGTGTCCCCCAGGTTGTTGTGCCAGGGTTCACCGAATTGACATAAACGCTGCTGGTGAACCCGGAAGTTGAGCTCCCCGACACCTGCGTCCATGTGGCCCACACAGCACCTGTAGTGTCCTTGTCGATGGTCATGGATTCGCTGCTGTTGTTATTGATGTTGCTGGGAAAACCGGAGTCCAGCGTGTATTTGCCGGCAGCGTAGCTGTATCGGTACAGCTTGGCAGGCTGCCCTGTGAGTGACGCCTTTGAGCCGGAGTCCCCGGAGATGGTTGCCACATGGGAGGCGATGTACAGTTTGTTGCCGTCCCACAACGTGTCGGACAGCGTGCTGCTCCTGGTGTCGTTGGTAACCCCGGTGCTCACCCACGTCTTGGTTGCCCTGTCGAGCCGGTAGATTTGCCAGCCGGTTCCCGTGGTCCACATATCGGCCCACCAGGATCCGTCGTTCCACCACAGCTTGCTCTGCGGCTTGTCGGAGGTCGGCGTGTTGGCCACCCCCGAGTAACTGATGCTCTGGTAGCCGTAATTCTCTGCCGCCTGGGCTGTGCCGCCAGCCGCCATAAGGCCCAGGACAAGGGCAACGGCCAAGGCCAGGGCTTGCGGAACGGGATGGCGAACTATTGCTGTGTGCATATTCAGGTCCTTGGTGGCGCAGGTAGTCCTCGACGGCGTACCGCTGCTCTGGCGTCCCGCTTGAGTGCGGGTGGAAGCCAATGTAGACCTCCAAATTTGCCGGGGGCAATGGGGGAAACCGTGCGGAAAGTCACTAGGGGATACGGGGCTGGGGACTATTTCCTTCGTGTTTCCTTGTTGTCTGGAGGGCTTCTTCTGATTCCTGTGGGTACTCGCACTTGGGCCATGGCCAAAATTGGGTGGCCCAAGGCTGTGCCGATGCACAGCGCATCCACTTCTCCGCGCCATTTACAGTGAGAGAAAGGTGTGACCGGCCCCACTGAGCGGAGCGGTCCTCAATCTCGCCGGCAAGCCCCTGCCTGCCAATACCATCTGCATACCCACGAAGGACGGCGCTCCCATGCCCGCTGACCAGCAATTAGCCAAGTCGCTTAAGCCGCGGCACCTGTCCATGATCGCGATTGCGGGCGTCATTGGCGCCGGCCTGTTTGTCGGCTCCGGCGCCGCCATCCAGCAGGCGGGACCGGGGATCCTGCTCGCCTACATGGCCGCCGGCGTCGTGGTGATCCTGGTGATGCGCATGCTCGGTGAAATGGCCGCGGCCAACCCGGAGACGGGCTCGTTTTCCACCTACGCCGACAAAGCGCTAGGCCGCTGGGCCGGCTTCAGCATCGGATGGCTGTACGCCTGGTTCTGGATCATCGTGCTGGGCATCGAAGCAACGGCCGGCGCGGCCATTATGCACCGCTGGGTACCCGGGATCGACCAGTGGATCTGGGCGCTCATCCTGATGGTCCTGCTGACGCTGACCAACCTTGGATCCGTTAAGTCCTACGGTGAATTCGAGTTCTGGTTCGCTTCCATCAAGGTCGCCGCAATCGTGCTTTTCCTGCTGTTCGGCGCCGCCGCCATCCTGGGGTTCGTCCCCGGCGTCCCGGCTCCGGGGCTCAGCAACCTGATCGACAACGGCGGGTTCCTTCCGAACGGACCGGGCGCTGTGCTGGCCGGCATCCTGGTGGTGGTCTTCTCCTTCTTCGGTGCGGAGATCGCCACCATCGCCGCAGGTGAATCGGAGAACCCGGTGGACGCCGTCAAGAAGGCCGTCAAGTCCACCGTCTGGCGCATCCTGGTCTTCTACATCGGATCCATCGCCATCGTTGTCACCCTGCTGCCCTGGAATGACGCCAGCGTTGCCAAGAGCCCCTACGTTGCAGTCATTGAACTGTTCGGAATCCCGGGAGCCGGCACGATCATGGACATCGTGGTCCTCACGTCCGTCCTGTCCTGCCTCAACTCCGGCCTGTACACCGCCAGCCGCATGCTCTTCTCGCTGTCCAAGCGGGGAGACGCTCCGGCCGCCTGGACCAGAATCTCCCCGCGGGGCGTCCCGGGCGCTGCCGTGCTCGCCTCCACCGTGGTGGGTTTTGTGACGGTAGGCCTGAACTACATTGCACCCGACACGGTATTCCTCTTCCTGGTCAACACCTCAGGTGCCATCGCCCTGTTCGTGTGGCTGGTCATCGCGTCCTCCCAACTGATCCTCCGCAAGCGCATGGGTGCCGCAGGCAAGGATCTGGAGCTGAAGATGTGGCTCTTTCCCTACCTGACGTGGCTTTCCATCGTCAGCATCGTGGCACTGCTGATCGGTATGGTCATCCTGGAATCCACCCGGGAGTCCCTGCTGCTGTCGGTGGCGCTGGCGGCTGTTGTGGTGTCCGTCGGCGTGTGGCGCTACCGCAAGTCCGGTACGCGTCCGGGTGGCGGGGATCTGCGGGATCGCCCAACCCCCGAGCCGGCAGTGGAGTCCACTTCGGCGTCGTAATTTCTTTGCTTGTCCGCCTGGCATTGAACCGCCCGCACCCGCAGCCGCACCTGGCTCGCCGGTGCGGGCGGTTTCTTTATGCAGGAAGGATGCCGGCTGCACGTTTTCCACATAGGAGCCGTGGATGCTGCAACCTTCGCCAGCACGGCCATAACCTTGAGTCAAGCGCGAATCGCCTATCCGGTCCAGATGCACTAAGATATTGAAGTCTGTGCTGCGTCCTGCCTCCCTTCCGGCGGCGGGGCCTTGCATGGCATCGCAAATGAACCTCCTGTTACGGAAATGCCGTAACCGCTTAGCCCAAAGGAGGTGGGTTCACATATGCGTCCTTACGAATTGATGGTAATCATCGACCCCGAGGTCGAAGAGCGTACCGTTGAGCCGTCGCTTCAGAAGTTCCTGAACGTCATCACCAACGATGGTGGAACCATCGAAAAGGTTGACATCTGGGGCCGTCGCCGTCTGGCTTACGACATCAAGAAGAAGTCTGAAGGTATCTACGCCGTGGTGAACTTCACCGCCAAGCCGGACACCGCCAAGGAACTTGACCGCCAGCTGTCTCTTAACGAGACCATCATGCGCACCAAGATCACCCGCCCCGAAGAGCAGAAGGTTGTTGCTGAGTAATTTCAGCACCGATTCTTCATTCTTTACCGCAGGAACGCACCCTTCACCCAGGATCAACAAGGAGGCAGTAGATGGCAGGCGAGACCACCATTACGGTCATCGGTAATCTCACCAATGATCCGGAATTGCGGTTCACACCGTCCGGTTCAGCAGTAGCGAACTTCACCATCGCTTCCACCCCGCGTACCTTTGATCGCCAGTCCAACGAGTGGAAGGACGGGGAAACCCTGTTCCTCCGCGCCGCTGTCTGGCGTGAAGCAGCCGAGAACGTCGCCGAGTCCCTGACCAAGGGCATGCGTGTGATTGTGACCGGCCGCCTGAAGAGCCGTTCCTACGAAACAAAAGAAGGCGAAAAGCGCACCGTTATCGAGCTTGAGGTCGACGAAATCGGCCCCAGCCTGCGCTACGCCAATGCAAAGGTCAACCGCACCCAGCGCTCCGGCGCTGGGGGTGCCGGAAGCGGCGCCCAGGGTGGCTTCGGCGGCGGCAACAGCGGCGGCGGCTTCGGAGGCGGCAACTCTGGTGGAAACCAGGGCGGCAACTCCGGTGGAGGCTGGGGCGGCGGCAACCAGCAGGCTGCGCAGGACGACCCCTGGGCAACGCCCGGCGTCTCCAACGCAGGCGGCTGGGGCAACGGCCCCGATTCCGAACCTCCCTTCTAAACACCCCATTAAGGCCCGACGCCGGGACAGCCGAAAGTGCCTCCAGGCACCGAGGTGACTGCCGCCGTCGGACCACCACCATCCCGTGGATCAACATCCACGGGCTCCCTAGAATAGGAGCTCCACGATGGCTAAGGCTGAACTCCGTAAGCCCAAACCAAAGTCCAACCCCTTGAAGGCCGCTGACATCACTGTCATCGACTACAAGGACGTAGCATTGCTGCGCAAGTTCATCTCCGACCGCGGAAAGATCCGCGCCCGTCGCGTCACTGGCGTCACGGTGCAGGAACAGCGCAAGATCGCTCAGGCAATCAAGAACGCCCGCGAAGTTGCTCTGCTGCCTTACTCCGGCGCTGGCCGCGGCTAAGGAAGGGATTAACTAACATGGCAAAGCTCATTCTGACCCACGAAGTAACCGGTCTCGGTGCTGCTGGCGACGTTGTCGAGGTCAAGGACGGTTACGCACGTAACTACCTGCTGCCGCGCAACTTCGCCCTGACCTGGTCGAAGGGTGGCGAAAAGCAGGTTGAGTCCATCAAGGCTGCCCGCGCTGCCCGCGAGCACGCTTCCCTGGAAGATGCTCAGAAGCAGGCTGCTGCACTGTCCTCCAAGCCGGTCAAGCTCGTCGTCAAGGCCGGCGAAACCGGACGCCTGTTCGGCACCGTCAAGCAGGGCGACGTCGCTGACGCCGTCGAGGCCGCTGGCCTCGGCAGCATCGACAAGCGCAAGGTTGAACTGCCCGTGCACATCAAGTCGGTAGGTTCCTACCAGGCCAACGTCCGTCTGCACGAGGATGTTGCCGCTGTCATCGAACTCGATGTCGTGGCTGGCAAGTAGTCCCTGACTGCTGGAAAGACCCCCGCTGCCGGATTCCGGCGGCGGGGGTCTTTTGCTTGATAGCTTCGTACGGTGAACAGCACCGAAATTCCAGCCCGCAGCCGCCCGTTCCACCAGGTCGACGTCTTCTCCAGCGAGGCCTACCGCGGAAACCCGCTCGCCGTCGTCGCTGATGCAGAGGGGCTGACGCCGCAGCGGATGCAGCAGTTCGCCAACTGGACCAACCTGGCGGAGACCACGTTCCTGTTGCCCCCCACCGATCCGCGTGCGGACTACCGGGTGCGGATCTTTACCGGAAGTGAGGAATTCCCCTTCGCCGGTCACCCCACGCTGGGGTCTGCCCACACGTGGCTTGAGTGTGGGGGAACGCCGCAATCGGAGGACTTCGTGGTCCAGGAGTGCGGTGCGGGGCTGGTCCGCGTCAAGCGCGACGACGGGGGACTCGCCTTCGCAGCTCCCCCCTTGACCCGTTGTGGTCCGGTGGACGGGGCCATCCGGAGCCGGATCGCTGCGGGGCTCCGCCTGCCTGAAACCGATGTGGTGGATGCGTCGTGGCTGGTGAATGGCCCGGAGTGGATCGGTGTGCTGCTGGGTTCCGCGGAGCATGTCAGGGCTGTGAGGCCTGACCTCGCGGCCCTGGGCAATCTCAAGATCGGGATTATCGGTCCGGGGCGGGCGGATGGCGGCGCAGACTTCGAAGTCCGCACGTTCATCCCGGGCGACGCCATGGTGGAGGATCCCGTCACCGGCAGTTTTAATGCGGGTGCGGCGCAGTGGCTGATCGGCAGCAACAGGGCTCCGCGTGAGTACGTGGCGGCCCAGGGGACAGCCCTGGGCCGCGCAGGCCGCGTCCATATCAAAGCGGACGACGGCGGCATTTGGGTGGGTGGACACTCCACCACCTGCATCCGGGGGTCAGTGCTTCTCTAGCGGGAATACCCCGTTGCCTCCTGCTGTTCACCATGTAGATGCATATGCATATATGCTGGAATGATCGAGCAACAGGAGAATGCCATGGAGACCCGCCGCATCACAGTCCTTTCCGCCGGACTCGGCGTACCGTCGTCGAGCAGGCTGCTGGCAGACCAGCTGGCCGCCGCAGCCGAGCGGCACCTGACCGGCGCCGGCCTCAGCGTGCGGGTGGACGTCGTCGAGCTCCGCGACCTGGCCGTGGACATCGCCAACAATTTCGTCACTGGTTACGCCGCACCCCGGCTGGCCGAGGTGATAGCAGGCGTGGAAGCCTCGGACGGGATCATCGCGGTGACGCCGGTGTTCAGCGCGTCCTACAGCGGCCTGTTCAAATCCTTTATCGACGTCCTTGACCCCAAGTCACTGGACGACAAGGCCGTCCTGCTGGGCGCTACCGGCGGCACGGACCGCCACCAGATGGTCCTGGATTACGCCCTGCGCCCGCTGTTCAGCTACCTGCGCACCAGGATTGTTGCCACGGGCGTCTTTGCGGGTCCGCAGGACTGGGGCACCACGGACGACGGCGGCTCTTCACTTTCGGACCGCATCGACCGGGCGGCAGGGGAGTTTACGCGGCTCCTCGAGGGGCCCCAGCCGGGCCGGAAGCCCGCTCCGATGGAGTCCCTCCCTTTCGAGCAGCTGCTGGCCGGCATCTCCGGAAACGGGTGACGCCCGCCGCCCCGCATGAGGCAATGTCCCTTTCGAATTAGGGGTTGCAATTAACGTTTGCACGGTTGACACTGAACGAGCGTGGGGAACCGATGTTCAACTCCGGGGAGCGCACATGGGCGGACATGTCAGAGGTCGGCGTTTTCATGCTGTCAGCCGGGGAGGTGCTTGCCCCGATGATGCGCGACCCCCCCGGCCACGCACCCCATGGCTCACTGCACTGATGGCCGCGCTGATGCTTGCCCTCGGTGCTGTGGTGGTTCCGGTGGGGGCGTCGGCGGCCGAGGGTGACGTGGGGGTCGAGGGCCCGTCCCACTCGGGTACGGGAACGCCGACGGGCACCAAGCGGGCGACAAGTGCGTTGTGGTTCAACGATGGCCTCTGGTGGGGGAACCTCTGGGACACGGCCAGTTCGGATTTCCATATCTTCCGGTTCAATGCCGCCACGAGCGCGTGGGTTGATACCGGAGTGGCAACGGATACCCGGGCGAACACCCATCATGACGTGCTGTGGGACGGGACAACGCTCTTTGTGGCGAGCTACCGGTTTGTCAACGACGGTTTGCCGGCTGAGCCCAATTTCCCGTCGACGATGCGGCGGTTCAGCTACGATCCAAGTACAAAGACGTACTCGCTGCAGAGCGCTACAAACATCAACAACTATCGCGTTGAGACCCTGTCAATCGACAAGGATTCGACCGGCCGCGTGTGGGCCACCTGGCAGCAGGGAAACCGTATCTACCTCAATGTCACGGGCACGGACGGCGCGACCTGGGGGACACCCTTCCCGCATCCCGCGGCGCTGAGCAACGTGTCTGTCGACGACTCGTCCGCGGTGATCGCGTTCGGCCCCGGCAGGATAGGCGTGATGTGGAGCCGGCAGGTCGATGATTCCTCCGACGGCATGTACTGGAGCTACCACGTGGATGGCGCCTCGAATACCGACTGGACTGCGCCAGAGGCTGCTGTCTCGGGACAGCGCAGCGGTGACGACCATATGAACCTGAAATGGCTTGACTCCTCGGGCGGCCGGGTCTTCGCCGCCATCAAGACGTCGTTCACCTCGGCAGCCCAGCCGCTGATCCAGCTCTTGGCGTTGAACGGAACCACATGGTCGGCTAATACGATCGCGACTGTGGCCGAGTGCCCCAACCGGGTGATCGTCCTGATCGACGAGAGCACCCAAATGTTGCGGACCTTCGCCACCTATCCGAAGCCAAGCGGCACCACGAACGCCGGCGTCTGCACCAGTTCAGGCGGTGCGATCTACGAGAAGTCCACGCCGCTGGCCAACATCAGCTTCAGCACCGCCAAGACTGCCCGGATCGTCGATGCCGACCAGTATGTCCACAACGTGACGTCGACGAAGCAGAACCTCAACAGCTTGGCGCGGGGCACAGCCAGCAGCGGCCTGCTGCTGCTCGCGGATGTGAACGCCACCAGCCGGTACTGGCACTTTTATGATCCCAGTGGGGGCAGCGGTGGTGGCGATACAACCGCTCCGGTGGTGACGGGCACATCCCCCGCTGATGGTGCCACCGGCGTGGCGGTGTCCGCGGACGTGACTGCCACGTTCTCCGAGGCGATGGATACGTCGACCGTTGGGTCGGGCACATTTACCTTGGAGTCCGGGACGGGGGCGGTGGCAGCCTCGGTGACCCTCAACAGCGCAGGCAACGTCGCGACGCTGAACCCTGGTTCGGACCTGGCGGCCGGCACCGTGTACACGGCCACGATCGAGGGCGGGTCCACCGGGGTCAAGGATGCCGCCGGGAACGCGCTGGCCTCGGACAAGACGTGGACGTTCACGACGGCCTCGGCGGGTGGCGGCGGCACACCGGAAACCGTCACGCTCACGGCCACGGCGGACAGTTACGTGGCGGGAACATCGACGGCGACGAACTACGGGTCAAGTACCCTGCTGGGAGTGGACAAGAGCCCAGTGGAGGTCACCTACCTGAAGTTCGACCTGTCGGCGTACGCGGGCCGCACCCTGGAGAGCGCGACACTGCAGCTGCGCAGCGCCGGGAGCGGGTCCAAAGGTATGCAGAGCGTCAAGCTGGTGGCCGATGACACCTGGACGGAGGGCGGGATCACGTACACCAACCGCCCCGCGCTGGGGAGCAGCATCGCGACATTCGGCCCGACGACGGCCAACACCAGCTACAACGTTCCGCTCACGCTGGCAGGCCTGGCCGGTGAGCTCGGCCAGCAGCTTTCGCTGGGCCTGGATACCGGCAGCAGCGACGGCCTGGACCTCAGCTCCAAGGAGGCCGGCAGCGCGGCCGCACCCAAGCTCGTCCTGACGCTGAGGTAGCCGTGCAGCACGAGAAGGCGTCTGCCCGACCAAGGCTGGATGAACTGCCCGGAAGGCCTTAGTCGTCCAGCAGTTCGATGAACTCCCGGGCCTGCTTCATGGAAATATCGGAGTGCCGCGTAAGGGCCGAGGCGGCAGCCTCCGTGTCGCCGTTGCGGGCGAGGGTGCGGATCCGGCCATAGATTTCGTCGTTAAGCATGTTGCTGCTGACCTCGCGGGTCACGTCACCCTTGCTGGCAATGGCGCGGTAGCGGTACGGGAACCGCTGCGGCTCGTCATCGTCGTCTTCAGTCTCGGCAGGGGACGCCTCCGCGCCACGGTACGGTTGCGGGTGCGCTGCAAGCGCTCCAACGGCATCGCGTGAGGCGCGCAGTCCGTCGCCGGTGGCTTCGTAGTACAGCTTGATGGCGGCCATGGCCTGGCCCTGTGCGATCAGGGCGTAGAGCCGCCGGTGTTCGTCCTCGGAAAGTTTGGCAGACGCTGTGCGGGCCAGGTCGGCCGCGGTGGCTGCGGGTGCCTGCGGCTGGGCGCCCGCGGAGGCCTTCCGCCTGCTGATGGCGCGGGCCGCCAACGTGACTCCGGCAGCCACGGCCAGGAAGATGAGGACAGGGACCACAAGCGATTCCATTTTCTAACGCCGTTCTGTGTACTTCCTGGCAGGGGCCAGATCTGAATGCATCGCCTGGGTATTTTGGCTTGGCCGCGTGATGGACTCCAGGCGTGCCCGGGCCGCCGTGGCGGCCTGGACCTGGGCAGCATAGTGCTGCGCTGACCGCTCGGCCAGGTCACGCTGGTATTTCTCGGCATCGGACAAGCCCGTGTCCCGCGGACTGAGGGCCGTGGCAAGACCCCAAATGAGCGCCACCAACACAATCGCCGGCAGCAGTACCAGCAGTAGTTCGCCCATGTATAGAGCTTATGCCAGATCCGGTTTATCCACAGCAGTATTCACCTCTGCGCATACTGCACGGTTCACTGAGCCGTCACGCGGGGACGCAGGTGGCACCTGCCGGCTGCGGCCGGGCATGAAGTACATCACGGACCCGGGAGGAGCGGTTTTCCTTGACTGGCCGCGCCACGGGCTGTGGATGAAATTACCCGGAAGAAATATTTGCTCCACATGCCAGCGGGGGTGTTTCCGCAGGTCAGGGGCGCTGAGGCCGCAAAACTTTTTTCCTGTCCACAGCCTTTCCCACAGGCTGTGCACAAGCTATGGCCCTTAGTGCACAGGTTTTCCACAGGGGCTGGCGGCTGTTGACTTTGCCCCTGCGGCACGGGGGACTAGCGTAGCGGGGTACCTGTTTTTCAGGGCTCCTGTGGTTCCGGATGGATGCCGACAACAGCAGCCGTAGAACCTCTGGAGCCCAAAGAAGAAGCCCATTGTGGAAAACCTGTGGATATGGGTATAACTCTCGAAATCCGCGGCGGCAGGGCTGGATGCCCAGCAAGTGTCAGACCCCGCTGGTACACCTGGACGGGTAGCGGATCCCGGCTTTCGGGCAACGCCCCAGCAGGACGGTTAACCACCGGTGCCACCAAGGCCCCGGCTCACATGGAGGACGGCAGCTTTGTCAATCGCGCACCTGGATCCGGTAGAGACGACCCGCGGATCTGAAGCCAGCCGCAAGCCGCCGCAGGACATCCCCGCCGAGCAGTCCGTGCTGGGCGGCATGATGCTGTCCAAGGATGCCATCGCCGACGTCGTGGAAATTCTTCGCGGCCAGGACTTCTACCGCCCGGCGCACGAAACCATTTACGAGGCCATCATCGACCTCTATGGCCGCGGTGAGCCCGCGGACGCCGTGACCGTCTCCGATGAGCTCACCAAGCGCGCAGAGATCAACAGGATCGGCGGCCCTGCCTACCTGCACGAGCTGATCCAGACCGTGCCCACCGCTGCCAACGCCGGCTACTACGCCGAGATCGTGGCTGAGCGGGCCGTGCTCCGGCGGCTCGTGAACGCCGGCACCAAGATCGTCCAGCTGGGTTACGGCTCCGACGGCGAGGTGGAGGACCTGGTGAACCAGGCCCAGGCCGAGGTGTACGCGGTGGCAGAGCGCCGCACTGCCGAGGACTACGTCGTCCTGAAGGACGTTATGGAGTCCACGGTGGATGAGATCGAAGCCTCCGGCCACCGCGGTGAGGGCATGACCGGCGTGCCCACGGGCTTCTACGAACTCGATGAGCTCACCCACGGCCTGCACCCAGGCCAAATGATTGTGATTGCGGCCCGCCCGGCTGTGGGTAAATCCACCTTCGCGCTGGACTTCGCCCGCTCGGCAGCCATCAAGAACAACCTGGCCACCGTGATGTTCTCGCTCGAAATGGGCCGGAACGAGATCGCCATGCGCCTCCTGTCCGCCGAGGCCACCATCGGGCTGCAGGACCTTCGCAAGGGCACCATCAAGGACGAGCAGTGGTCCAAGATCGCCACCACCATGGGCCGGATGAATGATGCCCCGCTCTTCATCGATGACAGCCCCAACATGTCGCTGATGGAGATCCGGGCAAAGTGCCGGCGCCTGAAGCAGCAGCACGATCTCAAACTGGTGATCCTCGACTACCTGCAGCTGATGAGCTCCGGCAAGAAGGTCGAGTCCCGCCAGCAGGAGGTCTCCGAGTTCTCACGTGCACTGAAGCTCCTGGCCAAGGAGCTCCAGGTCCCCGTGATCGCGCTGTCACAGCTCAACCGTGGCTCTGAGCAGCGCCAGGACAAGCGGCCCATGGTCTCCGACCTCCGCGAATCGGGTTCCATCGAGCAGGACGCCGACATGGTGATCCTGCTTCACCGTGAGGACGTCTACGACAAGGAATCCCCCCGCGCCGGGGAAGCTGACATCCTTGTGGCCAAGCACCGTAACGGCCCCACCAAGGACATCGTGGTTGCCTTCCAGGGCCACTACTCCCGGTTCGCCAACATGGCAGCCGACGCCGGCGGCGGGGGCTTCTAGGATCATCCTCCGCCTGGTGCCCCGGGCCTAGCCTTGGGCCAGCAGGTGGTTGGGCAGCCGGTTTCCCGGTGCAGTTCCCCGGATTTCCAGCAGTTCGCGGGCATGGGCGTGCAGTCTCTTGTCCTCTTCGCTGGCCGGCACCCAGGGGGGTACGGGGACGGAGTTGCCGTCGGCGTCGCGCGCCACCATCACCGTCAGGCAGTACGTGGTGAGGTTCATCTCGCGGCTCTTGGGATCGCCTGAACGGACATGTACGGCAATGTGCATACCCTTGGTGCCGGTGTAGACGAGCCGCGCCTCCACCTCCACCACGTGGCCAATCAGCAGCGGACGGTAGAACCGGACGCCGCCGGAGAAGACCGCCACGGTGTCCATGCCGCAGTACCGGGAGGCGCACACGTAGGCGGCCTCGTCGATCCACTTCATGACGATCCCGCCGTGGACCTTGCCGCCCCAGTTCACGTCGGTGGGTGCGGCCATGAACCGTAAGGTCACCCGTTCGGCCGTTCCCGCATCCGTATATTCCTGACGGTTCATGGCTTCGACGATCTGTTCACGCACCTTGATGCGTGCCAGGGCGTGGTCCCGCTGTTCGATCTCTTGGGCGGTGACGGGTTGGAACTGCTGTACCGGGATCGGTTTTCCGTCCTCGCCCACAGCAACGAAGATCACCATGCACTGGCTTCGCATGGTGGCCGGACCGCCCTTGGGATCCCCGGAGGAAACTACGGTGCGGATGTGCATCGACGACCGTCCGGTGTAGACGATGGTGGCCTCGACCTCCACCATGTCGCCGCTGTTGACGGGATCGGCGAAGTGGATGTTTCCCACGTAGGCGGTGACACAGTAGGACTTCGCCCACCCCACGGCTGCGGCATAGGCTGCCTTGTCCACCCACTCCAGGACAGTTCCGGCGTCCACGGAGCCGCTGTGGCCCACATCCGTGGGAGCGGCCAGAAAGCGGAGTGTCACTGAGTTGGAGGCAGGCGTCTCGGTCATGCTGTGATCATACTGACGGCCGGTGTTACCCCCCGGTCGGTGACTCCCGCAAGGCTGTTGAGGCAGCATCAGCCACACCCGGGTGTCGCAGGTGACCGGGGCGGTTGCGGGGCCTGGTGGCGGGTTAACGGCCGACGGCGGACGCGCACCAGGGTGCCCATCCGCCGTCGCGCCTTTCCGGATCCGAGCCGGAGGTGGTGGCTCAGGCCAGGACGGCAAGCTTTGAGTTGCTCCGGCCGAAGAGGGCGCGGTCCAACGACGCGCGGCCTGCGCCGGTCAGTGCCAGGGCAAAAGCTCCAGCTGCGAGGAGCAGCACCAGCTCATACCCGCCGTTGGCGGCAAAAACTCCGGCCGGGGCATGCACCAGGAAGAGGGCGCCAAGCATGTTCAGGGCCAGCAGGGCGGCCACCACGCGGGTGAGGATGCCCAGGACCAGGGCAATGCCTCCTGCAAACTCCAGCACGGCAACGGCCGGGGCGGCAATTTCCGCTGCCGGAACGCCCATCTTGGCGAACGAGGCCTGCGTTCCTGCGATGGTCCATTCGTTGAACTTCTGCCACCCGTGGGCTGCAAAAAGGAAGCCCAGGACAATCCGGAGGGCAGTGATGGCGGTAGTGGTGAGTCGTGACTGATTCATGGTTCCAGTGTCCATCGTGAATACTTGAAGAGTCAACTATTTACTTCATAATGTGTTCCTTGTCATGCAAGTCTGACTGCCTGCGGCTGGCCGATTAGGCTGGCAGCGTGCCTTACCTGCCTGCCTCCGCCACCGCTGCGCCGCGCAAGGGGCAGGCCCGCGACATCCTTCGGCTGGCTGTTCCGGCGTTCGGCGCGCTGGTGGCGGAACCCCTGTTCCTGCTTGCCGATTCCGCCATCATTGGCCACCTTGGAGTGGCGCAGCTGGCCGGGGTCGGACTGGCATCGGCGGTGCTGCATACCGCAGTGGGCCTGATGGTTTTCCTGGCCTACTCGACCACTCCCGCCGTGGCGCGTGCCATCGGCGACGGCCAGCTGGGGAAAGCCCTGGCGGCCGGGCGCGACGGCGTGTGGCTGGCGCTGCTGCTCGGCGTGGTCCTCGCCGTGGCCGGCTTCCTGGCGGCGGATCCGCTGGTCGGACTCCTGGGGGCGGACGGCGAGGTGCGCGCCTTCGCCGTCGATTACCTGCGCTGGTCCATGCCGGGGCTGGTGGCAATGCTGCTCATCTTTGCCGGCACGGGCCTCCTCCGCGGACTGCAGGACACCCGGACGCCGCTGGTGGTGGCCACTGCCGGGTTCGCCCTGAACATCGTGCTGAACCTGTGGCTTGTGTACGGGCTGGGATGGTCCGTGACCGGCTCGGCGGTGGGTACCAGCGTGGCGCAGTGGGCCATGGCCGGTGTCTACCTTCTCATCGTCCGACGGAATGCCGTACGCAGCGGGGTGGGCCTGCTGCCCAGCTGGCGGGGCATCCGCAGCACGGCGCGCGTGGGATCCTGGCTGATGCTGCGCACCCTGAGCCTCAGGATCGCCATCCTGGCGACGGTGGTTGTGGTTACCTCGCAGGGCGCTGTCAACCTTGCCGCCCACCAGCTGGCAATGACCATATTTTCCTTCCTGGCGTTTGCCCTGGATGCGCTGGCCATTGCCGCCCAGGCACTAATCGGCAAGGAGCTGGGGGCCTCGAATGCCGGCAAGGCACGGCTCCTCACCGGAACCATGGTCCGTTGGGGCCTTGGCTTTGGCGCAGTGACTGGACTTCTCCTGGCGGTGGCGGCCCCGTGGGCCGGTGCCCTCTTCACCTCCGATCCCCAGGTGAGGTCGGCACTGGCCCTCGCCCTGTGGGTCCTCGCCGCGGGCCAGCCCCTCGCCGGCTATGTCTTCGTCCTGGACGGGGTGCTGATCGGTGCCGGGGACGCCAGGTACCTTGCCCTGGCCGGCGTCATGAATCTCGCCGCCTACGTGCCGATGCTTGCGGCCGTTGCATTGCTGGGAGCCGGGGGCGGCGCGGGCCTGGCCTGGCTGTGGGCCGCCTTTGCCCTCGGCTACATGGCGGCCCGCGCCGTGACGCTCGGCCTGCGTGCCCGGTCGGACCGCTGGATGGTGCTCGGGTCCGCATGAGTGCCCCGGGATCCCCAAAGTTCGGCCGGTGGCGCGCCGCCACTAAACTGGACCGGTGACGCAACCAAGGACACCCGCAGGCACCACTTCCGGAACCGACGCCAGGCCCGGCCTTTGGCGGCCGGTCCTGCTCCGCTCGGCGGCCGCCCTGGTGTTCGGTGCCCTCACCATCTTTTGGGCGGCGCCCTCCATCGAGGTCATGGGATGGGCCGGAGGGCTGTACCTTCTGGCCACCGGCGTGCTGCTGCTCCGCACTGTTCCCGCCGCCGGGCTGCCCCAGGGAGCCGCGCCGGGCAAGATGCTCGCGGCCGCGGGTGCGGTGATGGCCGGCGCGGGATTTTCCCTGGTGCTGATGCATGGGGACCTGCTGTTTGGCGTGGTCGCTGCCGTGGGCCTCGGCCTGGCGGGAGCGCTTGAGCTGGCCATCGGGCTGACGCTCCGCGGCCGCCATGACCTGGCCCGCGACTGGATCACTTCCGGAATTATTGGCCTCGGCACCGCAGCCCTCCTGCCGTTCTTTATCGGGCTGGGCGCCCACGCGCTGCTGGGAGTGGCCGGCGGAGGAGCGATCATTTCGGGTGTCCTGTGGGTCCTGTCAGGCCTGACCCTCCGGTACGATGCCCGCAGCGCCGCCGGTAACCCGTAAACTAGGAAAGCGCGGTTCTACTTCTTGTAGAAAAATTTGCCGGGCAAACCACCGCAACACTTAAACCAGGCCGGCCGGCGTGCCACCTGCAGGGAGGAACCACCGTGGCAGACCAGCATCCAGGAAAACCGCGCAAGCTGCGGACCTCGGTGAGGGGCCCGCTGATGTTCTCCGCGTTCTGGGCCGTGATCGCTTTCCTTGCCGTCGTCATCTTCGCTTCCGGCGGCAGCGCCCGAGCCCCCCGCTTTGACCTGGCCTTCACCGCGGCCGGCATCGCATTCATCGTCACGCTGGTGGTGGCGGCGATGCTCGCCATGAGCCACAAGGAGAACGCGGAGCACCTGGGCAAAGGCTCCGGCGTGAACCTCAGTTCAGCCCGGAAGCCGTCCCACGGCTTCGGCGCAGCTCCGGGCCCGCAGGACCCGCCGGCCGACGGCACGGACACCCGGGGCAGCCACTAGCCGGTGGCCGCCTGCCGCGCCCGGTAGGCGGCGACGTGCGCGCGGTTGGCGCAGTTGCCGGTATCGCAGTAGCGCTTCGACCTGTTCCGGCTGAGGTCCAGGACGGCAGCATCACAATCCTCCGCCTCGCAGGTCCGCATCCGGTCCATCTCCTTGCCGCGGATGACGTCCGCCAGGGCCATTGCGGCCTCGGTGCTCATCCTGTACACCAGCGGAGCCTCCGGCGTGGTGGCGTGCAGGTGCCAGTCCCAGTCGTCGTGCTTGACCAGCTGGGGCAAGGCGCGTGCCTCCCGCAAGAGGCGGTTTACCGTCTCCACCGCGGCATCTTCGTCTGCCGTCCACAGCTCAGAAAGCTCGTGGCGCAGGCGGCGGACGCTTTCCAGCTCATCCCCGTCCCGGGTGCGGGACCCGCTGAAGCCCTCGGCTGCCAGGAACCGGTCCAGGTCCGCCTGGGTGGCAAGGCCCTCGCTCCCGTTCGCAGCTGAATTGACCAGGTTCACCACGGTCCGCAGCGCCACCTCAGTGTCAGGGGCAAAAACCATCTTGACTCCTTACAGCGCCGTCCCGTACTGTCATGACCATAACCCATTTTACTCCTGACAGGAGCCGATCAATGTCCGCTGCACGCAGCGCGCCCGGCCGTCTGCCCGTGGCCAGGCGCGGCTTCCTCGCCTCCGGCCTGGGCATCGCACTCTTTTCATCCGCGGTCTTCGGCCTTTCCGGGTCCTTCGCCAAGGCCCTCCTGGAATCGGGATGGACTCCGGGGGCGGCCGTTACGGCACGGCTCACCGGCGCAGCCCTGATCCTCGCCGTGCCCGCCATCCCCGCTCTGAGGGGCCGCTGGCATCAACTGCGGGACAACTGGGTGACCATCGCGCTGTTCGGGCTGATCGGCGTCGCAGCCTGCCAGCTTTTCTACTTCAACGCAGTCGCGAGGCTGTCGGTAGGCGTGGCGCTGCTCCTCGAATACCTTGCCCCGGTGATCATTGTGCTCTGGCTCTGGGCCGCCAGCCGGAAGCGGCCGCGGCTGCTGACCTTTGGCGGGACGCTGCTGTCCCTCGCCGGCCTGGTCCTGGTCCTGGACCTGACCGGGGCCGTCAAGATTGACGTTGTTGGCGTCCTTTGGGGCATGGCCGCTGCCGTGTGCCTTGCCATCTACTTCTTCATCACCGCAAAGGAGAATGACACACTCCCGCCCATCGTGCTGGCCTCGGGCGGGCTGTTTGTCGGTGCCGCCGTGATGTGGCTTGCGGCTGCCACCGGCCTGCTGCCCATGGCATTCAGCACGGCCGACACCAGGCTGGGACCCTGGATCACGCCCTGGTGGGTGTCACTGGCGGGGCTCGTGGTCCTGGCGACAGTGCTGGCCTACGTCTCCGGCATCATGGCCGCACGGGCGCTGGGCTCCAAGGTGGCGTCGTTCGTGTCGCTGACCGAGGTCCTCTTCGCCGTCGTGTGGGCGTGGCTGCTGCTCGGCGAACTGCCCGGGGCCATCCAACTCCTGGGCGGCGTCCTGATCGTTGGAGGCGTAGTCCTGGTCCGGGTCGATGAGCTGCGCGGTCCGGGGGCCGGCCGCGCAACACGCGGGGAGGAGCCGCCCGGCCAGGAACTGCCCAGGGCAGCGTCGCCGCTGGAACACGCGAACGACGTCGAACCCGTTCCTTAGCGTGTACGGCACCGGGCGGACAGGACATTAACCGCGGCGGGTCCGGACACCCCCGGGGTGTCCGGACCCGCCTGACGGACCGTGCGCAGTGCGCAGGGACTAGTTGGAGGCCTGCTCCTGCTGTTCGGCGTTGCGCTTGGCCTTGGTGCCGGCTTCCCTGAGCGCGTCGGCAACCTTGGTCAGCATGGTGGTGTGGGTACCGGACCATTCGTCACGGAACTTGTCCGCGTCCGGGCCCTTCCAGTTGGTGCTCTGCAGAAGGCTGTTGAGATTGGACTTCTGGTTGTCGATCTCGGTTGCACCTGCCTGAAGCTTGCTGCCCAGCTGACGAAGCTGCTGAACGTCTGCACCCCAAATAGCCATCAGTTTCTCCTCATAGAATCGTGGATCCGAACCAGGTCGGCATCCCCCTCGGCCCCCCGGCTCATCCGGAAGATCCATTGCCTAAAACCTACCCCGGCCGCTGAGGCAGCGTCGATGGGCAGCCCTGCCCATGCCGGGCTCCCCATGGCCGGTGCTTGCGCGAACCGCTCCGAAGGGGGTCGATCCCAGGCGTTCCAGAGCCTAGCATGGCTGTATGTGCCGGAATATCCGAACCCTCCACAACTTCGAACCGCACGCCACTTCGGAGGAAGTGCACGCCGCCGCCCTGCAGTACGTGCGCAAGATCAGCGGCAGCACCAAGCCGTCCAAGGCCAACCAGGAAGCCTTTGATGAGGCCGTCCACGAGATCGCCCACATCACCCAGCACCTCCTGGACGCCCTGGTTTCGCAGGCGCCGCCCAAGGACCGGGAAGCCGAGGCAGCCAAGGCCAGGGCGCGGGCAGCCGTACGCTACGGCGCCGCCTGAGCGCAGAGGATGCGTCGCCCGGTCTAGCTGGCCGGCGGCTGCTTGCCGAAGCTTCGCAGGCGCAGCGAGTTGGCCACCACCAGGACCGAGCTGGCGGCCATGGCGGCCCCGGCGATCATCGGGTTGAGCAGGCCCAGGGCAGCCACCGGGATGCCCACGGCGTTGTAGAAGAATGCCCAGAAGAGGTTGGTCTTGATGGTGGCCAGGGTCCTGCGGGAGAGTTCGATGGCCTGCGCCACCTGGGCAAGGTTATTGCCCATCACCGTCAGGTCCGCGGCTTCGATGGCCACGTCCGTGCCGGAACCCATCGCAATACCCAGGTCAGCCTGGGCCAGTGCGGCAGCGTCATTCACGCCGTCTCCGGCCATGGCCACGGTGGCACCGCCGGCCTGGAGCCTGCGCACCGCCTCCACTTTCCCTTCGGGCAGGACCCCCGCGTAGACGTCTTCCTTGGCTATGCCGACGGCGGCCGCCACCTGGGCTGCAACGGCCGCGTTATCACCGGTGAGCAGGATGGGGCGCAGGCCCAGCCGCTTCAGGTGCGCAATGGCGGCGGCGGAACCGTCCTTGAAGGTGTCCCGGAGGCTGATGATGCCGGCAACAAGGCCGTCCACGGCAACCCAGATGGCGGTGGCGCCGGAGGCTTCCGCAGCTGCCAGTGAGGCCTGCTGCTCCTGCGGGATGGTGATGTTGTTCTGCTCCAGCCAGCCTGTCCGGCCCGCCAGGACCACCCTGCCCTCGACGGTGCCGGTAACGCCGCCGCCGGGCGCGGAACGGAAGCCTTCCACGGCAGGGAGGGTGCCGTCGTCGTCCGCTGTGGGCAACCCCGTGGTATCCGCACGGGCCGCGGCAGTGATGGCCCTGGCCACCGGGTGCTCCGATGCTGCCTCCACGGCCCCCGCCAGGCGCAGCACCTCGCCTTCCCCGAAGTTCCCGAAGGCAACCGTCGCGTCCACGGCGAGAACGCCGGTGGTCACGGTCCCGGTCTTGTCCAGCAAAATGGTGTCAACGGTGCGGGTGTCCTCCAGAACCTGCGGCCCTTTGATGAGGATTCCCAGCTGGGCGCCGCGCCCCGTTCCCGTCAGCAGGCCAACCGGGGTGGCGAGGCCCAGCGCGCACGGGCAGGCAATCACCAGGACGGCGACGGCGGCGGTGAACGCCGAGCGGAGGTCGTCGCTGCCCACGTCCGGTCCCGTGAAGAGGAGCCAGAGGACGAACGTGAGCGCGGCAATGGCCAGGACCACCGGAACAAAGACTGAACTGATGCGGTCAGCGAGGCGGGCGATGGGTGCCTTGCCGGTCTGCGCCTGCGACACGAGCCGTGCCATTTGGGCAAGGGTCGTCTCGGAGCCAACGCGGGTTGCACGCACCAGCAGGCGGCCCGAGGTGTTGATGGTGGCGCCCGTGACACGGCTTCCCGGGCCTACCTCCACGGGCACCGATTCGCCGGTCACCAGTGAAGCGTCCACGGCCGAGTCCCCATCCGTCACCACGCCGTCGGTGGCGATCTTTTCGCCGGGGCGGACCACCAGGACATCATCCACCTGCAGGAGGTCGGCCCGGATGCGCTGTTCCTTGCCGTCACGGAGGACGGTGGCATCCTTGGCGCCCAGGTTCAGGAGTGCATGCAGGGCATCGCCGGCCTTTTGCTTGGCATTGGCCTCAAGGAAGCGGCCCAGGAGCAGGAACGTGGTGACGACGGCGGCCACCTCAAAGTAGAGGCCGCCGGTTTCCATGCCTTCCATCCCCGGATGTTCAGTCATGCGGGGATCCGCAAACAGCTGCCACGCGGAGAACAGGTACGCCGCCGTCACACCGATGGACACCAGCGTGTCCATGGTGGACGCGAGGTGGCGGGCGTTGACCGCCGCGGCCCGGTGGAACGGCCACGCTGCCCACGTCACCACAGGCAGGGCCAGGAGGGCTGCCACCCAGCCCCAGTGCGGGAACTGGGCTGCCGGCACCATCGAGATGACGAAAACGGGGACTGTCAGAACCGCGGCAAGGATCAGGCGGGGGCGAAGCTTCGCTGCGGACAGGTCCCCGGTTTCACCTGCAGGGCCTTGGCCCTGCTTGAGTGGCTGGCGGACGGTTGCCTTGTACCCCGCGGCTTCCACTGTTGCCGTGATCTGCTCGTCAGTGATGCCTGCCGGAACCGTCACGTGGGCTGATTCCAGGGGCAGGTTGACCGAGGCCTGCACGCCGTCGAGCTTGCCAAGTTTCTTCTCCACCCGGTTGACGCAGGAGGCGCAGGTCATGCCCTCGATGTCGAGTTCCACCACCCGGGTGGCGGGCCGGCGGAGGAGTTCCTGGTTGCTCATGGGGTTCCCTGCTTCAGTGGCGTTCTTAGGCTTCGTTGGCGACGACGAGGTAGCCGGCTTCGGCGACCGCTTCCCCGATCTCTGAAGGGGACAGCTCCGAGCTGGAGGTGATGGTCACTGTGGAGATGCCTCCGGCGTTCAGTTCCACCGACACCTCTTCGACGCCGGCCAGCGCTTCGAGTTCTTCGCTGACCGCCGAAACGCAGTGGCCGCAGGTCATTCCCGAGACGCTGACCCGTGTGGTGGTGGGGGAGGTGGTGCTCATGGCTGCTCCTTCAGGTTTGCCGGCGGTAACCGGCGCTT
The DNA here is from genome assembly GCF_023708005.1 of Pseudarthrobacter sp. NCCP-2145. Taxonomy (NCBI): domain Bacteria; kingdom Bacillati; phylum Actinomycetota; class Actinomycetes; order Micrococcales; family Micrococcaceae; genus Pseudarthrobacter; species Pseudarthrobacter sp. NCCP-2145. The sequence continues at coordinate 78,863 of NZ_BRCG01000017.1, read as the reverse complement.
GTTGGGTAGGTTCTTTGTCAGCGGAGCAGCCGGCCGATGGCGTCGGCGGCTTCCTTGACCTTGGCGTCGATAGCGTCGGCACGGGCTGCCGGGTCCGGTTCGGAAGCCGCGCCCACTACGCAGTGGCCGATGTGCTCTTCCACCAGGCCAAGGCTGACGGCGTGCAGGGCCTTGGTGACGGCCGCAACCTGGGTGAGGATGTCAATGCAGTACTTGTCCTCATCCACCATGCGCGCGATCCCGCGGACCTGGCCCTCGATGCGCTTGAGCCGGCGGAGGTAGGCCTCCTTGTTGCCCGTATAGCCGTGCGGCGGCTGCAGGTCTGCAGCGTGTCCGCTGACTGCTTCTTCGATTCCGCTCATGACCACACCATATACCCCCTTGGGGTATACCCACAAGTACCCCTGGGGGGTATGAAGTGCTCGGGGCGTCTTCGCAACCCGGGCACAAAAAAGCTCCGGAGTGCGTTATTGGGGGATACGCACTCCGGAGCAGCTTTTGGGCAATACCCGGGTTCCATCCTGTTGGAACCCGTCTTGCTTGAATCAGCTTACTGGCTGGTAGTCCGGTCCGCCAGCACCCCGAATAAGTACTTTCGCTTTAGTTTCACGGCCGGTCGTCGTGGGCAGGCATCCGGTAGGGAACTATGAGGACAGGCCTGCTCTGGTGGTGCGTGAGCCAGGCACCCACGGACCCGCTGACGGCTTCTGCCAGGCGATGGGAGAAGCCACGCTCAGAGGTTCCCACGATGATCATCGGCGCGTCGTTTTCGGCTGCGAGCCGGGCGAGGGCGCGGGCGGGATCCCCGGCGAGGGTCTGCAGGGTCCATTCCGCCGCCGCAGTACCGGGCGGGACGCCGGCCACCGCCGCTTCGATTGCGGACTTGAGTTCCAGCGCCACGGCACCGATGTTTGCGTCGTCCGTGTCGGGGTGCAGGGAGAGCCGGTGGGCGGGCCGCGCAGGGTCCCAGTCCACCAGGAAGCTGGCCTCGTCCACATAGGCGCAGAGCAACCGCGTCCCCAGGCGGGCGGCGAGTGAGACGGCGGTCTGCAGGACCTCAACGTGCTGTCCGGGTGCGATGCCCACCACCAGGGGAGGGTTGCTGTTCATCTGTTCCGGGCTCATAGCTTATTTTCAGCCTCCTTGAATGCTCTTGGATAGGGCGGGTGGAGAGCGCGTGCCTTTCGGGCCGTCAGGGAATGGCGGGCGAGGCCGTGACAACCACGTTTTTTCCCCACGGGTCCTCCGTGTAGCAGCTGATCAGGACCAGCCGGTTCGGCACGATCTCCCAAACGGGGCTGTCCTTGAGGGTGGCCTTGAGGTACGTGGTGACGGTGTCCACCTGGTAGGCGATGGTGCCGGCAGCCGTGTCCACCTCAAACCGGTCACCCACTGCTGCCGCTGAACTCAGGTGGTTGAAGGGTGCCTCCGCGCCGTCCCAGCTGTGTCCGATGACGTAGGTGGTGTTGGCCGAACCGTGGCCGGGGGTGCCGAAGGGCGCCAGCCAGTAGCCGTCCTTGGTTTCGGGCGGCACAACGGTCTGTTTGGCCCGGGCGTCGCTGTCCAGGTCCAGGCGGTGGACAGGGACGTCGAAGCCGGCGGACGGGTACCGGATACGGAGCGGCTCGGCGGCTTCGGGCAGCAGGGGGGCCGGGGCAGGACTGGCGGTGGAGTCGAAAGGCGCGGCGGTTCCTTCCGCTGGACCCGTAACCGCGATGGGCGCCGGGTCCGTGGCCGGGACGCCGGCGGCGGTTGGCTTCGCCGCCGTTATGGACCCCTGCGCGCTGCCACCAGGGGCTGAGTGCGTCAGGAGCGGTGCGCCGAAGCTGATGGACAGGAACGCCAGGATGCCGCACATGAGAATGGCCAGGTCCCCACGGTTCCAGCGCCGCGGTGCGCGCTTCGCGCCCACTGCGTGCCGGCTGGGGACCTTGGCCATGGTGCTCCTCGATATTTTGACGAAGGGAGGAATAGACGAGAGGAGGGAAGGCGCCCCGCCGGGCACTGGCGGGACGCCTTCCCTGTCAAGGGCCGCGGCCCGGTCCGTGCTCACCGAGCCACGAGCCGGGGGCTGCGGTGGGGCTGTGTCAGCCGGCCGGGGTGAACGGACGGGACCGGCGGCGGAGAGCCACTGCCGCTCCCGCTGCCGCCAACGCTCCCAGCCCGGCCAGCCATGACGGAATGCTGCCGGAACCACCGACGGCGGTCTGGGCGTTGTACCCCTGGTTGGTACCGAGGCTGGTGGCCCCCGTTACAGCGGTTGGCTGCTGGACGGTTGCCCGCGGAGCAGGCGCAACAGGTGCCGCTGCCTGCGGAGCCGCACCGGGCGCTGCTGCCGGCGGAACCACCACGGATTGTTCGGCAGCAGGAGTCAGCGCGGGCGCCTCCCCGGCGGGTGTTTGAACAACAGGTGTCTCCACCACCGGCGTCTCTACAACAGGTGTTTCCACCACCGGCGTCTCCACAACAGGTGTTTCCACCACCGGCTCCTCCTCAGCCGGCTCCTCCGGCAGTGTTTCGCCCGGCGGCAACGCCGCGCACTTCTCGACGTAGAGAAGTTTTCCGGCGTTGGTCCAGTTCTTGCCGGGCGACTCGGAGGTAGGCGGAATGATGTCCAGCGGGTGCTGGTCGTGGCCATTTAGGCCGTTGATGTTGAATTCCAGCGGCGTCCAGCTGCTTCCGTCGCTGTGGCAGACGATGACTCTTTCAGGCGCTGCCATGGCCGGTGCCGTAACGCTGAGCAGGCCCAGTCCCACGACCCCCACAGTCACAAAGGTACGTTTCATTGTTTTCTCCCCAGGTTTGAATGGTGAAACGGACCATGATGAGGAGGCCAGCACTTGCGCCGAATGCCCCAGCAACACGGTCAGCTTGCTTGAGTTTTCAGGCTAGGGGTGGGGGCTGGAGGCGGTCCTGAGTAGGGGGTACTCGTCTTTTCCGGCGGCCGGACGATGCGGTTACTTGCGGGTACCCGCATCACCGGGGTCGCCCTGCACTGGCTACCTGCCTCCCGCGGGTGTATCTTGTCCGCGCATCCGCCCGGGCCTAACGTTGGAACATACGAAAGGTGCATGAAGTCATGGAAATCTACATGTGGTGGCTGGACCTGGACCTGGCAAGCAAGGAATGGCTGCGGGAAAACCTTCGGGCCGAGGAGTTGCCACTTCCGGTGCTCCAGGGGATTGCGGAAGCGGGCGGCCCCCATCCGGACAATCCAGCGGCCGTCCTGACCCCGGCCGACTGGGACTTTATCGAAACCCAGTCGGAGTTCGTGGACTAGGATTCGGCAGGCCCGCGGTGACACAAAATAACCATTGCGGGCTGCTGTGCTCGGTGGTTGCATGGTGGGCATGGCAACCGCAGAGAGTTTTGTCTTAGCGATCGGGACCAAAAAGGGCCTCTGGCTGGCCACCAGCAGGGACAGGCAACAATGGTCTTTCACTGGCCCGCACTTCCTCATGAGTGAGATCCCCAGCATCGGCATAGACACCCGGGAGGGCCGGACCCGGATCATGGTGGGCGTCCGCAGTGAGCATTGGGGGCCCACCGTTGCGCACTCCGATGACCTGGGTGCCACCTGGTCTGAGCCCGAGCAGGGCGCCGTCAGGTTTCCGGAGGACACGGGTGCCGCGCTGGAGCGCATCTGGCAGATTTATCCGGACGCGGAGGAACGTCCGGGCGTCGTCTGGGCGGGAGCGGAGCCCATTTCCGTGTGGAAATCCACCGATGGCGGTGAACACTTTGAACTGAACCGCGGGCTGTGGGACCATCCCCACCGCAGCGAGTGGGGCGCGGGCTACGGCGGTGCCGCCGCGCACTCCATCGTGGTCCATCCGGCCGGGGAGACGGTGCACGTGGCCATGAGCACGGGAGGCGTCTACCGGTCGCTCGACGGCGGCACCTCCTGGGAGCCGCGCAACCGCGGCATTTCGGCCTACTTCATGCCCGACCCCAACCCGGAGTTCGGGCAGTGCGTCCACAAGATCGCAGCGGATGCCGCCGTCGACGGCCGCCTCTACGCCCAGAACCACCACGGCGTCTACCGCACGGATGACAACGCGGACAGCTGGAACTCCATCGCGGAGGGACTGCCGGCGGATTTCGGTTTTGTGATGCTCACCCATCCCCGCCGGGAGGGCACGGCGTGGGTCATCCCCCTGAAAGCGGACGGCGAACGCATTCCGCCGGACGGCGAGCTGGCCGTCCACCGCACGGACGACGCCGGGTCCACTTGGAAAAGGCTCAGCAACGGCTTGCCCGCCGGGGAATACAACAGCGTCCTGCGCGATGCTGCCTCGGTGGACACAGCGGAGCCGGCCGGGGTCTATTTTGGGACGCGCGGCGGCTCGGTCTACGCGAGTGCGGACGAAGGGGCGACATTCCGGGAGGTTGTGTCCCATCTCCCGGATGTGCTCTGTGTCCGGGCAGCCGTGATCTCAGGTGCCTGACAGCAGCGTGCGGGAAATCAGGGTGGTGCTTCCCAGCGTCCTGCAGCCGCTGGCCGGCGGGCAGTCCGTCCTGACTGCGCCCGCCGACGGGCCGGTTTCGGTGGGAAAGCTCCTCGATGCGGTGACCTCGGACTTCGCAGTGCTGGCCCGGCGGCTCCGTGACGAGACCGGCGCGCTGCGGCGCTTCGTGAATGTGTACGTCGGCGGGGACGAGGTGCGGCGGTTGCAGGGCCTGGAAACCGAGGTGGCTCCAGGCCAGGAAGTACTGGTCATCCAGTCGGTAGCCGGGGGTTGAACGGCTATGGTGCCGAAGGTTCCGGTGCGGCGGGCAGCCCTTGCTGGCTACACCCGGGCCGCGGATCCCGACAGTTTCAGGCGAGCCGCCAGACGCTGCATTCGTCCGTATTGATCGCTTTGCGCAGGCCGGTGAGCCGGTCCAGGATCCAGACCACGCCGATGCCGGGCGCGGTTTCCTGGACACTTCCGCGGCGGATCACAACGTCGTCGTAGGAAGGGCCCACGGAGAGGCGGGCTTCGATCTCGTCGCCGCGGTGGAGCTGGTCCAGGGCGCGGACTCGTGTCACATGTGGTGTCGCTTTCTGCTTCATGGCGGGGCCTCCTGGCTGGGGCTGGTGCCGGCTCTTGCCTGCAGAGTCCAGTGTGCCGGGGCAATGTTGCGCCCGCGTTTCCCCGCGGTTAGGCGCCGGTTAGTTCTTCGCGCCGGAGCTGTTTCCCGAACTAAATTTCCCGGGCACCACGGCAGAACAGGCGGGCAGGGCCCGACGGCGGTGCGGCCTTGGGGGGCCCTACGGCAGTTCCACGCTGGCGCGGTATGCCGCCAGGAAGGTGGAGATGCGGTGCACAGCCTCCCGGATGTCCAGGACGGACGGAAGGATCACGAACCGGAAGTGGTCCGGCGTCGGCCAGTTGAACGCGGAACCGTGCGAGACGAGGATCTTCTGGTCCTTCAGCAGGTCCAGGACAAACTGTTCGTCGCTGCTGATGGGGTAGAGCTCCGGATCGAGGCGGGGGAACAGGTACATGGCGCCCGCCGCGGGGACACACGTCACGCCCGGTATCTCGGTCAGGAGCTGGTAGGCGAGATCGCGCTGTTCACGGAGCCTGCCTCCGGGCCGCACCAGGGCGTCGATGCTCTGGTAGCCGCCAAGGCAGGTCTGGATGGCATGCTGGGCCGGAACGTTGGGGCACAGCCGCAGGGAGGCCAGCAGTTCCAGTCCTTCCCGGTAGGCGGCGGTGGCGGCAAGTGGCCCGGTGACGGCAACCCAGCCTGCCCGGTAGCCGGGCATGCGGTACGCCTTGGACAGCCCGCTGAACGTCAGGCAGCAGACGTCCTCGGCCACGGCCGCGGTGTGGATATGCTGGGCCTCCTCATACAGCACCTTCTCGTAGATCTCGTCCGAGAACAGGACCAGGTGGTGTTTCCGGGCCAAGGCCGCGAACTGCTCCAGGATGTGCCGCGGATAGACGGCGCCCGTGGGGTTGTTGGGGTTGATGATCACAATCCCCTTGGTGCGGCTGGTGATCTTGGCCTCCACGTCGGCCATGTCCGGCCACCAGTTCTCCCCTTCGTCGCAGAGGTAGTGCACCGGCTTGCCCCCTGTCAGCGTGACCGCGGCGGTCCACAGCGGGTAGTCCGGTGCCGGCACCAGGATCTCGTCGCCGTTTTCCATAAACGCCTGCAGGCACATGGAAATGAGTTCGCTGACGCCGTTGCCGATGAAGATGTCCTCCACCCCGATCTGCATCAGGCCGCGCGTCTGGTAGTACTGCGAGATGGCGGTCCGCGCTGAGAAGATCCCCTTCGAGTCGCTGTATCCCTGGGCGCCCCTCAGGTGGTGGATCATGTCCACCACCACGGACTCCGGCGTTTCCAGGCCGAACGGCGCGGTGTCCCCAAGGTTCATCTTGAGGATCCGGTGCCCTTCCGCCTCCATGGCCTTGGCGGCCTGGAGGATGGGTCCGCGGAGTTCGTACCGGACGTTTTGGAGCTTGCTGGAGTGCTGCATGGGGCGCATGGTTGATTTTTTCACACCCGGACGGCGACGGCGTCCCGTCTACGGTCCGGGCGCCTGGCCGTGGTGCGGTTCCGGCACAGTTGCGTGGTGCTTCAAGACTGCCTGCTGCCTACCGTCGGCGGTCCCGGCGCACGCCGCGGACGCCGAGGGTGACCCCACCGGCCACGAGCACCGCACCGATGCCCTGCAGGCCCGGGGAATCATCGGCGCCGCCGAGCACGAAGACGGCCCCGCCGAGCACCACGACGAGCAGCGGGACCACCCACCTCATGGTGCCAGCCTGTCGCCTTTGCGGTGGAGGCGGTACCAGCGGTAGCCGTAACGTTCCAGTTCAACGGTGAAGCCGCCGTCGGGATCCAGGGTGATGTTGTCGCCGTCGAACAGGTCCAGCAGGGTGGCGTCCCGGAACGCATTCGCTGGCCCGTCCTCCGGGGCCACTGTGCCGTTTACCTTCACGGGGGCCTCCCCGAAGTTGTGCAGCAGCACCAGTGTGCCGCCGTCCGAACTGCAGGTGTGGGCAAGGACTGCAGGCTCTGGCTGGTCGATGATGGCGAACTCGCCCCAGCCCAGCTCCGCCGATTCGCGGTAGCGGCGGATCAGCGTGACCATGAAGTTGAACAGCGAGCCGGGATCCCTCTTCGCGGCCGCGGCGTTGACGTGCTCGGGACCGTATTCTCCCCGGGCCAGCGGCGCCACCAGGTCCGATACCTTGGCCGTGGAGAAGCCGCCGTTCTTTTCGCCGTTCCACTGCATGGGGGTGCGCACGGAAGCCCGGCCTTTCTGCCGGAGGTCCTCTCCCATGCCGATCTCCTCCCCATAAAAGAGCACCGGAGTGCCCGGCAGGGCGAACATCAGCGAGTACACCATGCGGATGCGCCCTGCGTCGCCGCCAAGCATCGGGGGAAGGCGGCGGCGCAGGCCGCGGCCATAGATCTGCATGTTCTTCTCCGGCCCAAACGCGGAAAAGACCTCTTCCCGCTCACCGTCGCTGAGCTTGTCCAGGGTGAGTTCGTCGTGGTTCCGCACGAACATGGCCCACTGGTTGTCCGGGTGCAGCGGCGGCCTGCTCTTCAGCGTCTCCGCCAGTGGACGGGCGTCCTGGCGTGCCAGCGACAGATAGATGTGCTGCATGGACATGAAGTCGAACTGCATGTTGAGTTCGTTCCCGTCCGGACCGCCGAAGTACTCAAGCTGCTCCTTGTACGGCAGGTTCACCTCGCCCAGGAGGATGGCGCTGCCGTTGCGCCGGCTCACGAAGCTGCGCAGTGCGGCCAGGTACTCATGCGGATCCAGGTTCGCGGCCTCGTCCTTGGGCTGGCCGCGGGTCTCCAGGAAGAAGGGCACCGCGTCCAGGCGGAAGCCGTCCAGGCCCAGTTCCAGCCACAGGCCCATCGCCTTGGCAATCTCGTTCCGGACGGAGGGATTGGTGACATCCAGGTCCGGCTGGTGCTTGGCGAACATGTGCAGGTACCACTCGCCGGTGGCTTCATCCTTTTCCCACAGCGAGTCCTCCTCGCCAGGGAACACCACCTCCGAGGAGGTGTCCGGGGGAGTGTCGCTCCGCCACACGTAGTAGTCGCGGTATTTGTTGTCCTTGGATTTCCTGGCCTCGACAAACCAAGGGTGCTGGTCCGAGGTGTGGTTCACCACGAAGTCGGCGATGACGCGCATTCCACGGTCCTTGGCCGCCCGGATGAACTCCACAACGTCCCCCATGGTGCCCAGCCGGGGATCCACGGCGAAGAAGTCCGTCACGTCGTACCCGTCGTCGCGGTCCGGGGAGGGGTAGAACGGCATGAGCCAGATGCAGGTCACGCCCAGTGCGGCGAGGTAGTCCACGCGCTGGGTCAGTCCGGCAAAATCGCCGGTGCCATCGCCGTCGTCGTCAAAGAACGTCTCCACGTCCAGGCAGTACACCACGGCGTTCTTCCACCACAGGTCCGAAGTTTCGGCGAGCCTCATGCGGGTGCCTGCGCCGGCGCCTGGACCTTCGAGCCCTGCAGCTGCGGAAGGACATCTGCCGCAAACGCATCAATGAACGGGGCCTGCTCCTGCCCCACGAAGTGCAGGTAGAGCTCGTCGAAGCCCAGGGCCGCGTACGCCCCCAGCCACTCGGCGTGCTGGTCCAGGCTTGCCGAGACGTTGACCGCCTTCCGGACCTGGTCCTCGCCGATGTGCCCGCTCACGCCGTCGAAATGCCCGGCCGTGGGAAGGTCCCACGGGACCGGCGGGGCGAAGGTGTTGGTCCGCCACTGGTCCAGCGCAATGGCTGCCGCGTCCTGTTCACGGGGGGCCCAGGACAGGTGCACCTGCAGCGCGGTCCTGCCGCGGCCGCCGTTGTCCCGGTATGCCGCCAGCATGTCCTTGAGCTTGCCGGCCGGCTGGTTGATGGTGACCAGGCCGTCCGCCCAGGCTGCAGAGCGGCGGGCGGTCTCCACACTGATGGCCGGTGCGATAATCGGCGGCGGGGAGTCCGGCACGTCCCAGATCCGGGCCTGTTCAACGGTGACAAGGCCGTGGTGGGTGACCTCCTCACCGCGATGCAGCCGGCGGATCACCTCAACGCACTCCTCCAGCCGGCGCTGCCGTGTTTCCTTCGGCGGCCAGGCGTCACCGGTGACGTGCTCATTCATGTTCTCGCCGCTCCCGGTGGCCATCCAGAACCGTTCCGGAAACATGCAGGCTAGGGTGGCCGAGGCGTGGGCGATGATGGCGGGGTGGTACCGCTGGCCCGGGGCGGTCACCACACCGAAGCGCAGGCTGGTGGTGGCCAGCGCCGCGCCCAGCCAGGACCAGGCGAACCCGGAGTGGCCCTGCCGGGCGGACCACGGCTCAATATGGTCAGAGCACATGGCGGCATCGAATCCTGCCTGTTCCGCGTGCTGGACGTCCTTGAGCAGCTGGGCGGGACTGATCTGTTCGTGTGAGGCGTGGAAGCCGACGGTAACCATCGTTAACCTCTACCGTCCGCAGGGGTGCCGTGTCGAGGGCTGGCCTGCCCGGCGCCACTTGTCAGATAAGTTTGAAGCCTGTATTACTGCGCATCCCGGAATTCCTGCGCAGGCGGCGGAGCTGGAAGGACGTACCACTCGTGGGCGGTGTGCTGGTGGGGCTGGCGGTAATCGGCGCCGTCATCGCCGTGGGCTACATTGCCGCTCGCTGCGGGCTGGGCGGGGAACCCACGGTCTCGGCGCTCACCCGCACTGCCTTCTTCATCACCAACCCCGTCCTGCTGTTCACGGTGGTCCTGGAATCGGACCTCACCGTGGTCTTCTCCGCCTATGTTCCGTTGGCCATTCTGACGGCGTCGGCCACGGCGCTGCTGTACGTGCTGGCCAGCAGGCTGTGGTTCCGGCGGCCGCTGGCTGAGACCGCCGTCGGCGCGATGGCCAGCTCCTACGTCAACGCCAACAACATCGGCATCCCCATCATGCTGTACGCCCTGGGCGACGCCACCCCGGTGGCACCGGTCCTGCTGGTCCAGCTCCTCCTCTTGGCGCCCGTGGTCCTCACCCTGCTGGACCTCTCCGCCGCCGGCCGGGTGTCGCCCAGGCTGCTGCTCTCCCAGCCCTTCCGCAACCCGATGATCATCGCGTCCCTGCTCGGCGTGGTCCTGGCCGCGTTCCGGGTGGAACTTCCTCCACCTGTGATGGCACCCCTCTCCCTCCTGGGCGGGGCTGCCGTTCCGGTGGTGCTGCTCGCCTTCGGCATGTCCCTGCACGGCACCCGGATGCTGCGCAGCGGCGGGCACACGGCCGAAATCCTGACGGCCACGGCGCTGAAGTCCGCCGTGATGCCCGCGGTGGCGTTCGCCGTCGGACGCTTTATCTTCAACCTGGACCAGCACATGCTCCTGGGCGTGGTGCTGATGGCCGCCCTTCCCACAGCCCAGAACGTGTTCCTGTTCGCCGGCAAGTACGGGCGCGGGGTCGCAGTGGCCCGCGAAACGGTCCTGCTGTCAACGGCGGCAGCGGCGCCGTCCCTGATCCTCATCGTGTGGCTGCTGGCGGGGTGAGCCCGCGGGGCGGGGTTACGCAGGGGCACGTCCCCGGGCAAGAATGGGCAGCATGGAACTTCCCGTGATGCCGCCCGTCCCGCCCATGCTCGCCAAGGCCGTCAGCGGCATTCCTGGTGTTGCAGGGGGCGGGGACCTCAGCTATGAGCCGAAATGGGACGGATTCCGGTCCATCATCTTCCGGGACGGCGATGAGCTGGAGATCGGCAGCCGCAACGAGAAGCCCATGACGCGCTATTTTCCCGAGCTTGTTGAGGCGCTGAAGGAGAACCTGCCGCCACGCTGCGTGGTGGACGGCGAGATCATCCTGGTCGGTTCCTCCGGCGACCGCCTCGATTTCGACGCCCTGCAGCAGCGCATCCACCCCGCAGCCAGCCGGGTCAAGCTGCTCGCTTCCCAGACACCGGCCTCCTTCGTGGCGTTCGATCTTCTGGCCCTCGGTGACGACGACTACACCGGCCGGCCCTTCACCGAACGGCGTGCGGCCCTGGAAAAGGCGCTCGCGGCAAGCAAGGCCCCGGTCCACCTCACCGCCGCCACCACGGACAAGGAGACGGCGGAGCAGTGGTTCCGCCAGTTCGAGGGCGCCGGGCTGGACGGCGTTGTGGCCAAGCGCCTGGACGGCCGGTACGAGCCGGACAAGCGGGTGATGTTCAAGACCAAGCATGAACGCACCGCTGACTGCGTGGTGGCCGGTTACCGCCTGCACAAGAGCGGGCCGGATGTGGTCGGTTCGCTGCTGTTGGGGTTGTACAAGGACGACGGCGGCCTGGCCAGCGTGGGCGTGATCGGCGCCTTCCCCATGAAGCGGCGCAAGGAGCTGTACGAGCAGCTCCAGCCGCTGGTAACCACCTTCGATGACCACCCGTGGGCGTGGGCCAAGCAGGAGGAGGGGGAACGGACGCCGCGCAACGCCGAGGGCAGCCGCTGGAGCGCCGGCAAGGACCTGTCCTTCGTACCCCTCCGCCCGGAGCTGGTGGTGGAGGTGCGGTACGACCACATGGAGGGGGAACGGTTCCGGCACACGGCCCAGTTCAACCGCTGGCGGCCGGACCGGGACCCGGAATCGTGCACGTACGCGCAGCTGGAGGAGCCGGTCAGTTTTGACCTGGCGTCGGTGCTGGAGGCCGGCCGGCCCTAGGTTTTGGGGAGGCCGCCGGCGTCCCCGGCCACCCGACGTCGTGCCTGCTGCCCCGGGCGGCGCCGGAACAGCCCATTTTTCAACGGGGAAAAGCCCGCCATATGGGGGGAATGGCGGGCTTTCCGGTTCCAAAACCGGGCTGGACGGTACTTCCAGCCGGGCGGGGTTCTACTTGAGGCCGAGCTGCGTGGTGGGGGTCTTGTAGGACTCCTTGGCAGTCAGGGCGGAGATGGCCGCGATGCCGCAGATCACGGCGGTGAAGATGCTGATCTGGACCCAGCCGCCGGGCCTGATCCCGCCCATGGCCGCCACGATTGCAGGTGCGAACCCTGCCATCAGGAAGCCCAGCTGGGTGCCGATGGCCAGGCCGGAGAAGCGGACCTTGGTGCTGAACATCTCGGCGTAGAAGGACGGCCAGACGGCGTTGGAGGCTGCGTAGCCGCAGGAGAAGAAGCCGATGGCGGCCAGGAACATCAGCGGCACGCTGCCGGATTCCAGGCTGAGCAGGAAGACGGGCGTCAGGATGGCGCTGGCCACAGCCCCGTATATGAAGACGGGCTTGCGGCCGATCCTGTCAGCCAGCATGCCGAAGAGCGGCTGGGTGCCCAGGGCCACGAAGTTGGCGCCGACCACGAGCCAGAGCGTGGTGGTGCCGTCGACGCCCGCCACGGTCTTGGCATAGCTGATGGCGAGGGTGCCGAACACGGTGGAGACGGCGGCGATGAAGGCGCAGCAGATCACACGGAGGACGTCGCGCCAGTGGGCCTTGAGCAGGTCGGCAACCGGGAGCTTGGAAATTTGGGCGGTCTTCTGGGCTTCCTCGAAGGCCGGCGGCTCGTGCAGGGTGCGCCGGATGAAGAAGGCAACAACAACCACCACGGCGCTCAGCCAGAACGGGATGCGCCAGCCAATGCCGTACTTGATCTCGTCCGGGAGGGCCAGGACGGGGATGAAGACCAGGGCTGCGAGGATCTGGCCGCCCTGGGTGCCCGTGAGGGTCCAGGAGGTGAAGAAGGAGCGCCGGTTGTCCGGGGCGTGCTCAAGGGTCATGGAGGAGGCTCCGGCCTGTTCCCCGGCGGCGGACAGGCCCTGGCAGAGCCGGGCCAGCACCAGCAGGGCGGGAGCCCACCAGCCAACCGTGTTGAAGTCCGGCAGGCAGCCAATGAGGAAGGTGGAGGCACCCATCAGGAGGAGGGTGAACATCAGGACCTTCTGCCGGCCCACCCTGTCACCGAAGTGCCCCAGGATCACGGCGCCCACGGGGCGCGCCACATAGGCGAAACCGAACGTGGCGAAGGACATGATGGCCGCGTTCGCGTCAGCATTGGGGAAGAAGACCGTGGGGAAGATCAGGGCTGCTGCGGATCCGAAAATGAAGAAATCGTAATATTCGACGGCGCTGCCCAGGAAGCTGGCGAGGGCTGCCTTCTTCGGCGTCCCGGCCGGGGCGGCAATGCCTGGCTCGGCGGACGAGAGTGTCTGGCTCATGGAGTTCCTTAGATGTGACGACTTTGTCGCGGATGGATCAGGGGGGCTCGCGGCCGGCGCTGCCTTCAGGTGGAGGCGCGGCTCGGCATTGGTGCGGGATAACCCGGGCAGTAGCCACATGGTGGGAGCTACTTGTGCGATACAGCAATAGTGACTGTGAGTGCGGTCACCTGTCAAGAAAATAATCACTATCTAGAAATAACTCTCACTATGTGGGAGCATCGATCCATGAGTGTGAACCAAGCCACAGCGGACAACGACGTAACTGCTGACACCCCTCCTGAGGCCAAGGCGGCCAAAGCGGACCGCACGGACATGGTGGGGAAGGCCCTGGGCCTCCTGGTCCTTCTGGGCGATGAGCCGCGCGGGGCCAGTGCCGCAGAGATCTCCCGACGGGCCGAGCTGCCCTTCAGTACCACCTACCGCCTGCTGGGGTCCCTGACCCGCGACGGCTTCGTGGACTACGAACCGGACGGCCGCCGCTACCACCTGGGCCTGCGGATCTTCCAGCTGGGCCAGCGGGTCTCCAACCATCACGGCTTCGCCGGCACGGCCATGCCGGTCCTCCGCCGGGTCACCGAACAGACGGGCGAGGCCACCATCCTCAGCGTCCGCGACGGCCACCACCACCTCACGGTCAACAAGGTGGACGGTCCGCAGATGTTCCGGGTGACCAGCGACCCCGGCCACTTGGGCTCCCTCTCCACTACCGCCGTCGGAAAAGTGCTGGTTGCCTTTGCGGAGGACGCCGACCGCGAACGGCTGCTGGAGGATCTCCCGCTGGAGCAGCTCACGGAAAAGTCCATCACGGAGCGGGACGCCTTCCGCGCGGAAATCGATAAGGTCCGGCGCCAAGGATATGCCGTGATGGACGAGGAAAACGAGATGGGCATGCGTGCCGTCGCCGTTCCGCTTCTCAACTCCCAGGGCCACGCCTTCGCTTCCCTGGCAACGGCGGTCCCCGTCTTCCGCATGGGCCTGGAGGAACTGGCGGCGTGCGTCCCGCTGCTGCGTGAGGCGGCCGCCGAGCTTGCGGCCCGCCTGCCGCAACGCTGACTCGGCTATTTGTTCGTATGTGGAACAAGAGTGCGCTGATAGAACAAATGATGTACCGTAACTTTCAACACCGCAGCAGCAGCACCCGCCTGGCGCACTGCTCCTGCCCGGTGCCGTACCAAAGGAGCTGCACGGATGAGTAATCGAACTGAGTCCTACCTGGTGGGACTGGTCGGCGATGGTGTGATGCCGTCACTCACCCCGCCCATGCACGAGCGCGAAGGGGATGTCCAGGGCCTGCGCTACCTCTACCGGCCCATCGACCTCGTGGAACTCGGCCTTCCCGGCGACTCCGTGGGAGAGCTGCTGCGCAGTGCCAGGAACCTCGGCTTCAACGGCCTGAACATCACGCACCCCTGCAAGCAGCTGGTCCTGCAGCACCTGGACGAGGTGACGCCGGACGCCGTGCGGCTCGGTGCGGTCAATACCGTGGTGATCGACGGCGGCCGGTTCATAGGCCACAACACAGACTTTTCCGGCTTTGCCGCAGCCCTCTCCTCAGGACTTCCCGGCGCCAGGCTGGACCGGGTGGTCCAGCTGGGCGCCGGCGGGGCAGGTTCCGCCGTGGCCTACGCCCTCCTCACCGCCGGGGTCCGCCACCTGGACCTCGTGGACATGGACGCCGCCCGCAGCGCCGCCCGGGCAGCCGAACTGGCCGGCTTCTTCCCGGACAGCACCGTTGTGGCGCGCACGACGGCGGAGCTGCCGCAGCTGATGCCGCTGGCCGACGGCCTGGTGCACTGCACCCCCGTGGGGATGGCCGCCCACCCCGGCGTTCCGCTGGACCTGGAGCTGCTGGAGTCCCGGCACTGGGTGGCGGACATTGTCTACCGCCCCATCGACACCGAGCTCGTCCGGGGCGCCCGCGCCAAGGGCTGCGAGGTCCTGGACGGCGGCCGGATGGCAGTGGGCCAGGCCGCAGATGCCTTCCGCATCTTCACGGGCCTGGAACCCGATCCGGACCGCATGCGCTCGCACTTCCTGGAGCTCGTGGCCGCAGAAGAGGTGGCTGCCTGATGCGCACCGGAATCGCCACCGTCTGCCTCTCCGGCACCCTGAAGGAGAAGATGCAGGCCTGTGCCATCGCAGGGTTCGACGGCATCGAAATCTTTGAACAGGACCTGGTCACCTCGCCGCTGAGCCCCGGGGACGTCCGGTCCATGGCAGCAGACCTTGGCCTGGGGCTAGACCTCTACCAGCCATTCCGGGATTTCGACGGCGTGGCCCCGGACCTGCTGAAGGCGAACCTCCGGCGGGCGGAAGCGAAGTTCAACCTGATGTCCCGCCTGGGCATGGACACCATCCTGGTCTGCTCCAACGTTGCCACGGCCACGATCGACGACGACGCCGTCCGCGCCGAACAGCTCGCCCAGCTGGCCGGACTTGCCGGCGACCACGGCATCAAGGTGGCCTACGAGGCCCTGGCCTGGGGCAAGCACGTGAACGACTACGAGCACGCCTACCGCCTGGTGGAGATGGTGGACCACCCCAACCTGGGAACCTGCCTGGACTCTTTTCACATCCTGTCCCGCGACTGGGACACCGCACCAATAGAAAAGCTTGACCCGGAGAAGATCTTCTTCGTCCAGGTTGCGGACGCCCCGAAACTCACCATGGATGTGCTGTCCTGGAGCCGCCACTACCGCGTGTTCCCGGGCGAGGGGCAGTTCGAACTGGCCAAGTTCATGGGCCACGTGGTCCGGGCCGGCTACTCCGGCCCGGTCTCCCTGGAGGTCTTCAACGACGTCTTCCGCCAGTCGGATGTGGACCGCACAGCCGTGGACGCCATGCGCTCGCTCATCTGGCTGGAGGAACAGAGCGCCAAATGGCTGGCAGGCAGCGCGGAAGCCGCAGAGGGCGGCAGTGCTGCCTCCCGCCGTCGTTATCCCATGGAACTCGCCACGCTGCCCAAGGTCAGCGAACCGGCGGGCTTCAACTTCGCCGAGGTCAAAGCGGACGATACCGCCCGGCTTGAGAAGCTCCTGGGCCAGCTCGGCTTCGGGTTCGAGGGCAGGCACCGCACCAAGGACGTGCAGCTGTGGACCATGGGCCAGGCGCGCGTGATCATCAACGAGCAGGCGGCATCGCACGCCGAACCGTCGATCGCCGCCCTGGGGTTCGACGTCGATTCACCCGTGATTGCCTCGGCCCGGGCGCAGCAGCTCAAGGCTCCCGTAGTGGCCCGCAAGGTCCAGGCCGACGAGGAAGTCTTCCAGGGCATCTCCGCGCCCGACTCAACGGAAATCTTCCTGTGCCAGGGCAGCCCGGACGGCACGGCAGCCTGGACCCGTGAATTCGGGGAAGGCCTGGAACACCGCACTCCTTCCGGCGGGCCGGGTGCGGCTGCGGTCATCGACCACGTCAACCTCGCCCAGCCGTGGCAGCACTTCGACGAGGCCGTCCTGTTCTACACCAGCGCCCTGGCCCTGGAACCGCAGCCCTTCGCCGAAGTGCCCAGCCCCAGCGGGCTGGTGCGCTCGCAGGTGATGACCACCTCCGACGCCGCCGTCCGGCTGGTGCTGAACCTGGCGCCGGTGCAGCAGGCCCGCGGCGAAGTCCGCAAGACCTACCAGGAGCACATCGCATTCGCCGTAAAGGACCTCGTGGCCACTGCCCGGGCCGCCCGGGACCGGGGCCTCGAATTCCTGCAGATCCCCGCGAACTACTACGAGGACCTGGACGCCCGGTTCGACCTTGACCCCGGGTTCCTGGCCACCCTGCAGGAGCTCAACCTCCTCTACGACCGCGATGCGGACGGCGAATTCCTCCACTTCTACACCGCCACGGTGGGCAGTGTGTTCTTCGAAATGGTGGAACGCCGCGGCGGCTACAACGGGTACGGGGCGCCCAACGCCCCGGTCCGGCACGCGGTCCAGTACGACTCGCTGCACCGGACCTGAGCCGGCCGCCGAACTGACCAACTGCCCCACGAATCACAACGAAAACCAGAAAGGAGCCAGCCGTGCCGGAAGAAACCAACGCCCAGCTTGATACCGACGAGTCTGTGCCGCCCGCCGAGCCGAAGGCCGCACACATGCCCCTTGACCGCGCCATTGAAACCCAGGCTGACCTCAGTGCAGAGATCAACGCCCTGGGCGAAGCCTACGCACGGGCCCTTAAAGAGGGTTCCCCCGCCGAAACCCAGCCGCGGCTGGACTACCCGCCCTACCGCTCCAGCATCCTGCGGCACCCCACCAAAAGCCTGCACCACGCGGACCCGGAAACCATCGAGCTGTACTCGCCGGCCTTCGGCCACCAGGACGTGCACGCCCTTGAGTCGGACCTGACCATCCAGCACAACGGCGAGCCCCAGGGCGAGCGGATCATCGTGGCAGGCCGGGTCCTGGACGGCGACGGCCGCCCCGTTGCCGGTCAGTTGGTGGAGATCTGGCAGGCCAATTCCTCCGGCCGGTACATCCACAAGCGCGACCAGCACCCGGCGCCGATCGACCCGAACTTTACGGGCATCGGCCGCTGCATCACCGGCCCGGACGGGTCCTACCGGTTCACCACCATCAAGCCCGGGGCGTACCCGTGGAAGAACCACCTGAATGCCTGGCGCCCGGCGCACATCCATTTCTCCCTGTTCGGAACCGAGTTCACCCAACGGATCATCACCCAGATGTATTTCCCGGGCGACCAGCTGTTCCCGCTGGACCCGATCTACCAGACCATCGTGGACCAGGACGCCCGCGACCGGCTGGTGGCCACCTACGACCACAGCCTCACCGAGCCCGAGTGGGCCCTTGGGTACAACTGGGACATTGTCCTGACCGGGCCCAAGCGGACCTGGACCGAAAACGAGGCACTTGGTGCCGCAGGCGACGAGGAATAGGCAGAGGACCAGCCAGATGAACAACCAGACCAAACTCGTCCCCACTCCCGGCCAGACCGTGGGCCCGTTCTACGGCTACGCGCTTCCGTTCGACAAGGACGACGAACTCCTGGCCCCCGGCTCACCGGGCTCCATCCGCCTGCAAGGCACGGTGTATGACGGCGCCGGCCACACCATCCCGGACGCCATCCTGGAAATCTGGCAGCCCGACGCCGAGGGCAACGTCGTCCAGAAGACCGGCTCCCTGGTCCGCGACGGCTACACCTTCACCGGCTGGGGCCGCGGCGCCGTGGGGAACTCGGGAGTCTTCACTTTCACCACCGTGAACCCGGGCCCGACGTCGCCGGGTTCGGCGCCCTTCATCTCCGTGGCCATCTTCGCCCGCGGACTCACCAACCGGCTCTTCACCCGCATCTACCTCCCGGAGGACACCGAGGCCCTGGCCAACGACCCCCTGCTGAGCTCCCTGGACCCCGAGCGCCGCAAGACGCTGATCGCCCGCCGCGACGCCGACGGCGGCCTCACCTGGGACGTCCGCCTTCAGGGCGAGGGCGAGACAGTCTTCCTGGACTTCCAGTGACCGGGTCCGCCGGCCTGGGAGATGCGGGCGCCTTCGGGGAGGAGGGCGACGCCGGCCTGCTCAGTCCCGTCTCGGCGTCACCCCTGGTGGGTGCGCTGACGGGCGACCGGGCCGTGCTGGCGGCGATCCTCGCCGTCGAGTCCGGCTGGGCCGCCGTGCTCGAGAAGGCGGGCCTGGCGCCCGCCGGTTCCGCCGCCGTCGTCTCCGCCGCGGCCGAGCCTGGCAGGTACAGCGTGGCAGGCATAGCCCGACGCGCCCAGGGCGGGGGCAACCCGGTGATCCCGCTGCTGGCGGACCTTCGGAAAAACGTCCAGGCGCTGGACGGCACCGGCATCGGCGCCGGAAGGGCAGTGCACACGTCCCTGACCAGCCAGGACGTGCTGGACACGGCCTTGATGCTGCTGGCCCGCAACACCGTTGAAGCGCTGCTCGGCGACCTGAAGCGCACCTCGGCGGCACTTGCCAGTTTGGCCGAAGAGCATGCGGACACGCTGTGCGTGGGCAGGAGCCTCACCCAGCATTCGCTCCCCTTCACGTTCGGGCTCCGGGCTGCGCAATGGTTCCATGGCGTCGCCGCCGCGGGACGCCAGCTGGAGGGCCTGGCCTGTCCGGTCCAGTTCGGCGGCGCTGCGGGAACCCTGGCCGCCGGAACCGTCCTGGCCTCCGGCTCATCAAGCACCCCCTTCAGCCTGGCGGATGCCCTGGCGGCACAGCTGGGCCTCGCCGCCGCCCCGGCGCCCTGGCACACCAACCGGCTGGTGGTGACGTCGCTGGGCAACGCCCTCGCCGCCGTGCTGGACGCGTTCGGCAAGATCGCCGCCGATGTGCTGTTCCTGAGCAGGCCCGAGGTGGGCGAGCTGGCCGAACCGCGCGCCGCCGGCCGCGGAGTCTCCTCTGCCATGCCGCAGAAACAGAATCCCGTACTGTCTGTCCTGGTCCGCAGCGCGGCGCTGCAGGCACCCCAGCTCGTGGCCCAGCTGCACCTGGCGGCAGCCAACTTCAACGATGAGCGCCCGGACGCCGCGTGGCACACCGAGTGGCCGGCGCTCCGGCAGCTCCTGGCCCTGGCACTCGGGGCGGCCGGACACATCCGAGAACTCGCCGGCGGCCTTCAGGCCTTCCCGGACGAGATGCGCCGCAACCTGGACCTCGCCGGTCCGCTGCTCCTGGCCGAGGGGGTGGGCGCGGCGGTAGCGCCCCTGCTGGGGGCAAAGGACGGCCTCACCGGGAAGGAACAGCTGCAGGCCGTGGTGGACCAGACCCTGCAGGCACCCTCCGGGGAGCAGGCTGCCACCTACCGCAAGCTGCTCCGCGACGCCGTGCCGGCCGGGGTGCTCACCGACCTCCGGCTCGAGGAACTCCTCAACCCCGCCAGCTACCTGGGCGAGGCGGCAAATATTTCCCGCCGTATCCTGGCCGCTTTCCCGGAATACGCGGCGCCCCCCGAACCATCCCTTACCGACGCGAACGGAGACCCCCGTGGCTAAACCTGCCCTGAAAGCAGCCCTGCTCTCGCCCCAGCGCCCGCTGGGTGACCATCCGCTGCTGGTGGTGGGACCCTCCCTGGGCACCTCCACCATCCTGTGGAACCGCACCGCCTCGGTGCTCGGCAACGATGTCGACGTCGTGGCCTGGGACCTGCCCGGCCACGGGATCTCACCGGCAGCCACCGGGACCTTCGATGTTGCCGCCCTGGCTGATGCCGTGGTTGACCTTGTGGACTCCATCGCCCCCGGAGAGGCCTTCCACTACGCGGGCGTCTCCTTGGGCGGCGCCACCGGCCTGCAGCTGGGCATCAAGCACGGGGAACGCCTCAAGAGCCTGTCCGTCCAGTGCAGCGGCGCCAAGCTGGGAACGCCCGAAGGGTGGCTGGAACGGGCTGAGACGGTCCGCAGCCAGGGCACCCCGGTGATGATCCAGGGCTCGGCGGAACGCTGGTTCGCCCCCGGTTTCATGGAGCGCGAACCGGAGCTCAGCAGCTTGCTCCTGCATGCCCTGCGCGATGCCGACCGGTTCAGCTACGCCTTCTGCTGCGAGGCACTGGCCGCGTTCGATGTCCGGGAGGACCTCGGCAGCATCCGGGTGCCCACCCAGGTCATCGCAGGGGCGCTGGACGGGGTGGCGCCGCCGTCGTTCGCTGAAGAAGTGGCGGCCGGCATCACGGCCGGCGGCGGGACGGCCACCGCTGTCACCCTGGAGGGCGTGGCCCACCTTGCCCCGGCAGAAGCTCCCGCCCACGTGGCCGAGCTGATGCGCAGCCTCATCACCTGGACCGAATCGCGGGGGGTAGCCAAGTGAACGGCACCGGCGCGAAGAACCCCGAACGCAACGGCGCCGTCCAGCCCGGCGCCACCAGCCAGGACATTTACGACGGCGGCATGAAGGTGCGGCGCGAAGTGCTGGGCGACGCGCACGTGGACCGGGCCAACGCCGCCAAAGACGAATTCACGGACGACTTCCAGGACATGATCACGCGGATCGCGTGGGGCGGGATCTGGACCCGGCCCGGCCTCACCCGGCAGATGCGCTCCGCCGTCACCATTACCGCCATGGTGGCGCACGGGCACTGGGAGGAGCTGGCCATGCACATCCGGGCTGCCCTCACCAACGGACTCAGCAGGGACGAGATCAAGGAAATCCTGCTGCAGACCGCCATCTACTGCGGAGTGCCCTCCGCGAATACGGCTTTCAAGACCGCCCAGCAGGTGTTCAAGGACATGGACGCGGACACCCCACCCAACTAGGTAGCAGCAGATGTCGCTCTGGGCCCCCAAAACGACATCAACTGCTACCTGGTTGGGCAGACCAGTCAAGAATGTAGAGGAACAGTGATGAACCAGGCTTTTGTGTACGACGCCGTGCGCACCCCGTTCGGCAAATTCGGGTCCGGCCTTGCCGCCGTCCGCCCGGATGACCTTGCCGCGCATGTGATTAAGGAATCGGTGAAGCGGGCCCCCGGGCTGGACCCGGAGCGGATTGATGAGGTGGTGTTCGGCAACGCGAACGGTGCCGGTGAGGAGAACCGGAACATCGCCCGGATGGGCACGTTGCTGGCCGGCCTGCCGGTGTCGATCCCGGGCACCACGGTCAACCGGCTGTGCGGGTCTTCTCTGGACGCGGCGATCATCGCGTCCCGGCAGATCAACGCCGGTGACGCCGAGCTGGTGCTGGTGGGCGGGGCGGAATCGATGTCCCGGGCCCCGTGGGTGCTGCCCAAGACGGAGAAGCCCTACCCGGCCGGGGACATGACCCTGGCCTCCACCACGCTGGGCTGGCGCCTGGTGAACAAGGCCATGCCCACGGAATGGACCATCTCCCTGGGCGAGGCCACCGAGCGGCTCCGCGAGAAGTACGGCGTGACCCGCGAAGCGCAGGATGAGTTCGCCGCGGACTCGCACAACCTCTCTGCCGCGGCGTGGGACGAGGGGTTCTACGACAACCTCGTGGCCCCGGTACCGGGCACGGACCTGGTCCGGGATGAGGGCATCCGTGCCGGTTCCTCGGCGGAGAAGCTCGCCGGGTTGAAGACCGTGTTCCGGACCGAGGACGGCACGGTCACCGCCGGGAATGCTTCGCCGTTGTCCGACGGCGCCTCCGCGGCCTGGGTGGGCAGCGAGGCTGCCGCCGGGCTGCTGGGCCTGGACCCGCTGGCCCGGATCGCCGGGCGCGGCGCGCACGCGAACGATCCCCAGTTCTTCGGGTATGCCCCCGTGGAGGCGGCGAACAAGGCCCTCGCGAAGGCGGGCATCGGCTGGGACCAGGTGGGCGCCGTCGAACTTAACGAGGCGTTCGCCGCGCAGTCCCTGGCGTGCATCAACGCCTGGGGCATCGACCACTCCATTGTGAACCGGCACGGCGGCGCGATCGCCATGGGCCACCCGCTGGGGGCTTCCGGAACCCGCATTCTGGGCACCCTGGCCCGGTCCCTGCAGGCCTCCGGCGAACGCTGGGGTGTCGCGGCGATCTGCATCGGCGTGGGCCAGGGCCTCGCCGTCGTCCTCGAAAACGTCACCGCCTCCGCAGGCACCAGCACAGGAAAGGCCTAGGCAATGCTGAACTTCGTAGAGTCGGTCCAGGAGGCCGTCTCCGGAATCAAGGACGGTTCCACCGTGATGATCGGCGGGTTCGGCAACGCCGGGCAGCCGTTCGAGCTGATCGACGCGCTGCTGGACTGCGGCGCCACGGACCTGACGGTGGTGAACAACAACGCCGGCCAGGGTGACCAGGGCCTGGCCCTGCTGATCAAGGAAGGCCGGGTGAAGAAGATGATCTGTTCCTTCCCGCGCCAGTCAGACTCCTGGCACTTTGACGCCAAGTACAAGGCCGGGGAAATCGAGCTGGAACTGGTGCCGCAGGGCAACCTGGCCGAGCGGATCCGGGCCGCCGGGGCCGGGATCGGCGGGTTCTTCACCCCCACCGGATACGGCACCATGCTCGCCGAAGGCAAGGAAACCCGGATCATTGACGGCCGCGGCCAGGTGTTCGAGACCCCCATCCACGCCGACGTCGCACTCATCAAGGCGCTCAAGTCGGACGGGAAGGGCAACCTGGTGTACCGCAAGACCGCCCGGAACTTCGGGCCGATCATGGCCGCGGCGGCCAGGCACTCCATAGTCCAGGTCTCTGAGATCGTCCCTGTCGGGGCTCTGGATCCGGAGAACGTGGTGACTCCCGGAATTTACGTCAATACTGTGGTCCGCGTTCCCGCGGCAGCCGGCAGCACCACTGGCACTGAAGAGAAGGTGGCCTGAGATGGGCGTCATGGAATCGAGCATCAAGACCTCCGAGACCCCGCTGAGCCGGGACGACCTCGCCCGCCTGGTGGCCAGGGACATCGCCCCCGGCTCGTTCGTGAACCTCGGCATCGGCCAGCCCACCCTGGTGTCCAACTACCTCACCGAGGACCAGGACATCACGCTCCACACGGAGAACGGGATGCTGGGCATGGGCCCGGAGGCCAGGGGCGAGGAGATTGACGAGGACCTCATCAACGCGGGCAAGATCCCCGTCACCGAGCTCCCCGGCGCCTCCTACTTCCACCATGCCGACTCCTTCGCGATGATGCGCGGCGGGCACCTGGACATCTGCGTGCTCGGCGCGTTCCAGGTATCAGTCACCGGCGACCTGGCGAACTGGCACACCGGTGCACCCGGCGCGATTCCCGCCGTCGGAGGCGCCATGGACCTGGCCACCGGCGCCAAGGACGTGTTCGTGATGATGACCCTGCTCACCCGCGAAGGCGCGTCCAAGATCGTGGAGTCCTGCACCTACCCGCTCACCGGCGTCGGCTGCGTCACCCGCGTGTACACGGACAAAGCCGTCTTCCTCACCGGGCCCGGCGGCATCACCGTCCGCGAAACGTTCGGCTGCACTTTGGAGGAACTCCAGGAACTGGTGCCGGTTCCGCTCAAGGCGGCCGCCGCGGCCTGAGGCGGCCCTAGGATTGGTAACCATGACCGACGCAGCATCAGCGGGTGCCCCGCAGGCCAGTGACCAGTACGTCCAGTCCCTGGCCCGCGGGCTCGCCGTCATCCGTGCATTCGATACGGACCACCCGATGATGACCCTGACGGAGGTGGCAGCCCGCACCGGTCTGACGCGCGCCACTGCCCGGCGGTTCCTGCACACCCTGGTGGAGCTGGGCTACGTGCGGACGGACGGCAAAACCTTCGCGCTGACGGCCAAGGTGCTCCAGCTGGGCTACGCGTACCTGTCCGGGCTGTCGCTGCCGCAGATGGCGCAGCCGCACCTTGAGGAACTGTCCCTGAAGCTGGGGGAGTCCACCTCTGCGGCGGTGCTCGACGGGACGGACATCGCCTACATCGCCCGGGTGACCACCCGCCGGATCATGAACGTGGGCATTACCGTGGGCACCCGCTTCCCGGCGTACGCAACGTCAATGGGCCGCGTGCTGCTCGCCGGGCTGCCTCCGGCGGACCTGAAGGCCTACCTGGCCACGGCCGAGATCAAGCCGCTGACCCCGCGCGCCCTGGGCACCGCCAAGGACCTTCTGCCAGTCCTTGAGACGGTCCGGGCGCAGGGCTGGTGCCTGCTGGACCAGGAGCTGGAGCTGGGCCTGATGTCCGTGGCGGCCCCTGTGTACGACAGGTCCCGGGTAGTGGCAGCCGTCAACGTGTCCCTGCAGGCCCAGTCCGTGGCCGCCAAGCCGGACCCTGACGCCTTCCTGGCCTCGGTGGCACAGGAGATCATTGCGACGGCGAAACTCATCTCCGCCGATCTCAGCGCCCGGGGTTAGCCGCCCCAAGGGGGTGGACGCCGCCCGCGCCTAGCTCCCCTGCCGGAGCAAGGACAGGAAATGCTGCCTCATGCGTGCGCGGTCCGGTTCCACGCCCGTGATGAGGCGGAAGGCGTCCACCGCCTGGCCCACGGCCATGTGGCCGCCGTCCAGCACACGGCACCCTTTGGCGCCGGCGGCCTTGACCAGTTCGGTTTCGATCGGACGGTAGACGATATCGGCCACCCAGTGCCGGGACTGGAGCAGGTCCCCGTCCAGGGGCATGCCCGGGTGGGCGTGCATGCCCACGGGAGTGGCATGCACCAGGCCGTCAGCCTCGGACATCAGATCCCCTATCTCGCCGATCGGCCGCCACTCGATGTTCCTGTCCGGAAAGATCCGCGCGAGGGCCTCGGCCCGCTCCCGGGACCGGGCGGGATCCAGGTCCAGGACGCACAGGTGCTGCGCTCCTGCCGCCAGGAGCGCATAGGCCGTAGCGGCCCCGGCGCCGCCCGCGCCCAGCTGCACAACATGTCCAAGGGATGCTCCGGGGAGGCCTTCCTCGAGGGCGGAGCCAAATCCGGAGTAATCGGTGTTGTGGCCGATGAACTTGCCATCACGGATAAGGACGGTGTTGACCGCTTCCAGCCGCGCCGCATCGTCCGAAAGAACATCAAGGTACCTAAGGACAACCTGTTTGGCTGGAACGGTGATGTTAAAAGCATTGAAGCCCAGGTCGCGTCCGGCCGAGAGCAGGGTGCCCGCGTCGTCCGCCGGACGTGCCAGGACGGTCAGGTCGACGGTCCGGTAGATGTACCGCAGCCCGTGATGGTCGGCTTCCCGCTCGTGGAGGGCGGGGGTCAGGGAGTGCGTGGTTCCTTCGCCGATCAACCCCACCAGGTACGACTCCGCCGGAGTACTCATTCTGTCCACCTTCCGGCCCCGCCAGTGCGAAGCGTCCTTGGGTCGGATTGCCGGTCACAATTTCGGCCGCGGCCTTGTTCCGGGCCTCGATGTGAACTAGATTACAACTACTGTACGTTTTATGCACACATGTTCGTAATGCGCACAAAGTCCCAGGCGAGGCGCACTGTCGGAGAAGACAGCCGGCAGCCTTGTCGGAGTACGGGTATCAAAGGAGAAAACCGTAGTGAAAACCCTTCTAAAATCACTCGCAGTGGGCACGGCGGGGTTGCTTGCGCTGACCGGCTGCGCCTCGGGCAGCAACAGCAGTTCGGAAGCCGACTTCCCTGCACAGGACATCCGGCTGACCGTTCCGTGGGCCGCAGGCGGCTCGGGGGACCTGACGGCCCGTACCATCGCACCGCTGCTGGAAAAAGAGCTGGGCGTCGAAGTCATCGTCGAAAACAAGCCGGGAGCCAACGGATCGGTGGCCTACAACTGGCTGAAGGACCAAAAGCCGGATGGATACAACCTCTCGATGATGGGCGTAGAGGTGGCCACCCTGCAGTTCCAGGATTACGACATCGACCCGTCCAACTACGCGCCGATTGGCCAGGGCCTGGCCGGACCCGGTGCCATCGCTGTCCCGGTGGACAGCCCCTACAAGTCGCTCAAGGACCTCGTCGCGGACGCCAAAGCCAACCCCGGCAAGGTCACCTACTCCAGCCCGGGCGTCGGCTCGGTCTGGGATTCCCCCGCCCAGGGCCTCCAGGAACTGGCCGGAATCGAACTCACATCTGTCCCGTTTGACGGCTCAGCCCCGGCAGTTGCTGCTGCGGCGGCCGGTGACGTCGATTTCTCGATCGATGCGATCGGCACGCAGAAGAACCAGGTGGACGCAGGCAAGCTCCGTTACCTGGCCATGCTGACCGAGGAACGGGATCCAAAGAACCCGGATGTCCCCACCGCCAAGGAAGAAGGAATCGACCTGCAGAACGCTTCATGGGTGGGAATCATGGCTCCGGCAGGTACACCCGAGGAAGTGGTCAGCAAGCTCTCCACCGCCATGGGCAAGGCTGTTGAGGACCCGGAATACAAGAAGGTCATCGAAGGGTCCAACCTCGTGCCTACCTTCAAGGACGCGGAGGAGATGAAGGCTTTCCTTGACGAGGAAGCCGACCGTTACGGACCGTGGATCAAGCTCGCGCAGGGCAAGTAGCGCAGGGCACACACTTCGAGGCAGACGGGCCGGCCGGCCTTCCGCTGGCCGGCCCCTACTGAGGAACCGCAATGAACGATCACACAGCAACAGGGCCGCCGGCAGGCCTCAACCCAACAGACCCTGAGCAGGACCACGCCGAAGCCCATATCCACCCGGCGTCCGAGGTGCTGGTCACGGACCGCGCGCACCGGCTCAGGGAACTGGTTCCGGCCGCCGTCACCATAGGCCTCGGCGTTCTCATCCTGGTGCTCGCCCAGGGCATCCGTTCGGGGGTCCGGGTGGAACTCGGGCCTCCCTTCTGGCCCACCATGCTCGCATGGAGCCTTATCGTCCTCGGCGTCCTGCAGGTGGTGGTCAACGTGCTGCGCGGGGTCAGCCGGGCAAACCTCCCTGATCCGCTCAGCGGCTGGGGCATCGGCCGGATGCTGCTGACGGCCGTGATCCTGGTGGGCTACCTCCTGCTATGGAACGTCCTCCAGTTCTGGTTGATTACGTTCGCAACGAGCGTCGCGCTGACGGCCCTCTACGGCGGCCGGGGCTGGAGGCCGCTGCTCGTGTTCCCGGCCATCGTTACGGCCGTCCTCCATTTCCTTTTTGTCGTCGCATTGCGGGTGAACCTATGATCCAGATCGCTGCCTCGCCCGTCACGGACGGCATCATGACCGTCCTCCAGGTGGATACCCTTCTCTACATAGGCCTGGGCATCCTGGTGGGCATGCTCGTGGGTGCCTTCCCGGGTGTGACTGCCACCATGGCCGTGGCTCTGGCCAGCGGTTTCACTCTGACGCTGGAACCCATCCAGGGCCTCGCCGTGCTGCTGACCATCTACGTGGCCGCCCAGTTCGGGGACCGGGTGCCGGCCATCCTCATCAACACCCCGGGCACCCCTGCCTCCATTTCCACAACCTTTGACGGCTATCCGCTTGCCCTGAAGGGACAGGCGGGCCTGGCCCTGACGACGTCCGCCTTCGGCTCGGCCTTCGGCATGCTTTTTGGCATCCTCATCCTGGCGGTCGCCGCGGTGCCCCTTTCGGAATTCGCCCGCCAGTTCGGGCCGCCGGAAATGTTCGCGCTGGTGGTTTTTGGCCTGACCATGATGGTGGGTGTCTCCTCGGGACGGATCCTCAAGGGCCTTGCCGCCGGAGCCTTCGGTCTCCTGCTGGCCACCGTGGGCCGTGATCCCATCACCGGTGACGCCCGCTTCACCCTCAATGTCCTGGAACTGAACGGCGGCGTGCCCTTCATCCCGGTCATCATCGGGTTCTTCGGCGTGGCGGAAGTCCTCAACCAGATTCTCACCAGGCGCAGGCACCTGCACCAGGTCAAGCCCGTCACCCAGCTGGGCCAGTGGATGCCGGGACGGAAACTGATGCAGCGGCTGCTCAAGCCAATGGGAATCGGTGCGGTGACCGGATCCGTCGTCGGCCTTGTCCCGGCCGTGGGCGGCGACATCGCAGGCATCATCGCGTGGGACAACGCCAGGAAAGTCTCCAAGCACCCGGAGGAGTTCGGCAAGGGCTCCCTTGAGGGCCTGACTGCCGGCGATACCTCCAGCACGGCAACCCTGGGCGGCAGCGTGACCACCACCATGGCGCTCGGCGTCCCCGGTGATTCCGTCATGGCCGTCATGATCGGATCCATGATGATCTGGGGCATCCAGCCGGGGCCCAGCCTCTTCAGCAGCCGGCCGGACCTTGTCTCCTCGCTGGTCACGATCATGCTGATCGCCACCATCCTGACCCTCGGGCTGAGCCTCCTGCGCATGCGCGGCATGGTCAAACTGCTGGAACTGCCCAGCCACTACCTGTGGGTCATCATCCTGATTTTCTGCATGGTGGGGACGTACTCCATCAACAACAGCGTCTTCGATGTGTTCATGATGATGATCTTCGGGGCCGTGGGGCTGTTCATGCTGCGGTTCGGTTTCCCTGCAGGACCTGCTGTTCTGGGCCTGATCCTCGGCCCCCTGGCCGAGGCAAACCTGCGCCGCGCGCTCATCACCGACGGGTGGGCATCCGTCTTCACCAGTCCCATTGCGCTGGTGCTCCTTGCCATCTCTGCCGCCGCACTGGTGGTCCCTCCCCTCCGCGCGCAGCTGAAGCGGCGCAAGGCAGTGGGCGCCGGAGCGGACCAGGCGAAGGTTTCGAGCTAGCTACGCTCAGGGACACCGGGCCCACCGAGGCGGGCCCGGTGTCCTATATTTTTTCGGAAGGGCAGGAAGTCCATGGAAGAAGAACATCCGGCGTACTTTGTGAAGTCGGTCGGGAAGGCCTTTGACGTCCTCAGGGCGTTCACTTCGGAAACCCCCCGCCTGACCGTCTCCCAAATCGCGGCGGCGACGGACATAACGCGTGCCTCTGCCCGGCGGTTCCTGCTGACGCTGGCGGACCTGGGGTACCTGCGGACGGATGGACAGACTTTTGAACTGACCGCCCGTTCCCTGGAGCTGGGTTCGTCCTTCCTCTCCATCCTGTCCCTTCCCCGGGTGGCCGAGCCGCACCTCAAACTGCTGGCGTCCGAGCTCGGCGAGACGGCGTCCCTTTGCGTGCTTGATGGGGCGGACGTCGCGTATGTCGCCTGTGTCCCCTCCCCACGGCTCCTCAACGTATCCATCAGCGTGGGCACCAGGTTTCCGGCGTGGGCGACGTCCATGGGCCGGGTGCTCCTCGCCGCACTGCCGGCCGGCAGGCTGGAGGCGTACTACGAATCGGTCCACCTGCAGCGGTTTACCGAGCACTCCGTCGGCAGCCTCGAGGCCCTCAAGGACGAGGTCAGCCTTGCCCGGAGCCAGGGGTGGTCCATGGTGTCCCAGGAACTGGAGAACGGCCTCCGCGGCGTTGCCGTTCCCATCTGGTGCGGAGACGAGGCTGTCGGCGCTGTCAACGTCTCATTGCAGACACACCGCGCCGCCCAGGACGTGATCGAACAGACAGTTGTCCCGCTCCTGCAGGAAACAGCACGTGAGATAGGGCTGGACTACCAGGGCCGGCCGGCAAAACGCCTCGGCGGCGTGGATATGCTTCGGCCCGCGATGGCGGACACGCCAGGCTGACGCGGCCCGGGCGGCACGCACGCCCGCGGCGCCACGCACGCCCGCGGCGCCGGCGAACCGGCAGCCCTTGCCCCGGAGCGGCAGCAGTGCCACTGTGGCTTATGGCCACCGAAGCCGACGTCCGCAGGATTGCCCTGGCGATGACGGGCGTCACGGAGCGGCCCAGCTGGGGCCAGCCCGCATGGTTCGCCAGGACCCTGATGGCCCGCATCTGGGAACCCGGAGTCCTCACCGTCAAGACTGGCGAACGCGAGGCCCTGGCGGGAACGGAGCCGGAAACATACTTCTGGACCCCGCATCACGAGCGTTCCCCCCAGTTGGTGCTGGTGCGGCTGGACGGGATCGGCGGGGAGCTGCTGGCGGAACTGCTGCAGGATTCCTACCGGCTGGCGGGCGGGGAACAGAGCAGGCGCAAGCGGCCGTAAGGTAACTGTTTGCCACCCAAGCAGGCCGCACTACTCCCGCGGCACCGGTGCGGGCCATAGACTCAAGCCAACTACGTGCAGCAGCGCCGCTCCGCGAAGCCGGCTGGTCCAGGTCAACCAGGAACGGCCCGGCAGGGCGGCGCTCGCGCATCCATGCAGCGAGGGGAGTCAGCGGGTGAAACTGGGCATACCGCGGGAACGCCGGGAGGGTGAACGGCGGGTGGCCGCCACGCCGGAAACGGTCAAGCAGCTGGCGGCGCTCGGCGTCGAGATACTCCTCGAGGAAGACGCAGGCGCGGCGGCCGGGTACCCGGACCTCGCGTACAGCCAGGCGGGTGCACGCATTGTCTCCGAGCTCGATCCCGCCCAGCTGGACGTCCTTGCCCACGTCCGGCCCCTCGACCCGGACACAGCCCGGTCCCTGAAAAGGGGAGCCGCCACCGTGGGGCTCGCATCGCCGTCGTCCGAACTGCCAACCGTCCAGGCGCTCGCCGACGCCGGCGTCACATCCTTCGCCCTGGAACTCGTGCCCCGCATCTCCCGGGCCCAGTCCATGGACGCCCTCAGCTCCCAGGCCCTTGTGGCCGGGTACCGCTGCGTCCTTGAGGCGGCGATCCGGCTGCCCCGGTTCTTTCCGCTGTACATGACCGCCGCCGGCACCGTCCCGCCCGCCCGGGTGCTGGTGCTGGGGGCCGGGGTGGCGGGCCTGCAGGCCATCGGCACCGCAAAGCGCCTCGGCGCGCGGGTCTTCGCCAACGACATCCGCCCCGCCTCCGCGGACGAGGTAGCCTCCATGGGCGGCACCTTCATCCGGCTGGACCTCGAAACGGCGGAGGCCGCCGGCGG
Organism: Pseudarthrobacter sp. NCCP-2145; assembly: GCF_023708005.1. Taxonomy (NCBI): domain Bacteria; kingdom Bacillati; phylum Actinomycetota; class Actinomycetes; order Micrococcales; family Micrococcaceae; genus Pseudarthrobacter; species Pseudarthrobacter sp. NCCP-2145. Next base: position 47,581 of record NZ_BRCG01000017.1, on the reverse strand, counting down.
GTACGCCCGCCAGCTCAGTTCCGACGCCGGCACCCGGCAGCGCCAGCTGCTGGCACCGCATGTGGCGCAGGCCGACGTGCTGATTACGACGGCGGCCGTCCCCGGCAGGCGGGCACCGCTCCTGGTCACACGGGAGATGGTGCAGGGCATGCGGGCAGGGTCGGTGGTTGTGGACCTCGCGGCCGAGTCGGGCGGCAACGTGGAAGGCGTCGTGGCGGGCCAGGACGTTCCCATACCCACCGCTGACGGCTCCGGCAACGTCTTGCTGGTCGGCCTGAAGGACGCACCCTCCGCCATGGCGTCGGATGCTTCGCGCCTGTACGCGAAGAATGTCGCCAACCTGCTGGTGCTGATGGTCAGGGACGGTGCGCTCGCTCCCGATTTCAGTGACGAGGTCATCGCCGGGGCCTGCCTCACCCACGACGGCACGGTGCGGCACCAGCCGACGGCGGACCTGCTGGCCGAGCGGGCCGGCTCCCGGCGGGAAGGGGCGCTCTGATGGACGGTATGAGCCTGCTGACCATTACGGTCCTGGCCGTCTTTGTCGGCTTCGAGGTGGTGTCCAAGGTCTCCAGCACCCTGCACACCCCGCTGATGTCCGGCGCCAATGCCATCCACGGCATCATCCTGGTGGGCGCCATCATCGTCGCCGGCCAGGCTGCAGACCCCTGGGTGCTCGCGGTGGCGCTCCTCGCCGTCGTCCTTGCCACGGCCAACCTGGTGGGCGGCTTTGTGGTGACCGACCGGATGCTGCACATGTTCCATGCGCGCAAAGAGGCCGGCACCAGTCAGGCCGCCCGGAAGGCGGACGGCAAATGAGCCTCCTGGATCCTGTGTGGACGTCGCTGCTGTACCTGGTCGCCGCCGTCTTCTTCATTCTGGCGCTGCGCGGGCTCAGCTCCCCGCGGACCGCCCGCCGCGGAAACCTGATCGGCGCCGCAGGGGCGCTGATCGCCGTCGTCACCGTGTTCCTGTCCTCCCGGCTGGAGAACATCCCGTGCATCCTGGCGGCCATTGCCGTGGGGTCGGCCGTGGCCGCCCCGGTGGCCCGGCGGGTCAAGATGACGCAGATGCCGCAGCTGGTGGCCCTCTTCAACGGCGTGGGCGGCGGCGCAGCAGCACTGGTGGCGCTCCTGGAACTCAGCCATGCCGGCGATCCCTGGGTGCGCCTGGCCATCGTTTTCACCCTCCTGGTGGGTGCCGTGTCCTTCGCCGGTTCGGGGGTTACGTTCGCGAAGCTCCAGGAACTGATGACCACCCGGCCGGTGGTGTTTCCCGGACTGCCGGCGGTGATGGCCGCGGTGCTGCTCGCCGCCGTGGCGGCGGCCGCCGTCGTCGTTTTTACCGGCTCCCTTCCGCTCGCGTCGCTGCTGCTGGTGCTGGGACTGGCCGCCGGCATCCTGCTGGTGCTGCCGGTGGGCGGTGCCGACGTCCCCATCGTCATCTCGCTGCTGAACGCCTTCACCGGCCTTGCCGTGGCAGCCTCCGGCCTGGTGCTGGGCAACGTGCTGCTGGTGGTGGCCGGCACCCTGGTGGGCGCCTCGGGCACCATCCTCACCCGGGCCATGGCGGCGGCTATGGGCCGCAGCGTGGCGGGCATCCTGTTCGGAGCGTTCAGGGGAGGTTCGACGGCGGGATCCACCGCCGTGAGCGAGCGTCCCGTCCGTTCCTCCAGCGCGGAGGACGTTGCGGTCCTGCTCGGCTACGCGCAGCGCGTCATCATTGTTCCCGGCTATGGACTGGCCGTGGCCCAGGGCCAGCACACCGCGGCCGAGCTCGCGCTGGCCCTGGAAAGCCGCGGCATTGAGGTGGACTTTGCCATCCATCCCGTTGCGGGCCGGATGCCCGGGCACATGAACGTGCTGCTGGCCGAGGCCAACGTGCCGTACGAGTCGCTCAAGGAAATGGGGGAGATCAACCCGGAGTTCAAGACGGCCGATGTGGCGCTGGTGGTGGGCGCGAACGACGTCGTGAACCCGGCCGCCAAGACGTCCGCGGGCTCACCCATTTACGGCATGCCCATCCTGGAAGTGGCGGAGGCCCGGCAGGTGGTGTTCCTCAAGCGTTCCATGCGTCCCGGGTTCGCCGGGATCGAGAATGACCTGCTGTACGAGCCGCAGACGTCGCTGCTTTTCGGCGACGCCAAGGACTCGCTGGCCCAGGTGCTCGGGGCCGTCAAAGCACTGTAGCCGCGTACCCAGTGCGGGGCTGCTGCCGGCCTGCGCCGAACCCCGGGCGGGGCAGGCTAGTCTTCTCTCAGACGTAGCCTTTTCACTTGCCACCAGAGGACACCATGACTGCCAACAGCTCCACCTCACCCCAGCGCGCCGCAATCATCGTCAATCCGGCCAAGCCGGTGGATATCGATGTGCGCGGCCTGGTGGCAAAGCACTGCGTGGAGAACGGCTGGGGCGAGCCGCTCTGGTTCGAAACCACCAAGGAGGATCCCGGCGTCGGCCAGGCCAAGGAAGCGCTCGCGCAGGGGGCGGACATCGTGATCGCCGCCGGCGGCGATGGCACCGTCCGGTGCGTGGCCGAGGTGCTGTCCGGTGGGGATGTGCCCATGGGGCTGCTCCCGCTGGGTACCGGCAACCTCCTGGCCCGCAACCTCGGCATGGACGTCACTGATTACGACGGCGCCATGGCCGGGGCCCTGATCGGCACCGAGCGGAAGATCGACGTGGTCCGTGCCCGCCGCAGCGACCCGGACATGGAGCAGCTGTTCCTGGTGATGGCCGGGGTGGGCTACGACGCCACCATCATGGCCGACACCAACGAGGAACTGAAGGACAAGGTGGGCTGGCTGGCGTACGTGGACGCCGGTATCCGGAACCTGCCCGGCAAACCGGTCAAAGCCACCATTGTGATCGACGGGAAGCCGGCTGTCCGCCGCGGCGTCCGCAGCGTCATGGTGGGCAACTGCGGCAAGGTCCAGGGCGGCCTGGAGATCTTCCCCGAGGCAAAGGTGGACGACGGCCTGCTGGACGTTGCCGTGCTGGCGCCCCACCACGGCAAGCTGGGCTGGCTCTCGGTGGTTGCCGGGATGATCGGCAAGGGCCGGGGGAAGGACACAGCCGTGGAGTACTTCCAGGGCAAAACAGTGGAGATCACCCTGGAAAACAAGGACGACTACCAGCTGGACGGCGACCACGAAGGCCAGAGCAAGCACGTGGTCATGACCATGGACCCGGCCGCCCTGACCCTCCGGATGTAGGGCTTCCTACCTGCTTGGCCGGGACGGAGCAGGCCGGTGCGCCAGGATCTCGGCGAGCTCCGCGAGGCGGTGGGCCCGGGCTGATTCAGCGGGAGTGAACGGTTCCCCCGGCCGCACAAAAGTGATGGGGCCGTGCCAGGCCGTCGGGATCTTAAGCCGGGTGCCGGCGTCGTGCCTTTCCAGCAGCGCCTCGGCAGGGGAAAGGATCCGTGCCCGCAGGAGCTCAGCCACGGCCAGCGGAAGCTCGTCCGGCGCATCAGCGATCCGCGCCGCCAGGCTCAGCGCCTTTGTCTGCCCGTCCGCCATTGCCAGCGCGGTGGTTGGCCACACGTGGGAGTGTGTACCGCCGGCCAGGTGCAGCGCCTCCAGCAGCTGGTATTCATCCACGTCGCCGGGCGTGGACAGCACAAACTCGTCCAGCACGCCGCCGGCCACCGGATGGACGTGGATGCTCAGGATATTGGTGTCCAGCCGGGCCAGGGCCTTGGTGACTTTCTGCAGCGCCCCCGGTTCATCCTACAGGACGGTGCGTGCCCGCCACAACGCCGGCGCCCCGGTAAGCCGGCGCCGGTGCCGCAGCGCCGGTGCGTGCAGCCATCCGCGAAGCACCCGCGCCGCGGAGGGCTCAGCCACCCAGATGACCAGGACAGTGGCGGTAACGGTCAGCACAAGGACCTTGGCCAGGTAGGGAAGCGGGGTGTCCACCACCAGGGCGTGGACCAGGAGCTCGATCGGCAGCATCACGGCCACGTTGGCCAGGGTCAGCCGGGTCCTTGTTGGTTCGGGCATCAGGCCGCAGACTTCGCAGCTCAGTTCAGACGCGGGGGTCTTGCTTGCACCGGGCTTCATGGTCCAAGGATCGCGTGGTGCTGTTTCGGCGGTGTTGCCCGGCCGTTCCGATCGTGCGAAGCATGGCGGGCGTAGGATTTTTGATGGAACGTCAGCGCGGCCGCCCGTCTCACCAAAAACAGATCCCAGACGCCCGGCACCGCAGGAAGGCCCCGCTCCACGTGAAGATGCTCGCCGAGATGTTCAGCATTGCCCCCGCCAACAAGGACCACCACCCGGCCCTCAGATGCGCGGTGGGTGTCTTCGTGCCGCTCTTCACGCTTGTGCTGCTGGGCCGGCTGGACCTTGCCATCTTCGCGTCGTTCGGGGCTTTCACCGGCATCTACGGCCGCGGCGAACCCCACGGCATCCGTTTCGCGCTGCAGCTGCGGGCCGGTTTGCTGATGCTGCTGGTCATTCTCCTCGCAGCGCTCGCTGCCCGGGCCGGCGGAGCCTGGGGGCTGGAACCCGCCGGGACCACGTGGCTCCTGGTCCTGGCCACCACGCTGGTGGCAGGCGGCTGTTCGGTGGCAATCGCGTGGTTCCGCCTCCGCCCGGCCGGGTCCCTCTTCCATATCTTCGCGTTCGCGGCCATTGCCTCCATCCCCAACCAGCCGCCGCTTTGGGAGGGCATGCTGGTGGCCGCCCTCACCACCGCCTTCTGCCTGCTGATCGGGTTCTCCTCCCGGATGCTGCCCAGCCGCCGGACAGCATGGTCCCGGCCGCGCCCCATCCGCCGCACGCCCGATGAGAAGCGCGCTGCCCTGCTTGAGGGCCTGGGCTACCTGGTGGCTGCCGGGCTGGCCGGTGCGCTGGCCACCTGGGCCGGCAGCCGCCTTGGGTTCGGCCACAACTACTGGGCCATGGTGGCCGCCGTCGTTCCGCTGGTGGGCCACACGACCCGCCACCGGGTCCGCCGCGGGGTGCAAAGGATCATCGGCACCGTGCTGGGGCTTGTGGTGATGGCGGGCATCCTGCTGCTGGGCCTGCAGCCGTGGCAGACCGTCCTGGTCATGGCGCTGTGCCAGTTCGGCGCCGAGATGTTCATCATCCGGCAGTACCTGCTGGCCCAGATCTTCGTCACGCCCCTGGCGCTGGTGTCCACCCTCCTCGTGGTCCCCGCATCGCCAACCATCCTGCTCCGGGACCGCATCATTGAAACGGTGATCGGCGCCGCCGTCGGCATCGCCGTGGTCCTGGCCCCGGGCGGGTGGCGCCGCCTCCGTGGACGCACGACGGCGGCACCGGCCAACGTGCCATAGCCACCTCACCTGCCACGAAGGTAGGCTGGAATCGTCCCATTCAACGGAAGCGGTGCGTGCGGTGGCGAATTCTGCCTCGGGTGATTCGGTGGTGGACCGCATTGTCCGCCTGCTTTCCGCCTTCCCGGAGGATGTCAGCGCCCTGCAGCTGTCCGAACTGGCCGAACGCTCGGGCCTGCCGCTCACCACTGCCCACCGGCTGGTCCGCCAGCTCGCGGCCCACGGCCTCCTGGACGCCGGCCCCGGCGGCCTGGTGCGCCCCGGCCTGCGGCTCTGGGAACTGGTCAACCGCACTGCACCCACCCTTGCCCTGCGGCAGGCGGCCATGCCGTTCATGGAGGACATCCAGCAGGTCCTCAACCAGAATGTGAACCTGGCCGTGCTGGACGGCTGGGATGCGCTTTTTGTTGAACGGTTGTCCCGCCGCGGGTCCGTGGCCAACCGGGCCAGGGTGGCCGGCCGGATGCCCGTCCATACCTCGTCCGCGGGACTGGCGCTGATGGCCCACCAGGACAGGCTGCTGCAAAGCCAGTACCTGGACCAGTTCGCGGACCCGGACGGGAAGGTCGCCACCGATGCTGTCCGGGTGTTGCTCAGCGAAACGTTCCACCAGGGCTTTGCCCAGCTGAAGGGCGTGGTGGACCCGGACACGTGGGGGATTGCCGTCCCCGTGCTGGACCCCCGCCAGCGCGCGGTGGCGTCGCTCGGCGTCGTGGTCCCTTTGCGCGAGATGCGCCTGCAGGCACTGGTGCCCGCACTGCAGACAGCAGCCAGGGGTATTGCGCGCAGGCTGAACGACGCGTAGCCCGCCGCCCAGCGTCCGGTTCCTTCCGTTGAACGGAATTCATGTAACGCCGCTCACCTGCCGGAGCGCACACTGTTGGCAGAAGCACCACACGGCCGCGCACCAGCGGCCCCGCAACGAAGCGAGAACACCATGCCCCGCACCATCATCACCACCCAGGTGGCCATCATGGGCGCAGGCCCTGCCGGCCTGATGCTGTCCCACTTGCTGGCCAAGGCCGGCATCGAGTCCACCGTCATTGAAGTCCGCAGCCACAAGGACATCTCGGAGACCGTCCGGGCGGGCATCCTGGAGCACGGCACCGTCAACATGCTCGTGGACAGCGGCGTCTCGGACCGGGTGCTGCGCGACGGCGACCGGCACGACGGCATCGAACTGCGGTTCAACGGCGAGAGCCACCGCGTGGACTTCAAGGACCTGGTGGGGGAGTCCGTCTGGCTCTACCCGCAGACCGACGTGTTCCTGGACCTCGCCGCCCGCAGGAAGGCCGACGGCGGCGACGTCCGCTACGGCGTCACGGACACCACCGTGCATGACCTGGAAGGGAAGCCAAAGGCCTGGTTCACGGACGCCGAAGGGGTGGAGTTTGAGATCCAGGCCGACTTCCTGGTGGGTGCCGACGGGTCCCGCAGCCACTGCCGCTTCCAGATACCCGAGGCCAGCCGCAAGTGGTACTTCCACGAGTACCCGTTTGCCTGGTTCGGCATCCTGGCCGAGGCTCCGCGCAGCGCTGACGAGTTGATCTACGCCAACTCCGCCAACGGTTTTGCCCTGATCAGCCAGCGGACCGAGACCGTCCAGCGCATGTACTTCCAGTGCGATCCCAAGGAGAACGTGGCGGAGTGGGATGACGACCGGATCTGGGCGGAGTTCCGCAGCAGGGTCAACGGCAACGGTTTTGAGCTCAAGGAGGGCCCGGTCATCGACAAGATGGTCCTGCCCTTCCGCAGCTTCGTTCATACGCCCATGCGCCACGGCAACCTGTTCCTCGCCGGCGACGCCGCCCACACGGTCCCGCCCACTGGCGCCAAAGGCCTCAACCTCGCCATCCACGACGTCAAGATGCTCTTCGAGGGTCTGGATACCCATTACAACTCTGGCTCTGACCACCTGCTGGACTCCTTCAGCGACCGCGCCCTGGAGCGGGTGTGGAAGGCGCAGCAGTTCTCCTACTGGATGACCACCATGCTGCACACCCCCGCCGATGCGGACGACTTCTCCCGGGCACGCCAGCTCGGCGAGCTCAACTCCGTGGTGTCGTCCAGGCACGGCATGGCCTACCTGGCGGAGGCCTACACCGGCTGGCCCGGCCACGCCTGACACGCTCCGGGGAAAGGGGCGACGGCGGGAGGCGCCTTAGGGGGCGAGCAGCCGGCGGACTGCGGCTGCGATGGACGCGGCATCAGGCCGCTCGTCCCGCCTGACCGTGAGCAGGTGGAGCAGGACGCCGTCGCCGTAATCCGCCAGGTCCCGTGCCCGGGCGGCTGCATCGGGCACCCCCAGCGCGGTGAGGGCCGGGACCAGGCCGCCCACCAGCCGGAAATGCCCGGCAGTCACCGCTTCCGGCCGGTCCAGCGAAAGGGCCAGCCGGGCGCGGGTCAGGCCCGCGTGCTCGCCGGCCAGCGCCAGCAGCATGGAAGCCAGTTGGCCCGCAAGTTCCTCGAGGTTCCGCGGCGGGCCAGCCGCTCCCTGGTCCCGGAGCAGCTGGGTGTCCAGATGCTCCAGGCGGTCCAGCACCGCTTCCACCAGGGCGGTTCGGTTGCGGAAATAGTTGGAGGTGGTCCCTTCCGCCACCTGCGCGGCGGCGTCCACGGCCCGGTGGGTAAGGCCCTTCATTCCTTTGTCAGCCACGACGGCCAGGGCGGCATCAAGGAGATGGGTCCGGCGGTCAGGCATGCGCCCAGTGTAATTGACCCCTTCCGGATCACTACAAAAGTAGTAAAATTACGTGCATGGACACAATCTCGATTGTTGGCGGCGGCATTGCCGGCCTGGCGCTGGCCGCGGCCCTGGACCACAGCCGGTTCCAGGTGACGCTGTACGAGAAGCGGCCTGGGCTGCCGGCCGTGGGCCACGCGCTGGGGATGTGGCCCAACGCCCAACGTGCCCTTGCGCGGCTGGGAGTCCTTGAAGAGGCGCGGGCGGTCAGCCCGGTGCTCGGCAGCGGATCGGTCCGTGACGCCCAGGGAGAGCCCTGGATCACCGTCAACGCGGGGGAGATGTTCGGCATTTCCCGGGCTGACCTGCTGCGGTTGCTGGACGGTGCCGTCCCGGGAACCGTCCGCCGGATCACCAGCACCGTCAGGTCACTTCCCGACGACGGCAGCCTGGTGGTCGGTGCTGACGGCGTGCACAGCGCAGTCCGGCGGGAGGTCTGGGGCGCCGGAACGGAGGCCCGCCTCACCCCCTACCTCGCCCTCCGCGGGACCCTGCCTGCTCCGGTCAGCCAGGACGAGGTGGGCGAATACTGGGGCCGCGGCGACCTGTTCGGCATGGCTGCCGCCCGGGGAGGGTCCTTCTGGTGGGCCAGCTACCGGTCCGCGATGGGCCCGTACGGAATTGACGCAGCATCAGCCCTGGAATACGCCCGGGAGCGCTATTCCAGCCACGCGCCCGCCATCCGCCGCACGCTGGCCGCAGCCACGCCCGAAGCATGCCTGGTCCAGCGGATCTGGACAGTTCCGCATCTTGGCTCCTACGTCCGCGGGCGGAACGTGCTCATCGGCGATGCCGCCCACGCCATGCTGCCCACCCTGGGGCGCGGCGCCTGCGAGTCGCTGGTGGATGCCGTAACACTGGCTGACCTCCTCAACACGCTGCCCGAAGGCCACGCACTGCGTGCCTACGACCGGCAGCGTCGGCCAAGGACCCGCGCCCTCAGCCTGGCGTCCTCTGCCATGGGGCGCGTCGCCTTTGCGGACGGTGCCCAGCCGCTGCGTGACGGCCTCCTCAAGCTGGCCCGACGGCGGAACGCCCGCGCCGCCGTCGTCAGCGGTTCCGCCGGCTGATCAGCGCACGGGAGCTGCAGGCTGCGCGGCGTCCTCCCCGGCCACCGGCGTTCCGGGAAGCCCCGGACCGGGAACCTGGGAGGCCGGCGGGACGGCTGGCAGCTTCTTCTTCCGGGACCGCTCCCGGCTGGAGCGGCCATAGACGAGATACATGGTCACACCGGTGATGACCATCAGCAGCACCGTGTAGACGAACGTGTTGGCGACTCCGTCAACGCCCTCCGCGCCGTCGGTATTGGCCTTGATGACCAGGCCCAGCGGCTGGACCAGGGGGTGGGCCAGGAAGATCGCGGTGTCGTAGTCGTCCAGCAGGCTGTTGAAGTTCAGCGCCGTGATGGCGGCGGCCGCCGGGAGCACAAGCGGCAGGAGGATCCGCCGGAAGACGTACAGGGTCTTGGCGCCCATGATGGCCGCAGCCTCCTCCAAGGAGGAGTTGACCGAGGCGAAGGACGCCTTAAGCATGCGCAGCGTGAACGGGATCTTGACTGTGACAAAAGCGATCAGCAGGATCACGGTGGTCCCGGTGAGGACTGCCCCGCCCACCAGGGGATTGGGGTGGTCGTAGCTGATGATGAGGCCCAGGGCCAGGAGCGCGGACGGCAGGATCCACGGAATGTGGAGCAGGTATTCGAAGACCGAGGCTACCCAGTTCTTGTACTTCTGCAGCAGCCGGGCCACAAACAGGAGCCCGCCCACGGCGATCAATGCCGCCAGGGCGCTGTACACCACGCTCACGATGAACGGCCGCAGCCCGGACTGCTGGGTCAGGACCCGCTGGTAGTTCTCCAGCGTAAGGCTGCCGAACGCCAGCTCGCCCGTCTGGATCGCGGCGCCGTCGGCAAAGGAGTACAGCACAATCAGCACCACCGGCAGCGTGTACACCGCAAACAGCAGGTAGGCCACCGCGTGGACCACCACGTTGGCCACAGGGTTGGTGATGTCCTGCTTCTGCAGCGCCGAGGACACCTTGGACACCGAAAAGTACGTGCCGCCCTTTTCCAGCCGGGACATCACGGCGAGCATCAGGATGGTGGCCAGGCCCAGGATCACGGCCAGCAGCGCCGCCAGGTCCCGCGAGGTGGGGCTGTTGGTGAACGTCAGGATCATCGGGGTGATGGTCTGGAAGTCGCGTCCGCCGAGCACCTGCGGAGCGCTCAGGGCGCCGAGCCCGGTCAGGAAGGACAGGATGGTGACGGCGAACAGGGTCGGCTTAAGCATCGGCAGCACGATCCGCCGCAGGATGGTCCAGGTGGACGCCCCCAGGTTCCGGGCCGCTTCAATGGTCTGGTAGTCAACGCCTTTCAGGGCGTTGGCCACGAACAGCATGTGGTTGGTGGTGGTGGCGAACGTCATCACTACCAGGACGGCGAAGAAACCGGAGAACCACGCGGGGTCCATGCCGGGAAACACCTTGACCAGCAGGGACGTGACAATTCCCTTGTCCCCGTAGATGAACTTGTATCCGGCAGCCAGGACGATGCCGCCGTAGATGAAGGTGGACGCATACCCCAGGAAAAGGATCCTGGAACCGCGGATCCGGAAGTAGTGCGTCACCAGGACAATGAACACGCCCACCAGGTTCACCGTGATGGACAAGGCCACCGCCAGCAGGAAGCTGTTGCCCAGCGCCTTCATGGCGCGCTGGGACGAGAAGAGCTTTTCCGCGGCCCGTCCGGAAAAGCTGCCGTCCGGGAAGAACGTCGCGATCAGGACGTTGATGTTGGGCCAGACCAGGAATGCCGCGATGAACCAGGTCAGGACGGCCCCCACGATCAGTACGAAGGGGGAGCGGACCATGGCGCGAACCGCCGTGCTGCTCATGGCAGGACTGCTGCAGGGTCCCGCTGCCGAAGGGCGGCGCCTGTGTCCGGGTGGTACTGCAGAACGTGGGCAGGCTGCAGGTACACAGTGGTTTCGGTGCCGGGTCCGTGGTGGGCGCCGCCTTCTTCCTTCACCAGGAGGCGGATGTCGGCGCCGTGGCTGCGCACCACGTACCGGCTGTGAAGGCCGTGGTAGGTGCGGGACACCACCGTGCCGGGAAGTCCGACGGCGGCCCCTCCTTCAGTCGCGGGACTCAAGGACGCCTTTTCCACCCGCAGGTAGGAGTTGGCGTCCGGGCTGAGCCCCGCCCCTGAGAGCCGGTTCAGCTCCGCTACGAACTCCGGCGTCAAGGCCGAGCTGTCCCCGATGAAGTTGCAGACGAACTCCGTGGCCGAATGGTCGTAGATCTCCTGCGGCGTCCCCACCTGCTCCACCACGCCCTTGTTGAACACGGCTACCCGGTCGCTCATGGCCAGGGCCTCGTCCTGGTCGTGGGTGACGTACACCGTGGTGATCCCGAACTCGCTCTGCAAGTCCTTGAGCTGCTGGCGGAGCTGGTGGCGCAGCTTGGCATCCAGGTTGGACAGCGGCTCGTCCAGCAGGAGGATCTTGGGCCGCAGCACCAGGGCCCTCGCCACCGCCACGCGCTGCTGCTGCCCGCCGGACAGCTCAGCGACGTTCTTGGACAGCTGTTCATCGCTGAGTTCCACCCGCCGGGCAATGTCCCGGACCAGGCGGTCGCTGTCCGCAGGTTTTTCCTTCCGGACCCGCAGCCCGAAGGCGATGTTTTCCCACACGCTCATGCTGGGGAAGAGGGCATAGTTCTGGAACACCATGCCCACCTGCCTCTTGTCGCTGGGAAGCCGGGTGACGTCCTTGCCGTCAACGTGCACTGTGCCGCTGGAGGGCTGGATGAAGCCCGCCAGCGTGCGCAGCGCCGTCGTCTTCCCGCAGCCGGACGGCCCCAGGAGGGTGAAGAACTCCCCCGGGAGTACGTGCAGGTCAAGGCTCGGGATGGCGGTGAAATCACCAAAGGAAACTTCGATGTTGTCCAAGCGGATCATGGCAAACCTGTCTGGTGAATCGAAACGGGGTGGACGGAGCCGGGTTACGTCATGTACTCGAGTTCGATCTTTTCCACCCAGGCGCCCATGTTTTCCTGCACGAAGTCCCAGTCGATGTCCTGCTGCTTGAGGTCCGCGAAGAAGTCCACCACCTCGGGATTGGCCTGGGCCTCGGCTTCCTTGTTCACCGGCATCGCGTTGAACTGCTGGGCAAACTCGCCCTGCACTTCGGCGCTGCCGAACCAGTCGATGAACTTCTGGGCCTGTTCCTTCTTTTCCGTGCCCTTCACCAGGGCGATCTGTTCCACGGCCAGCGGGACGCCAACGGACGGGACCACTGTTTCCACGTTGACGTTGAAGGACTTTTCGCGCTCGGCGATGATCGAGGACGGCATCTGGCCCATGTCCACTTCACCGGACGCGATCCGGGCAAAGAGGTCGGTCTTCGCAACGGCGGGGCTGCCGTTCTGGAAGTACTGCTCCACCTGCTTCCAGCCTTCGTCCGAGACGCCAAGGTCGCCGGAGTCGTCCTGGTAGCGGCTGAGGATGCCGGCGAAGACCAGTTGTGCCGTGGCGGTGCCCAGGCCGGTTACCCGCTCGTAGCGGTCCTTGAACTCGTCCTTGGTCCACAGGTCGGTCCAGTCCTGCGGCGCTTTGTCCGCCGGGATCTTGTCCGAGTTGTAGCCGAGGAGGATGGCCTGCTTGACCAGCGGCCAGTATGTTTCACCGTCGCCCAGTTCCTTGTCCACCTCGCCCGCCCACGACGGTTCGTAGGCCTCCAGGGCGTCCTCGGCCTGGATCTGCGAGAAGTACATGTTGTTGAGCCCGAACGCGACGTCGGCGATCGGGTTGTTCTTCTCCGCGATCAGCTTGTTGGTGGCATCAGCACCGCCCGCGCCGACGATCTCGATCTTGAAGCCGGCCTCGGCGGCCTTGGCGGTCCACCATTCCCCGCGGCCCTCGCCGTTGGAGTTGGTGTAAACCACCAGGGTGTCCCCGGATCCGCCAGCCGGGGCTGAGGAGGCATCACCTGACGCCGGGGGCGATGCGTCACCTCCTCCGCATCCGGCAAGAAGGGTGACGGCGACGGCGGCGGCAACCAAAGTCTTCAATGTACGCACGATCTGGACTCATTTCTGGACTGGAATCGGAGCATGTCCGGCAAGCCTAACGCCGGGCAGGCGGAATTCACGGCTGTTATGGCTATCGATTCGATAAACAGCCCGGCTGGTTACTCTGGTCCAGTCAAGGGAACGGCCGGGGGCGTGCGGGTAAACAGGCGGTGAAGCGTCAGCGGTTACTGTGCGTCTCCAGTGAGTGTCTCCGTCAGGTGGTGGGTGGGGATCCTGTCCCGGTCGTAGGTGATTTCCGTGTAGCCGTGCGGCTCCGGCCTCCCTGACGGGCTGAGGTTCACGAAGACGATTTCCTCGATGGTGAGGATGCTCTGGCGGGTAATCATGTTGCGGACCTCGGCGCGCATGGTCAGGGATGTCCGGCCGAAGCGCGTGGCAGTCAGCCCCATTTCGATCAGGTCGCCCTGCACCGCGGAGCTGACAAAGTTAATCTCCGAGATGTACTTCGTGACGGCGCGCCCGTTACCCAGCTGGAGGATCGCGTAGATGGCCGCTTCCTCGTCGATCCACTTCAGCAGGCTGCCGCCGAACAGCGTCCCGTTTGCGTTCAGGTCCTCGGGCCGGACCCACTTGCGGGTGCGGAAGGTGATGTCTGCTGTTTCCATAGGGCGAGGTTAGCCGAGGCGCTGCAGCGGCACCCACTGTGACGACGTCCGCCCCGGGTGACGGGACGCCGGCCTAGGCCATGGCGGTCTGGGCGGCGCTGCGGGCATTGATGCTCTTGGCGTAGCAGTACGAGTGCGCCACCCCAATGTAGGGCCCAAAGTTGGGAACGGCCTCAAATCCCGAGTTTTCGTAGAAGTTCCGGCCGTCCGGCTGGGCAGATCCCGCTTCGGCCTTGATGCGCGTGTAACCAAGCTTGAACGCTTCTGCCTCGAGGGCCGCCAGTATCGAGCTGGCCACGCCTGAGCCGCGGGTGTAGGGGAGGACGTACAGGCGCTTGATCTCCGCGGTGGTGGCGTCGATCATCCGCAGCCCGCCGCACCCCACGGGCTGGCCCGAGCCTTTGTCGTAGGCCACCAGGAAGACGGCACAGTCCGCGCTCGACGGCGGCGGGCCGGGTTCGTGGTCAGGGGTACCGAAGCGGGCGTCGAGTTCGGCCTGCTGCGCGCGCCTCAGGTCAGCGCCTACGGGGTTTGACCAGGGCACCTGCCTGATGTTCAACCGCGGGTTGGTCTGCATTCTGCCTCGCTTCGCCGAAGGGTTATGCAAACCTAGGCTAGGAGGGGGCGGTTACGCCGGTGTTTCCTGCCGGTTAGTTCCCGGAGAACGCATCGCGACCCGCCTCCTGCAAGTTACTTGGCTGCCTAGTTATCAGCTGGTCTAATATGATTGCATGCGTTCTACGGGTAATGAGGGTTCCGGGTATTGGTACGGGCCCGACGGTCAGTTGGATTACAGCGCCGCGGTGTTGAAGTCCCTGCGGGACTACCGGACCGCTGAAACGGCGGTCCGCCGCTCCACCCGTGACTCCATGGGAATGGGGGAGACGGATATTCTGGCCCTTCGCTACCTGCTGCGGGTGCAGGCCTCCGGAAAGTCCGTCGTGCCCAAGGACATCAGCCAGTTCCTCGGCATCACCAGCGCTTCCACCACATCCCTTATCGACCGGCTCGTGGCCAGCGGGCATGTCCGCCGCGAGGCCCACCCCACCGACAGGCGTTCCGTCATTGTGGTCCCTACCGTCGAGTCCGACAGGGAGGTGCGCCTGACCCTTGGCAATATGCACCGCGAAATGATGGCGGTAGCCGAGGGCCTCTCGGCGGACGAGGCGCGGGTTGTGGTGGAGTTCCTGGGCCGGATGACCGAAGCGCTCCAGAAATCACACCCGGACGAAAAAAGTATCTAGCCTGACTAGCTAGATTGACTAGCAATATGTATGCTTACGAATAATCCCGAACATTTACCTCCGGAGTCGTGAGCCTGTTGGTTACCTTTACTGAGCTTTTGCCCTTGGAGTCTTCTGTGACGGGCCCTGCGTCCAGCACGCAGTGGCCGTCGGACGGCGCGGGCAGCGGCGCCGCCTTCCATTGCGGAACCGCTATGGACCTGGTTACTCCCGCTGTGGGGCCAGCCGCCGTCGTCTACTCGTTCGAACCTGAGGATGGCGGTCCCGTCCAGCTCCCGCCCGTGTGGCGCTGCGGTTGCGGCTTCCAGCTGGACGCGTGGATCCGCTCCCCTTATGCCCGCGCATTCCAGGCCGGAACCGCTGTGGACCTGCCGAACACCGCGGCCCTCTCCGCATGAGCGCCCCCTCCCCGGCGCACAGGCAGCCACCAGGCGAGCACGCCCTGGGCGGGCCCGTGGTGGCGGGCCGCTATCAGCTCAGGGACCTCCTGGGCCGCGGCACGCTGGCCCAGGTTTTCCGGGCCGCCGACCTTGACGGCGGCCCGGATGTGGCCGTCAAAGTGGCAGTTGACGACTCCGCGAAGCATTTCGAGAGGATCAGCAATGAGGCCGCGGTCCTGGCCGCCCTCAGCCACCCTTCGATTGTCAGGTTTATCGGACTGGGTGTTGTCCCCGCCGGAACACCGCTGGCGGGGCGGCCGTTCCTGGTGGAGGAGCTCGCCCTGGGCCCGAGCCTTTCGGAGGCGGTCCGCAACAGCCAGCACCATCCCGACGCCGTCGCCGGCTGGGCGCGCGGGCTCTTCGAAGCCCTGGCCCACCTTCACGGAGAAGGGCTGGTCCACCGGGACATCAAACCCGCCAACCTGATGCTGAGCGGCCTGCGGCGGAGCCCGGTGCGCATTGTCGACTTCGGCATCGTCGCGGCCGCAGGCTCACCTGCGGAACCGGGTGTCTCATCAGGAACTGTGCACTACATGAGCCCCGAGCAGGCCTCGGGAGGACCCGTTCGTCCTTCCTGGGACGTCTACGCTATGGGTCTGGTCCTCCTGGAGCTCCTCACCGGATCCAAGGCGTTTCCCGGGACGGCCATCGAGTCGCTCGTGGCCAGGACCCTCCGCAGTCCCCAGGTGCCGGATTCCTTGGGTCCCGGCTGGTCTTCCTTCATCCGGTCTCTGACCGCTATGGACAGTGCGGGAAGGCCGACGGCGGCGGAGGCCGCGGGCATGGCCGCGCGGCTCATGCCCGTACCCGTCGACCAGGCCAGCAGCCCCTGCCGCAGAATGGCGGTTTTTCCCGCCCGCCGGATCCGGCAGCTGACCTAAGACCCGGCGGTGTCCTGCCCGGTGGGGTCTTCCGCGGTGGGATCGGCCAGGGCGAGACCGCCCACCGGGCTGCCGTCCCAGTGGAGCAGTTTCCAGCCGTGGTCCGGGTCGCCTTCCAGCGCCACGATCCCGGTATTGGCCAGCACATGCCGTGCCGCGAACTCATGGTCCGCGTCCTCCGCCCGGCGTCCCGCCCAGGTCCGGATGGCAGCGCCATGGCTCACGACGGCCGCCGCCTCGTGCCGCTGGTCGAGCGCCCGCTCCACCACCCGGCGGATGGCGGCGTCAAAGCGGTCAAAGAAGGTATGGCCGTCAGGGCCGGCAGGCATCCTCCGGTCCAGGTCCCCCGCCGCCCAGGAGAAGACAGTTCCCATGTATCGCTTGTGGGACTCCTCGTCCGTGAGCTTCTCCAGGGACCCGGCTTCGATCTCGTGCAGGCCGTCCAGCACCTCGACCTCCAGGCTATGCAACCGGCCCAGCGGTGCAGCGGTGATCTGGGTCCTGATCAGTGTGGACGCATACAGGGCGCCGATGGGTTCGTTCGCCAGCGAGCGGGCCATCGCCTCGGCCTGGCGTTCGCCCAGTTCTGTGAGGCCGGGCCCCGGGTGCTCAGTGTCCAGCTGGCCGAGCACGTTACCGGGGGTTTGTCCGTGGCGGATGAGCAGCAACTTCATGCTTCCAGTCTCGCACTTCCGGCACGGTTGGATGACCCGCACCGGAAGGCGCCGGGCCCCTTGGGAGCCCGGCGCCGCCGTCGTACTCTACTGCCATCCGCGGTACTGCAGCGGGAGCTACTTGAGGTGGTCCACCAGCTGGTCCGCGATGCCGGTGTACTTGCCGGGCGTCAGCGCCAGAAGCCGGGCCTCGGCTTCTGGTGACAGGCCGAGGCTCTGTACGAATTCCTGCATGCGGGCGGCGTCCACCCGCTGGCCGCGGGTGAGGTCCTTGAGGCGTTCGTAGGGGTTTTCCATGCCTTCGACGCCGGCGATCGCCTCTGCGCGCATGACCATCTGGATGGCTTCACCCAGGACTTCCCAGTTGGTGTCCAGGTCTCCGGCCAGCACATCTTCAGCCACGTCCAGGCGCTCCAGGCCCTTGGCAACGTTCGAGATTGCCAGCAGTGAGTGGCCGAATGCCACGCCGATATTGCGCTGGCTGGAGGAGTCGGTGAGGTCCCGCTGCCAGCGGGAAGTCACCAGCGTGGACCCCAGGACGTCCAGCAGTCCGCACGAGATTTCGAGGTTGGCCTCCGCGTTCTCGAAGCGGATCGGGTTCACCTTGTGCGGCATGGTGGAGGAGCCGGTGGCGCCGGCAACCGGGATCTGGGCGAAGTAGCCGATCGA
This sequence comes from Pseudarthrobacter sp. NCCP-2145, assembly GCF_023708005.1. NCBI lineage: Bacteria > Bacillati > Actinomycetota > Actinomycetes > Micrococcales > Micrococcaceae > Pseudarthrobacter > Pseudarthrobacter sp. NCCP-2145. The sequence continues at coordinate 29,933 of NZ_BRCG01000017.1, read as the reverse complement.
GATGTAGCTCCAGATATCCGTGCAGACGTTGTGCAGGATCCGGTTGAAGCGGGCGACGTCGGCGTACAGTTCCGCCTGCCAGTCGTGGCTCTCGATCTGGGTGGTGAGCGGGTTCCAGGCCAGGCCCAGTCCCTCCACGAAGGACTTGGAGACCTGCTGCCAGTCAGCGCCGGGCACGGACGCCACGTGGGCGGCGTAGGTGCCGGTGGCGCCGTTGATCTTGCCCAGGTATTCAGTCTTCTCGATCCGGTCCAGCTGGCGGGTGAGCCGGTGCGCGATGACCGCAAGTTCCTTGCCCAGCGTGGTGGGCGTGGCGGGCTGGCCGTGCGTGCGGGACAGCATGGGGACCGCGCGGTTTTCCTCGGCCATTGCGCTGATCTGGGCTACCAGCGAGCGTGCGGCCGGCAGCCACACGTCCTCCACGGCGCCCTTGACGCCCAGCGCATAGGACAGGTTGTTGATGTCCTCGGAGGTGCAGCCGAAGTGGACCATCGCGGTCAGGTTTTCGATGCCGATGGCCGGCAGGCGGCGGCCGATGTAGTACTCCACAGCCTTGACGTCGTGGACCGTGACGGCTTCGATGTCCGCGAGTTCGGCCACCGAGCCTGCGTCGAATTCGGTCACGATGGCCCGCAGCTGGTCCTGCTGTGCGGCGGTCAGCGGCCCGGCGCCCGGAAGGACGTTGTTGCTGGTGAGGTGGATCAGCCATTCAACTTCGACAGCAACACGGTCACGGTTGAGGGCCGCCTCGGAGAGGTAGTCCACCAGGGGCGCGACGGCTGACTGGTAGCGGCCGTCCAGCGGGCCGAGCGCGATCTTTTCCGGGGACGCGGCAAGGGCCAGGCGTCCTGAGGGCGTACGGGTGTCAGCTGTGGCGGCAGTTTCAGGCATGTGCTGATTCTTTCACGAACTCCGGCGGCCCCTTAAGCGGCGGTCATCCACGTTACTTGTCCACATAGCCGACGGCGGCCCTACAGCCCGGGACAGTCCTTCCGTAGCGTCGGGGAAGGGAAGAGGGCCGGGCGGTGTGTCCTGGCGGGCGCTACGGAAGTGGGGCGGCATGGAAGGGACAGTTGCGGGATGGGAACGGGACTTGTGGCGGCGGTGCGGGGCGTCCGTGGGGCGGAAGGGTGAGCAGTGAGCTGGCAGGGGCGGACCTGCAGGCCGACTTGCACCGGGTTTCCCAGGTGGACCAGCTGGCTGCCCGTGTGGCGGCCTGCGTGGTACGGGGAGAGGAAGTGCTTGCGGGATTCAGGGACATCCAGCTCCTGCAGTGGGAGTCGCCGGCAGGGCGGGCCTACCGGGACACCCTGGCTCTGCAGGCGTCGGCCCTGCTGCGCGCCCTCGAATCATTGATGGAAGCAAAGGCGGCCGTGGAACGGCACAGCCGCGAGACCCTGGTTGCCGGCTGCTCCTACGGCGGCAGGTTCTAGATGGCCGAGGCGACGCCGCCCGGCACCGGCGGCCCTGTCCGGGTCACCGGCCCGGAACAGGACGGCCCCCTCACAATCCGGGGCGGGGTGGGCGGCATCAGCTTCCAGCTGGAGGAGCTGGCCGCCGGCGCGGAAAAAGTGGATGCCCTGGCGGGACGGCTTGCCGGGGTGGAGGCCGAGGCCCGCCGCATTTGGGAAGAGCTCATTCCGTTCCAGGACCAGCCCCGGTGGACCGGGACCATGGCCCTGACCGCGGTGGGCGAGTCAGAACGGAGCCTCCAGGCCGTGCGGACCGAACTCCAGCGCATCAGCAGCCAGGTCCGGGCGTGCAGGCAGGAGTACGAAATGGCGGAGGCGAGGGCAGCCGCTGCCCGCGCCAATGGAATTCTTGACATCCAGGCCGAGCTGCAACGCCACGCGGATTTCTGGAGGACAGGATTCCTGAACCGCAGCGCGGCCGAGAGCCTCTCAAGCCATGCGGCAGCTGCTACTCCGCTGCTGAAAACCTTGGTGGAGGGCGTATACCCGGGAATGAGGCCACGGCCGGTGACAGTGGGCCGGCAGGAGAGCATACCCATCGACTTCGATCCTTCCCCCTCCGGATTGCTTGAACGCATACGCCTTATTGATGAACGCGGGGCGGGCTTTATCGAGGTTATTGAAGTAGAAAACGGTGGCGAAAAGGCATATGTGCTGGTGATTCCAGGAACACAACTCCATGGTGAAGGGGCGGACCGCAATCCGTTCGGCCTGAGTGGAATTGTGGAAGGCGTTGGCAACGGCTCGGAAAACGTGAAAGGTGCTGTCATGGAAGCCCTCAAAGCCGCCGGGGCCGAAAGAGGGGCCGCGGTCGTGGGCGTGGGCTACAGCCAGGGAGGCATTCACGCCATGAACTTGGCAGCCAGCGAGGACTTCCTTGACGAGTACGACCTCAAATACGTCCTGACCGCTGGATCACCTGTCGGGGGAATAACGCCGTTGCCCGAGGTCAGCACGCTCCATTTGGAACATCGAACAGACTGGGTCCCTGGGACCGACGGCGCAGCCAATCGTGATGCAAGGAACCAGGTAACAGTCACAATGACCAACGACCACTACGTTCAGATTGGGGAGGACGTCGGCATTGGTCCCGGCCACCAGCTCAGTAGCTATCAGGACGGCGCCCGGCTGGTGTCAGCAAGCTCCGATCCGTCGCTGGTGCAGTCCACTGCCGCGCTGGGTGCTGTCCTCGGCGCCGGGGGCGCGGCAACGGCCATGCGGTTTTCCCTGGCACGGACACCGGCGCCTGCGTCACATCTCCACGCCGCGGACCTCCGCCGGCGGGAACGCGGGCATGGCGGGCGGTAGGCAGGCCTGTTAGCGGCGCACTCCGGTAATCCGGCCGGCCACCAGCGAGATCAGGGTGATGATGATGGCAGCGAACACGGCCGTCCAGAAGAACGAATCGATGGTGAAGTGCACCGGTGTGAAACTGCTGATCCAGGAGGTCAGGTACAGCATGGCGGCACTGATGACGATGGTGAAGAGGCCCAGCGTGAGGATGGTGATCGGAAGGGACAGGAAGCTCACCAGCGGGCGGATGAACGCATTCACCAAGCCAAAAATCAGGCCGATGAACACATACGCCAAAGCCGTTCCGGCCACGTCCGTTCCCTGCGAGACACCCGTCTGGGCTACCGCGTCTGTTGTTGCCGCTGTGGAGATTTCCAACCCGGGAAGGATCCAGCTTGCAATCCACAGTGCCAACCCGTTGATGAGGACGCGGCCAATGAAAGAGAGCATGCGCCCATGTTTTCACACCTGCCTGTGAGCCAGGTGCAGGAGACGGCTGTCCCCTCGGGGCGTCGGCTGGAGTCGGCCCTGCGCAGGCACCCTCCCGCAGCGACTGTCACACGCTTGCATGCCACTGTGACAACGCTGCAATTCATTTTGTCAAGGATCAACTAAGGCCTTGACATTCAGAAAGCGGTTTCTCATAGTAGAGAAATCGCTTTCCGACGTGCAGGCCGTCGCCTGTGCCGAAGCGTGGTTCATTCCAATGGAGGAAGAGAGATCATGCGTCACAAGAAGCCCCTAACACCCGTGTCCGTGGTGGCGGCCCTTGCCGTTTCACTGCTCGCAGCACCAGCCCCCGCGTTGGCATCGCCCGCGCCGCAGGCGGACCCAACAGCCCAGACCGCCCGGCAGCCGCTCGAACGCCAAGTACTGCCGGAAAACGACGGTTGGGCGGCGGCGGGTGCCGGCACCACCGGCGGGTCCGCCGCCGGCGCGGACCGCGTGTACGACGTTTCCAGCAAAACCGAACTCCGTGCCGCCTTCGCAAGTGGCGGCACGGACCCGAAGGTCATCCGGGTCCACGGGGACATCGCGGCCAACGTGGACGCGAGCGGCTCTCCGCTCAGCTGTGAAGACTATGCCAGCGGCACCGGCTATTCCCTGGCGCAGTACCTTTATGATTTCGATCCCGCCCGGTATGGGACAACCAGGGAACCTGAGGGCGCCCAGGAAACTGCGCGGCGCGCAGCAGCGGCCAAGCAGGCCGCCACCATCCGCTGGGACATCCCGAGCAACACCACCATTGTGGGCGCTGGCCCGGACAGCAGCATCACGGGTGCAGCACTGCGGATAAACCGCGCCGGGAACGTGATTTTCCGGAACCTCACCGTGCGCGATGCCGCCGACTGCTTTCCGGCCTGGGATCCGACCGACGGCGCCACCGGCAACTGGAACAGTGAGTATGACCTGCTGCAGATCATCAACGGTTCCACCAACGTCTGGGTTGACCATTCCCACTTCACCGACGCCCCCAACCTGGACAGCGCCCAGCCCAGTTACTTCGGCCGGCCCTACCAGGTCCATGACGGGGCGGTTGACGTCACCAACGGCTCGGACCTCGTCACCATGTCCTACAACCGGTTCTCCGACCATGACAAGCTCCTGCTCATCGGATCCACGGATTCCACCAACCGGGGTGACGCCGGCAAGCTGCGCGTAACAATCCACCACAACGTGTTTGAGAACGTGGGCCAGCGGGCACCGCGGGTCCGCTACGGCCAGGTGGACGTCTACAACAACCACTTCAAGGCCTCCGCTGACTCTGAGGTCCCCTACGGATATACCTTCGGGGCAGGGGTGGAATCGCACCTCTACGCTGAGGCCAACGCCTTTACCCTTCCCGCAGGTACCCCCGTCGCCTCGCTTATCGGCTATTTCAAGGGCAAGGCCATCGCCACCACCGGAAACGCGGTCAACGGCAAAATCGTCGATCTGCGGGCAGCCTACAACGCAGCTGCTCCGGCGGACCGTCAGCTGGGTGCCGATGACAGCTGGACGCCGGTGCTGCGGACCCATGTGAACGCCGCCCAGGCCGTTCCCGCCCTTCTCGCGGACGCCGTCGGGCCCGTCTTTACGGCTGGGGAGGCCAACTGATGCGACGCCTCAAGCCCAGCCGCCGTTCAATCCTGGCTGCTGTTGCGGCTGGAGCAGCGACGGCCGCGGCGGGAATCTCCGGACCGGGCGCTGCGCGCTCGCAGGCCGCCGTCCGCCCCGCCAATGCGTCCCCGCAGGGCCGGACCCGTCCGGTGATCTTCGTGGTGGGGGACTCAACCTCGTCGGCCTACCAGCAGTCGGAACGGCCCCGCGCAGGCTGGGGCCAGGCGCTCCCCCTGCTGCTGGGGCCGCAGGCAGGGGTGTTCGACTACGCATGGTCGGGCGCGTCGTCCAAGAGTTTCGCCGACGCCGGCCTCCTCGATGAGGTGGCGGCAATGCTCCAGCCAGGGGATTACCTGCTGATTTCCTTCGGACACAATGACGAGAAGGTCCAGGATCCGGCCAGAGGCACCGACCCCCAGACCACGTTCAAGGAATACCTGCAGAAGTACATCGACAGTGCCAAGGCCCGCGGCGCGAAGGCCGTGCTGGTCACGCCTGTAGAACGTCGGCGGTTCAGCGCGCTCGGCGTTGCCCAGGATTCGCACGGCGCCTACCCCCAGGCTGTCCGGGAGCTTGCCGCTGCGACGGGGACGCCCCTCGTGGATCTCACCGCTTCCTCCAAGGACCTGTGGCAGAAGCTCGGCCCAGAAGGGACAAAGTCGCACTTCCTCTACGCGTCGCCGGGCCAATATCCGCAGTACCCGGAGGGCGTGGCGGACAACACCCACTTCCAGGCGGAAGGCGCCCTTGCCGTGGCCCGGCTGGTGGCCTCGGAGCTGCAGGCGCTGCAGGCAGTCCCGCCGGGATACTTCCAGCATGTTGATGCCCAACTGGACCCCCTCGGCGGAATCCACTGGCCCAGCGAACGTCCCGTCGACAAGCCCGTGGTCCTGGAGGTCGGGGCAGCATCCGTGTTCCGGACCGTGCAGGCAGCCGTGGACGCCGTACCGGCCGGAAGCACCCACCGCACCCAGATACGCATCGCTCCCGGAACCTACCGGGAACTCATCAGGGTGCCGGCCAACAAACCCAGGATCTCGTTCATCGGTCTGGGGGAGAGGGCAGAGGATGTTGTGCTGGTCTACAACAACGCCTCCGGCACCGCGAAGCCTGACGGCACCGGACCTTATGGCACGGGCGGAAGCGCCAGCGTGCGGATTGACGGGGCGGATTTCACGGCGGCGAACCTCACGTTCAGCAACGACTTCGACGAAGCCGCCAACCAGGAGATGAAAAACCGGCAGGCGGTGGCGCTCTTCCTGACGGGCGATCGAGCGGTCCTGCGCAATGTCCGGTGCCTGGGAAACCAGGACACCCTGCTGGTTGATTCGCCTGCCCGGGGAGTGCAGTCACGGTTCTTCTTCAGCGACTGCTACGTAGAAGGGGACGTGGACTTCATCTTCGGCCGGGGTACGGCGGTGTTTTCGGGCTGCGAGATCCGGTCCCTGGACCGGGGATCTGACAGCAACAACGGCTACGTGTCGGCCGGCAGCCTCAACATCCAGATCAAACACGGCTACCTGTTCACGGGCTGCCGGTTCGTCTCGGATGCCGCGGCAGGCACCGTCCACCTGGGCCGTCCCTGGCACCCGAGCGGCGACGTGGAGGCGGTTGCCCAGGTGCTCATCAGGGACTCCTGGCTGGGCGCCCACATCTCCGGTCAGCCCTGGACGGACATGAGCGGATTCTCCTGGCAGGAAGCGCGCTTCCACGAACTCAACAACAACGGTCCGGGATCCCGGGTCACCCCCACGCGGCCCCAGCTCGACCCGGCCGTGGCCGGGGAGTACACGCTGGAGGCCTACCTGCGCGGCACGGACGGCTGGGCGCCGCAGCTGGCGGGCACCAGGGCGGACAGCGCCGCGGCACCGTCCGGCACCTAGGCCAACAGTGTGCGACCAGCCTGCTTCCCTCCTGCAGCACGGGAAGTAGGCTGGTCTGCATGACGTCTTCTGAGACCCTCACGGGTGGTGTCCAGCCCCGTCCCGTGGTGGCCCACCTGCCCCGCTATGCCGCTGGGAAGCCGCCCGCCGCCGTTGACGGGATGGCCAGCTACAAGCTGTCCTCCAATGAAAACCCGCTGCCCCCGCTACCCGCTGTCCTTGATGCCATAGCGCACCAGACCGACTTCAACCGGTACCCTGATCCGCTCAGCAGCAGGCTGCGCGCGGAGTTGTCCGGCTTTCTGGGCGTGCCCGCCGAGGATATTGTCACTGGCGCGGGCAGCCTGGGCGCACTGAACCAGCTGCTCGCCACGTTTGCCGGACGGAACGACGACGGCACACCGGACGAAGTGGTCTACGCCTGGCGCTCCTTCGAGGCGTACCCCATCAGCGTGGGACTCTCCGGGGCCGAAAGCGTGCGCGTCCCCGTCACTGCCGACGGCAGGCATGACCTCCGGGCCATGGCGGCAGCCGTGACCGCCCGGACCAGAATGGTCCTCCTGTGCACACCCAACAATCCCACCGGACCCGTCCTGGGCACTGCCGAAACAGAGGAATTCATCAGGCGCGTCCCACCGCACGTGGTGGTGGTAATCGATGAGGCCTACCAGGAATTCGTCAGGTCTGAAGATGCCGTGGACGGGCTTGCCATGTACCGCAAATTTCCCAATGTGGTGGTGCTCCGGACCTTCTCGAAGGCACACGGCCTGGCCGGGCTCAGGGTCGGCTACAGCGTGTCCAGCCCCGTCCTGACGCAGCACATCAGGGTGGCAGCCACCCCCTTTGCCGTGTCCCAGATTGCCGAGACGGCCGCGATTGTTTCGCTGCAGAACTACCCCCAGGTTGTAGAAAGAGTACAAAGCCTGGTGGAGGAACGCGAGCGTGTCACGGCGGGGCTGCGGAGCCTTGGCTGGGCTGTTCCTGACGCGCAGGGGAACTTCGTATGGCTGGACCTGGGCGAACACAGTGCCGGATTTGCTGAACTTGCGGGCACCCAGGCGCTGTCAGTGCGGGCGTTCCCCGGCGAAGGGGTGCGGGTGAGCATCGGCGAGGTGGACGCCAACACCAGGTTCCTCCAGCTGTGTGCGAAATATACAAACGCGCCACGGGGTTCCTAGCGCTTAACAAGTAGCTCGGCGCGTACCTACTGAAGATAAAGTTAGGATCAGTAAAGCAATATATATGCCGCGCCGGGAATCTATTCCTCTTGAGGCATATATCCCAGCGACATTGCACTGCATCCGCATGCGGCAAGCGAGGAGACGGTATGGGCACACATCTGCCTTCCACCGAGTTCGACGGAACAGCGGTAGACGACCAGCGTGAGGCTGATGCCGAGGCGGTCATGGGCGAGCCCCCCGCGCAGATGGTCCAGCTCCTGGGCCCCGACGGGAAGCTGGGCTTCGACCCCGTCTTCACCGGGTACGCGGGGAAGGTTACCCCGGAGGTTCTTCGAGGCCTTTACGCGGACATGGCGGCCATCCGGCGCTTCGACGTGGAAGCCACTGCGCTGCAGCGGCAGGGACAGCTCGCGCTTTGGGTCCCGCTGACCGGCCAGGAGGCCGCACAGATCGGCTCCGGCAGGGCCAGCCGGCCACAGGACTACATCTTCCCCACCTACCGTGAGCACGGCGTCGCTTACACCCGCAACGTGGACCTCGCCGAACTCCTCCGGCAGTTCCGCGGAGTGTCGAACGGCGGCTGGAACCCCAAGGACACGAACTTCCACCTCTACACCCTGGTCCTGGCCGCCCAGACGCTCCACGCCGTCGGCTATGCGATGGGCATCCAGCGCGACCAGAAATTGGCGGCAGCGCAGGGCAGCGGGGAGGAAGCCGCGGTCATCGCCTACTTCGGTGACGGGGCCAGCTCCGAGGGGGACGTCCACGAGTCAATGGTCTTCGCCTCCTCCTACAACGCGCCCGTGGTGTTCTTCTGCCAGAACAACCACTGGGCCATCTCCGTCCCCACCAATGTCCAGACCCGCGTGCCGCTGTCCAACCGCGCCAAGGGCTACGGCTTCCCGGGGATCAGGGTGGACGGCAACGACGTCATCGCGGTCCACGCCGTCACCGAATGGGCCCTGGAACACGCCCGCCAGGGCAACGGTCCTGTCCTGATCGAGGCCTTCACCTACCGGGTGGGCGCCCACACCACGGCGGACGACCCCACAAAGTACCGCCACTCCGCAGAGGAAGACGCGTGGCGGGCAAAGGATCCGCTTGCCCGAGTGGAAAAGTACCTGCGCGCCGAAGGCCTGGCCGACGACGCGTTCTTCGCGAAAGTGAAGGCCGACGGCGACGAACTCGCCGCGTACGTCCGACGCACCACCCATGACCTTGAAACCCCGGACATCCGCTCCGCCTTCGCCAACACCTACGCCGAGGCGCATCCCCTGGTGGCGGAGGAGCTCGCATGGTTTGAGGAATACACCGCAGGGTTCGAAGGCGGAGACCTGCCGGCCGAACCTTCCGGACAGCCCGCAGCAAAGGCAGGCCACTAATGACAACCATGACCATTGCCAAGGCCATCAACGAGGGCCTTCGCGAGACACTCGCCAGCAATCCAAAGTCCCTGCTGATGGGGGAGGACATTGGTCCGCTGGGCGGGGTCTACCGCGTCACGGACGGCCTGATCGGCGAGTTCGGCCCCGACCGGGTGGTGGACACGCCGCTGGCTGAATCGGGAATCATCGGAACTGCCATCGGCCTTGCGCTCCGGGGGTACCGGCCGGTTTGCGAAATCCAGTTCGACGGGTTTGTCTTCCCCGGCTTCAACCAGATCACCACGCAGCTGGCCAAGATGCACGCGCGCAGCAATGGCAACCTCACCGTCCCGGTAGTCATCCGCATCCCCTACGGTGGCGGCATCGGTTCCGTTGAGCACCACTCCGAATCGCCGGAGGCACTGTTCGCCCACACTGCCGGCCTGCGCATCATCACCCCCTCCAACGCGCATGACGCCTACTGGATGGTCCAGCAGGCCGTGGAGTGCCAGGATCCCGTCATCATTTTCGAGCCCAAGCGCCGCTACTGGCTCAAGGGCGAGGTGGACACCGCCGCGCCGGGCCGGGCAGAGGATCCATTCAAGGCCCACATCCTCCGCGAAGGGACGGACGCCACCGTCGTGGCATACGGCCCCCTGGTGCCGGTCGCGCTGGCGGCCGCGAACGCCGCGGAAGAGGACGGCCGGAGCGTGGAGGTGATCGACCTGCGGTCCATCTCCCCGCTGGACTTCGACACTGTCGCAGCCTCCGTGCGGAAAACCGGGCGGCTGGTGGTGGCCCACGAGGCGCCCACCTTCGGCGGAATCGGCGGTGAAATCGCCGCCCGGATCAGCGAGCGGGCCTTCCACTCGCTCGAGGCGCCGGTCATCCGGGTAGGCGGCTTCCACATGCCCTACCCCGTTGCCAAGGTGGAGGAAGACTACCTTCCGGACATCGACCGCATCCTGGAGGCGCTGGACCGCGCCCTTTCCTACTGAGGCTTCCCAACCGAGGACACCATGACTCTCAACAAGTTCAACCTGCCTGACGTCGGCGAAGGGCTCACCGAGGCCGAGATCGTCTCCTGGAAGGTCAAGCCGGGCGACGCCGTCGCCATCAACGACGTCCTCTGCGAGATCGAGACGGCCAAGTCCCTCGTGGAACTTCCCTCGCCCTTCGCCGGGACCGTCACTGAACTGCTGGTCCCGGAAGGGGTGACCATCGACGTGGGCACCGCCATCATCAGCGTCAGCGACAACGTGTCCGGAGACCCCACCCCGGCGGATGTCCGCGCGCCTGAGGCTCCCGCGCAGCCGCTCTACGGCAAGCTTCCAGCGTCCGACGGCGGCACGGCAGACAGTGCGCAGGCCGCGGAAAGTGCCCTGGCAGGCGGGCCCCTGGTGGGCTCCGGCCCCAAGGCCGACGCCGTCAAGCGCCGGCCGCGGAAGACGTCCCCCTCCTCCTCCCTTTCGCGCAACGCTCCGGAGGTGGAGCCCGTCCAGCCCCATTCGCCGGCCGAAGTGACCCAGGACCCGGGCCCGGCAACAAGCCCGGCCGCCGACGTCGACAACCGTCCCACCCTGGGAGGCACCATCACCGGGCTGGTCAGCCGCGTGCTCGCAAAGCCCCCCGTCCGCAAGATCGCCCGCGACCTGGGCATCGACCTGGCAGACGTGGTGGCCACCGGATCCCGCGGCGAGGTGACCCGCGAGGACCTGGTGAGCTACCAGGCCCAGCGGGACGCGGAACTGGACAAGGCGGACGGGTTCTGGGGCAAGGCGGGCAAGCCGCAGGACCAGCGCATCGAGCGCATTCCCGTCAAGGGCGTCCGGAAAGCCACCGCAAAGGCCATGGTGGATTCCGCGTTCGCGGCACCGCACGTCAGCATCTTCGTGGACGTGGACGCCAGCCGCACCATGGAGTTCGTCAAAAGGCTCAAGGCGTCCCGGGACTTCGAGGGCATCAAGGTTTCACCTCTGCTCATCCTCGCCAAGGCAGTCATCTGGGCCGCTGCCCGGAACCCCAGCGTCAATGCCACGTGGGTGGACAACGCCGACGGAACCGACGGCGCGGAAATCCAGGTCAAGCACTACATGAACCTGGGCATTGCGGCAGCCACGCCGCGGGGGCTGATGGTGCCGAACATCAAGAACGCCCAGGACCTTTCCCTGAAGGAACTGGCACTGGCGCTCAACAACCTGGCCGTTACGGCCCGGTCCGGAAAGACGAAGCCCGCCGAGATGCAGGGCGGCACGCTGACCATCACCAACATCGGAGCCCTGGGGATCGATACCGGCACACCCATCATCAACCCCGGCGAGGTTGCCATCGTGGCCTTCGGAACCATCAAGCAGAAGCCGTGGGTCCTTGACGGGGAAGTGATCCCGCGCTGGATCACCACGCTGGGCGGATCGTTCGACCACCGGGTGGTGGACGGCGACCTGTCCGCCCGCTTCATGGCCGACGTCGCCGCCATCCTGGAGGAGCCCGCGCTCCTCCTCGACTAGGACAGGACACTGGCAATCAGCGGCAGCACCCTCCGCGCGAAGAACAGGGCCGCGCGGTGGGTGACGGAGGCCTTCCAGCCGCCCGTGGTGGTCAGCATCCAGCTGCTGATCAGTCCCATAGCGCAGCCGGGCTTTCCCGGAACAGTGGGGTACGGTGCGCTGGCAGCCCTGTTCGTCTGCGTGCTTCCGCTGTTCCTGCTGCTGATGCTCGTCCGGCTGGGGAAAGTCACTGACCACCATGTCAGCGACCGCCGTCAGCGGGCCCCCGTGCTGCTGATGGCGCTGGCTTCCATCCTGGCCGGGCTCCTGGTGCTGGCGGCAGCGGGCGCCCCGCAAAGTGTGGTGGTGATGGTCCTCGCCGTGGTGGCAGGGGTGGTGGTGCTGGCGGCAATCAGCCCGTTCTGGAAGATCAGCGGGCATGCGGCGGCGATGTCCTCGGCGGCAGTGATCAGCGTGCTCATGCTTGGTCCGGCGTGGCTCCCGCTGCTGCTCCTGGTGCCTGCCGTCGGCTGGTCCAGGGTGATGCTGCGCGCCCACACCGTTGCGCAGGTGGTCGCCGGTTCGCTCTTCGGCGGCGTGGTGATGGCCGGGATATGGTTCGCCCTCCAGGGCCGGATGGTGGCTTAGCCCGGCCTCAGTAGGCGGTGTAGGCGGTCAGCATCTCAAGGGTGGCCGGGTCCGCGGTGGTACCCAGGGCCACGGCAGCACCCGTCATGAGGACAGCCATGGCCGCTGCCATCCCGCCCCAGGCCGTCAGGAGCTTCCAGTCCTCCCGGAGCACGCTGCCCACCGTCTCGGGGAGCTTGATCCCCGGCGCGATGAGGTTGGGGGCGCTGTCCACGCTGCCATCATCCAGTAAAGCCACGACGCGGTCGTTGCTGCGGTCAACGCGCATGGAGCAGATGTGGTTGCCATGGCGGGCGAGGAGGATGTCGTGGCCGGCAAGCTGGCGGCGCTGGAGGGTGATCAATGGGGCCCCTTGATGGTGGTGGATGCTGGGTGTCCGCACCGTTGGGGGCTCCTCCAATTTTATCGCCGGGGTAGAGCCGGGAACGCGCTTTCGGGCGTGAGAACGGACACCATGCGGGACGCGCTGACCGCATGGTGTCCGTTAAACTCTGCTATTCGGCGTCGTACGTATTGGCGATGTAGACGTCGCAGGGCGCGTTGTGGGCCACGCTGTTGGCAACGCTGCCAAGCACGCGCCCGATGCCGTGCATCCTGCGGTTTCCCACCACGATGATCCGTGCGTCCATCCGCAGGGCTTCCTTGATGAGGGCGTCGGCCGGCCTGCCGCGGGCGGCGGAGTACGTGACCTTGATATCCCTGCCCAGCGACTCCGCAACTGTCCGCGCCACATGCTCGGCGGCATCGGCGTCGGACACGATCCAGCGGTCACTGCCACTGCCGAACACCTCGGTTCGGTCGCTGTCGAAGGCGGATACCACGTGGAGCGAGGCGCCAAGGGCTGCTGCGAGGTCGCGGGCCGATTCGGCCGCCTTCTTGGCAGTTGCGCTGCCGTCAACCCCTACAACGATGATTCCGCTCATGTGTGCTCCTTTGCTTGGTTTCAGTAGCGCTGGTCAGGCCAAGGCTACAGCGCGGCGATGGCTTGCTGAAGCACCGGCGCCAGGCGGCGTACCCCTTCGGCGATGGCCTCGGGCGGGACGGCGCTGAAGGCGAGGCGCAGCTTGTTGGAAGGGTCGTCCGACGGCGTGAAGGCGGCTCCCGGGATAAACACGACGCCGGCGTCGATCGCCTTGCGCAGCAGGGGGTAGGTGTCCACACCCTCGGGGAGAGTCACCCACACGAAAAAGCCGCCTTCCGGACGGGTCCATGTGGTGCCCGGCGGCATGTGTTCCTCAAGGGCTGCCAGCAGTGCGGCGCAGCGCTCGGCGTACAGCCCGCGGTATGTCTCGATCTGGCCCCTCCAGTCGTAGTCGCGGAGGTAGGCCGAGACCAGCATCTGGTTGAAGGCGGGCGGGCAGAGCGTTACGGCCTCGGCTGCCAGGTAGTAGCGGCGCTGGAGGTGTTCCGGGACAAGCGCCCAGCCGATCCTGAGGCCCGGGGCGAAGATCTTGGAAAAGGACCCCATGTAGATGACGTCATCCGGATTCGCCGCCCGCAGCGGTGCCAGCGGCTCGCCGCTGAAGCGGAGCAGTCCGTACGGGTTGTCCTCCACCACGAGAATATTCGCACTGCGGCATATATCGACGATCCGTTGGCGCCTGCCCGCCGCCAACGTGATGCCCGAAGGGTTGTTGAAGTTGGGGATGGTGTACAGGAACTTGATGTTCTTGCCGGCCAGTTGAAGGGCGGCAATCCGTGCCTCCAGCTGCTCCGGAACCAGGCCTTCGTCGTCCATCTCCACGGTTTCCACCTGGACCTGGTATGCCTCGAAGGTGTTGAGGGCGCCCACATAGGTGGGATCCTCCACCAGGACCACGTCGCCGGGGTTGCAGAAGACCTTCGTGGCCACGTCCTGGGCGGACTGCGAACCGGCGGTGATCACCACGTTCTGCGGCAGCGCGTCCGTGATGCCTTCTGCGGCCATCACTTCGCAGATTTGCGTGCGGAGTTCCTCCGATCCCTGCCCGCTTCCGTACTGCAGGGCGGTCAGTCCGTCCTCGGCAATGATCTTGGCGGCTGTTGCGGCAAGGCGGTCCAGCGGGAGGGACTGCAGATAGGGGCTTCCGCCGGCGAGCGAGACGAGCCCGGGCCGCATGGAGATATCGAAGACGTCCCGCACTGCTGACTGCCGGATATTCGCGGCGCGTTCCGAAAAGAGTTCTTCGTGGCGGTGCGCGGAGGTCGCCGCCCGCTCGATGGCATCAATGGCTTCTGCTGGCAGCGTCCCTGCTGCGGCGTCGAGTGTTTCGTGGCTCACATCATCAGGATACAGCGAGGTGTTGCCCTAAAAGCAACACCTGTTTATATATACGCCACAGGTTGAGGCTGACGCCCACACTCTTTAATCGAGGCTCAGCACTTCCTCAAGGGTGAGGCCATTGACGTAGATCTCTGCCCTGATGGCGCCGACGGCAGCCACCGCTGTCTGCGTGAGCTGCGCTTCCAGCCGGGGGAGGTCGCACGCTCCGCCGGGGCGGAGGCTTCCGGCCAGGTAAACCGTCACGGTGGTCCCGTCAAAGCTGCCCGAGAGGAACTTCAGGCGTGAGCTGGCAAGGGCGTTGTAAAGATCCGCTTCCGGACCCACTGCAGCTGCGCTGCCTGGCGGGTCAATCAGCGCGCCGACCGCCGCAGGAAGGGCCTCCCCGGCAACGGAAGTTTCATGGGGGACGCCCACCAGGCTGTCGTTGCAGCCAAAACGCACACCGTTCCGGCCGCCGTCGTCCAGGAGCACGTAGTACGCCGTCACCGTGTGCGGCGCGGCCGGAGTGCCGGTGGGCCCGGGCTTGCCGGAAGCCCGCAGCACTGCAGCACCGCCAAGGTCCTGCGGGGCTTCGGTGCCGGGAGCGGGGGTACTTGGCGTGGAAACATCCGGTGCCGGGGCGCTGGGCCCGCCGGCCCCGGCGGAGAAACCGGCCGATGCCTGGTTCAGTGATCGGGCAGGGGGAGCGGCCGTCTCCGTCCGGGCAGCATCCTGCGGCTGCGGGGAGGGAGCAACGGGCGGCGGGGCGGCATGTGTACTGCTGCTGATGGCGAGCGGAGCGGGCGGTGCGGGGGTGGGTTCCAGGGGTGCTCCTGCCGCGCAGGCGCCGAGCCACAGCGGAAGCGCCAGGCTGGCTGCTGCTGCCGTCCGCAGCCCTGCCCTGCGCCTTCCTGCACTTCGTGCCCGCATGAGTCCACCGCAATCCCGTCCGGTTTGGTGGATTAACGTTACGGCTGGCGCCCCGGCCCGGGAATGCCGGGAAGGTACCGGTTGGGACAAGAGTTGATCACGGGGCAGCGCCAGCCCGGACCCGCGCCAAGTTTGCGGACGGAGCCGCCGTCAGGACGCCGGCCGGCCCGGCCACTCTTTGCCCGCCCAGGGGTCGTAATCGGCTATCAGGTCTTCCTGCGGCGGACGCTCGCCCTCTGGGACGTGCTGCAGGTTCACCCGCACCCGGTACCAGAGCGAGCTCGATCCGCGCATCCCGTCCACCAGCACGTCGGCCGGATGCAGGGCCGGAACAAGGTCCGTGTGGCGGGATTTCCATTCGTCGAGGGCGGCCTGCGCTTCGGGCTTTGTCCTGGTCCGGGCAACTTCAATGAGCGGCATCGCCGACTGCCGGCGGCCGGAGCCGTCGCCGCTGCGCGGTGGCTTTTCCGCAGGGCCGAGCTCCGCGGCCAGTGCCAGGAGCCCATCCAGGCTGCCCGCGGCGTCATCGATACCGGCGTGCGGGTCGCCCAGGTCCGCGAAACGCCGGGGCACCGTGAGTACCGTGAACTGGTCCGGCCTGGCGGTCCGGACCTCGTCCCAGGTCAGGGGGGTGGAGACCCGGGCGTCGGGCAGTGGCCGCACCGAGTAGGCGGACGCCACGGTGCGGTCCTTGGCGTTCTGGTTGAAGTCAACGAACACACTCTCGCCGCGCTCCTCCTTCCACCACCGCGCGGTGGCGAGGCCGGGCGCGCGGTTCTCCACCTCGCGGGCAAGGGTCTCGGCGGCGAGCCGGACCTCCCGGTAGGTCCACCGCGGCGCGATGCGCACCAGGATATGCAGCCCGCGCGAGCCGCTGGTCTTCGGCCACCCCGCCAGGCCGGCGTCGTCGAGCACGTCCCGGGCCACGAAGGCGGCGTCCACGATCTGGGACCAGTCCACGCCCGGCATCGGATCGAGGTCCACCCGGAGTTCGTCTGGGTGTTCCAGGTCCTCCGCGCGCACGGGGTGGGGGTTCAGGTCGAGGCAGCCGAGATTAACCACCCAGGCCAGTCCGGCGGCGTCCCGGATGACGGCTTCCTCCGCTGACGTCCCCGAGGCGTAGTGCAGGGTGGCGGTGTCGATGAAGTCCGGGTGGTTTTCGGGCACGCGTTTCTGGAAAAACGGCTCGGCGTCGATGCCTTTGGGGAAGCGCTTGAGGACCATCGGCCGTCCCCCGGCCCCGCGGAGGGCCCCGTCGGCGACGGCGAGGTAGTACTCCACCAAGTCGAGCTTCGTCAGCCCGGGTTCGGGGAACAGCACCTTGTCCGGGCTTGAGATGCGGACCTCGGTCCCGGCGATGGTGAGGATCTCGGCCGGGGTCTTTGAGGGACTCATGCGGTCACGGTAGCAACGATCAGGTGCGGCAGCCAGAGCAGCGCCGGCGCGGCCGGGCGCCGGGGTCAGGTGCCGGGCGGGTTTAAAAAGGCTGTACCCGGCGCATTGGCTGCGCCGGGTACTGGAGGCATTGGTTAAGCCGCGGGCCGGGAGGCGGTGAGTGCGTCGAACACGCCCTTGATCTGCTCCACGACCTCTGCGTCGTCTTTCGGGTGGACCTCAGCGAAGCGGACCATGGATCCCGGCACGGCAAGCTTGACGTCCTCAAGGATCTGCGCGCCGGCAATGCCTGCTGCCTTGCGTGCCTCATCCTGGGCCCAGACCCCGCCGTACTGGCCGAACGCGGTGCCGACGACGGCGGTGGGCTTGCCGGCGAGGGCGCCGGCACCGAAGGGGCGGGACAGCCAGTCGATGGCGTTCTTCAGTGCGGCAGGCACGGTGCCGTTGTGCTCCGGGGTGACGAGCAGCAGCGTGTCTGCCTCATTCGCCGCGGCGCGCAGGGCTGCCGCCGCCTCGGGGACCTGGCCTTCGACGTCGATGTCTTCGTTGTAGAACGGGATGTTGCCCAGGTTCCCGTGGATCACCACGTCGACCTGCTCCGGTGCGTTCAGCTGGATGGCTTCGGCCAGCTTCTGGTTGGTGGACTCGGCGCGGAGGCTGCCGACGAGGGTAAGGACGGTGCTCTTGGTCATGGGAACTCCTGGGGTCTGGGTCCGCGGGAGGGCCGCGGGCCGGTCTAAGCTGAGGCTTGTCAGTGCCTTCACCCATCTAAACGGACTACGGTCCGCTTATTATTCCCGAGGTGTGGAATGTCGGATGTGAGTTCCATCCCACCGCGGCCCGGCCTCCCTGCGGGGGCGGGGGCGGCGGCGGAACGCCGGGACGCCGCAAGGAACCGGGAACGCCTGCTTGCGGCTGCCCGGGAGCTGATTGCTGACTGCGGGGCAGAGGGGCTGACCATGGATCGGCTGGCCGAACACGCCGGGGTGGGCAAAGGCACGGTCTTCCGGCGGTTCGGCAGCCGTGCGGGACTGATGCTGACCCTGCTGAGCGAGTCCGAGGCCGATTTCCAGGCCCGGTTCATGTTCGGGCCGCCGCCGCTGGGCCCGGGTGCGCCCGGGATGGAACGCCTCATCTCCTTTGGGGCGGAACGGATCTCCTACGTCATGGAGTTCGGGGACCTGGTGCTCGCCGCCGAGCATGCCTCGCGCGGGCGCTTTGAAGCCCCCGCCGCCGTCCTGTGGCACCGCCACATCGAGATCCTCCTGCGGGAAGAGGGTTTCGGGCCCGACCCCTGGCTGATGGCCGGCTCCCTGGCGGCGACCCTGGATCCGGAGCGCCTGTTAAGCCTTGTCAAGGTTCACGGAGTCAGTCCCGAGAGGCTCACCGCCTCCTGGCGGGATCTTGTCACACGCGTGGTCCGCGGCGCGTAGGTTACGCCACAGTTCGGATACGCGTCCAGTCACACCAACTTCACAGAACTATTCATAACGATCTGATACGGGCGGGTAGCTTTCCGGGCATTCGCCCGCATTTTCGGTTCCGGCTTGTGATAGTTTCCTCTGGAATGTGACCCGCGACATAGTCCACAAGGACTAAGCCCTGACAGGCTGCGGGACGCCAGCTACCCGCTGGCAAGGACCCGGTAAGGCGGCGCAACCCCCGCTGATCACGGGAAAACGGAAGGATCCAGCACGTGATTGTTGATTTGCCCAACAGCCTGGCCCGCCTGCGGATGACGCGGTGTCTGACCGTCTGGCTGCCGGCGGCGACGATCCAGAAGTAGCTGCCGCATGCTCAGGTATCTCGCCAAGCGGGGCATCACGTATGTCTTCATGATCTTCCTGACAACGTCGGCGGGATATTTCCTCGCCGTCAGTTCCCTCAAGCCCGCGCTGCTTGAACAGGAACGGATACCCCGTCCCACCCCTGAACAGGTGGCGAACTCCATGCGCCTGAAGGGCCTCGACCCCGACCTCAGCCCCTGGGAACGCTATGTCGAATGGCTTACGGCGATTGTCACGCGCTGGGACTGGGGCCGCAGCCCCAACGGCGCCTTCATCAACGCCGAGTTCGGGGACCGGGTCTGGATCTCCACCCGCCTTTTCCTGGCCTCCATCATCCTCACCCTGGTGATTGGGGTTGCCCTCGGCGTCTATTCGGCCGCACGGCAGTACCGGTTCCAGGACCGCGTCATCACCTCGTACAGCTACCTCGCGTACATCGTGCCGGCCCCCATTGCCTACTTCCTGGTGCAGCTGGGTGCCATCAACATCAACGAGACCGTGGGCGAACGCATCTTTTTTGTCACCGGCATCTCCACCCCGGGGATGGAACCGGGCTGGGCCCAGTTCATCGACATGCTCGCGCACTACGCCGTGCCCACTGTTGCCATCACACTGGTGGGCTGGGGGTCCTACCAGATTGCCCAGCGCCAGTACCTCCTGGACAACGTCAATGCCGACTTTGTCCGGACCGCCCGCGCCAAGGGACTCACCAGGAACCAGGCCATCTCGCGGCACGCGCTGCGGGTCTCGTTCATACCCGTGGCCCAGAGCATCGCCTTCACCATCCCGGCCATCTTTGCCGGCGGCTTCTTCGCGGAGAAAATCTTCGCCTGGCCCGGCGTGGGTTCCTGGAGCATCGACGCCATCTCACTCCAGGACGTCAACGCCGCCACGGCCACCCTGGCCTATGGTTCCGTGATCTTCGCCCTGGGAGCCATTCTGGCGGATTTCGCCACCACCCTTGTTGACCCGAGAGTGCGGGTGCAGTAACCGTGACCAACCTCAATGCAGTAGACCCCGCCGCCGTCGCGCAGGACGCCCACCTGGAGAGCGCCGACGTCGTCATCGGCAAGAACACCATCATCTTCCGCCGCTTCATGCGGAACAAGACAGCCGTGGCAGGGCTTGCCATCTTCCTCGCCCTGACCGTTTTCTCCTTCGTGGGCGGGTACTTCACCGAGTGGGACAAGCAAACCATCGACCCCTTCAACATCGGCATGCCGCCGTCGGCCGAACACTACCTGGGCACCTCCCAGGCCGGGATCGACCTCTACGCAATGACGGTGGAAGGCACCAGGATCTCCATCCTGATCGGACTGATCGTCGGGCTCGTGTCCGTCCTCGTCGCCGCCGTCTACGGGTGCACCATGGCCTACTTCGGCGGCAAGGTGGACAAGGTGATGCTCTTCATCCTCGAAGCGCTCATCATGATGCCGGCCCTCCTGGTGGTGGCTGTGGCCACCAGCGGCGGAGGCGAAGGGCTCAGGCGGGACCTGCCGTCCTGGCTGCTGCTGATCATTGTGCTGCTCGTCTTCAGCTGGATGGGAACAGCGAGGCTCATCCGGTCCCTCTCCATGTCACTCATGCAGCGGGACTTCGTCAAGGCCGCCCAGTACATGGGTGTTCCGGCGCGCCGGATCGTGTGGCGCCACCTCGTGCCCAACATCGGGTCGCTGCTGGTCCTGGACATCACCCGTGGAGTCACCGGTGCCATCCTCGCGGAAGTTGCCTTCTCCTTCATCGGCATTGGCATCAAGGTTCCGGATGTGAGCCTCGGCGTCCTGATCGGCGGCGCGACATCCCAGGTGCAGACCTTTCCCTGGATGTTCTGGGTGCCGTTGACCGTCATGTTCCTGCTCACGGGCTCGCTCGCCATGATGAACGACGGACTGCGCGACGCCTTCGATCCAAGCTCAAGCTCGTCCGGCAGCGCCAAAAAGCGTATCGCCCTGAAAGCCCGTGTTAAGGGGAACGCCTCATGAGCAGCGAAATTGCCGCCGGACCGGTTGACCAGCCCCAGTCAGCTGTGGAGCGGCTGCACGTGGCCGGCCTTCACGCGCCGGCGGACGCAATTCTGTCCGTCAGGGACCTGAACGTACGCTTTAACACCGAAAACGGTGTGGTTCATGCAGTCCGGGGTGTCGACTTTGACCTCATGCCCGGAAAAACGCTCGGCATCGTGGGCGAATCCGGCTCCGGCAAATCGGTCACGTCCCTGGCCATCATGGGCCTCCTGCCCACCACGGCGGAGGTCACCGGCTCGGTACGGCTGAAAGGCAGGGAACTGCTGGGCCTCAGCGACAAGGCCATGTGCGAGTTCCGCGGCAATGAGCTTGCCATGGTCTTCCAGGATCCGCTGTCCTCGCTGACGCCCGTCTACACGGTGGGCAACCAGATCATCGAAGCGCTGACCATCCACAACCCCGCCATGAGCAAGCAGGCGAAAGAAGCCCGCGCCGTCGAACTTCTTGCCATGGTGGGCATTCCCAGCCCCAAGGAACGCCTCAGGGCCTTCCCGCACGAGTTCTCCGGCGGCATGCGCCAGCGCGTGATGATTGCCATTGCCATCGCCAACAACCCGCGGGTCCTCATCGCAGATGAGCCGACGACGGCGCTGGACGTCACCATCCAGGCGCAGGTGCTGGAGGTGCTGCATACGGCGCAGGAGGAGACCGGAGCCGCCGTCGTGATGATCACGCACGACCTCGGCGTTGTGGCGGGCATGGCGGACGACATCATGGTGATGTACGCAGGCAGGCCGGTGGAGACCGGAGCGGTGGATGACATCTACTACAACCCTCGGATGCCGTACACCATGGGCCTGCTCGGGGCCGTTCCGCGCGTTGACGTTGCGGAGAAGTCATCGCTGGTGCCCATTGAGGGCATGCCGCCGAACCTGATCCACGCGCCCACCGGCTGCTCTTTCGCGCCCCGTTGCCCGCTCGCCACGGACGCGTGCCTGGAGGGTGAACCGGCGCTGGCGCCGGTTCCGGGGCCGGCCGCCCACCGCGCCGCCTGCATCAAATCCGGTTCGCTGGGCGGTGACGTTGATGTCCATGACGTTTTCGCCGCTCCGCCGGTGCCGGTATCCCGCTTCGACGCCATCCCGAGGGAGGAGCGCTCCACCGTCCTGCAGTTGAAGGACGTCCGCAAGCACTTCCCGCTCACCAAGGGCGCACTGTTGAAGCGCCGCATCGGTACCGTCAAGGCCGTGGACGGACTGAGCTTCGATATCCGCGAAGGGGAATGCTTCTCCATCGTGGGCGAATCGGGCTCAGGCAAGACCACCACCCTGCTGGAAATCATGGAGTTCCACAAGGACCAGGATGGCGAGGTGGTGATCGGCGGGATCAGCAACAAGCAGGCCGCCGACGGCAAGACCAGGAGCGCCATGCGCCGGGAGCTCCAGATGGTGTTCCAGGACCCGACCGGCGCGCTTGACCCCCGGTTCACGGTGTATGAAGTCCTTGCTGAACCGCTGCAGAACGCGGGCATGAACAAGGCCGACACCAAGAAGCGGATCATGGAACTGATGAAGCTGGTGGGCCTGCAGCCTGACCACGTGAACCGCTTCCCCAACCAGTTCTCCGGCGGGCAGCGCCAGCGCATCGGCATCGCCCGCGCACTGGCCGTGAACCCGAAGCTTGTGGTCCTGGACGAGCCTGTCTCGGCGCTGGACGTCTCGGTGCAGGCCGGCGTCATCAACCTCCTGGACAAGCTCCGGGCCGAGCTGGGCCTCAGCTACCTGCTGGTGGCGCACGATCTGTCAGTGGTCCGGCACATCTCCAACCGGGTGGCGGTGATGTACCTGGGGAAAATCGTGGAAATCGGCGAAGTGGACCGGGTGTTCGACAACCCACGCCACCCCTACACCCGAGCCCTGCTCTCCGCCATCCCCGTGCCGGACCCCCAGCTGGAGCGCACCCGGGAACGCATCATCCTCCAGGGCGACCTGCCGTCTCCACTGGGCACCCCCAAGGGCTGCAACTTCGCCACCCGCTGCCCGGTCTTTGCTGCGCTGCCGGCAGCGAAGCAGGAAAAGTGCCTGACCCTGGAGCCGCCGCTGGAGCAGGTAGCACCCTCCCCGGCAGCCCAAACACTGGCGGCGGAACCACTGCCCGCCCCGGACCAACGCTTCGCCTGCTTCTTCCCTGACGGAGAGCTGGACGAGGACATGCTGGTAGTCCACGAATCGGCGGACCACCATGCGCCCTAGGTTTCTTCGACCCATCACAAGCACCACCACTCGCACCAACGAAGGGAACACCATGAGGAATCTGAACAGGATCGGCGGAGCGGCGGCCATCACCGCAGCTCTGGCGCTGACGGCCTGCGGCGGCGGTGGCGGGTCCACCGGCCCGGAAACGGCCAAGGGACAGGAGGCAGGCAGCGACCTGTCCAAGCTCATCAGCGTCAACGAGAAGCCTGCTGCGGACCTTGAACAGGGCGGCAAGGTCACCCTTCCGCTGGGCAACATCGGCCCCGACTTCAACGGGTTCTCCAACAACGGCAACAGCGCTGACAACTCCGCGCTACAAATCCCAATGAACCCGGTCGCTGTGAACAGTGGCGGCATCGGGGGCTGCTGGAAGCTCGACTTCGAGGGCAAGGCGTCCCCCAACAAGGACTTCTGCGAGACCGTGGAAAACGAAGTCGAGGATGGCAAGCAGACCATCACCATCAAGGTCAACGAGAAGGCCACCTACAATGACGGCACCCCGATCGACGTCAAGGCCTTCCAGAACACCTGGAACATCCTCAAGAGCCCGGATGCGGGCTACGACATCGTCAGCTCGGGTGCCTATGAATTCGTGGAATCCGTCGAGGCAGGCAGCAGCGACAAGGAAATTATCGTCAAGACCAGCCAGCCGGTTTATCCGCTGGAGGACCTGTTCTTTGGACTGATCCACCCCGCCGTGAACAGCCCCGAGATCTTCAACGAGGGCTTCAACGGCGAGCTGCACCCGGAATGGATGGCCGGTCCGTTCAAGCTGGACCAGTACGACACCGCGGCCAAGACCGTCACGCTGGTGCCCAACGAGAAGTGGTGGGGCAACAAGCCGGTCCTGGAAAATGTGGTGTTCCGCCAGCTGGAGACCAGCGCCCAGATCGCTGCCTTCAAGAACGGTGAGATCGACGCCATGTCCGCTAACACCATCTCCCTCTACAAGCAGCTTGAGGGCACCAGCAACTCCGAGGTCCGCCGCGGCCAGCGCCTGTTTGCCGGCGGCATGAACCTTAACGCCCAGCGCATCACCGACGTCGCCGTCCGCGAGGCCATCTTCGCGGCGGTTGACCGTGAAGCCCTCCGCAAGGTGCGCTTCAACGGCCTGAACTGGGAAGAGCCCAGCTCCGGGTCCATGATGCTCCTGCCGTTCTCCGAGTACTACCAGGACAACTACCCCGTGAAGGAAACCGGACCGGAAGCCGCCAAGAAGGTGCTGACGGACGCCGGCTACACCGAGAACGCGAACGGCATCATGGAGAAGGACGGCAAGCCCGCAGCCTTCAAGATCAGCAACTTCGGTGACGATCCCACCACCCTCGCCTTCACCCAGACCCTGCAGCAGCAGCTCCAGGCCGGCGGCATGGATGTTGGAATTGACCAGCGGGCCTCGGCCGACTTCGGCAAGGTCCTGGGTTCACGCGAGTTCGACATGAGCGTCTCCGGCTACACCGTGGGGGCGGACGCCACGTCCGCCGTCAAGCAGTACTACGACTCCAAGACCAACGAGAACCAGCTGGGCGACGCCGAGCTGGACAAGAAGATCGCTGATCTGGCCTCCATCGAGGACAACGCCGAGCGTAACAAGGCGGCCATGGAAGTGGAGAAGGAGCACATGGCGAAGTACTTCTCCATGGGTGTGGTCATGAACGGCCCGCAGATCTCCTTCGTCCGCACGGGCCTGGCCAACTACGGCCCGTCCCTGTTCCAGAGCCTCTCCCAGGTTCCGGATTGGACCACCCTCGGCTGGGAAAAGAAGTAACCCCCACCTTGTAACGCTCTCTTACTCCCTGCAGGTTTTCCTGCCACGCTCTCTCACTGTCCGGTGATCCTTGCCGGAAAGTGAGAGAGCGCTTGTGTTTTTGGGGCAGGAAGTGAGAGAGCGTCCGGAGTACGGTAGCCCTATGACCGGGACTGAAGCTTCAGCACGCACCATTCGCACCGCCGTCGTGGGTTTCGGGTTGTCCGGGAGTGTGTTCCACGCGCCCCTGATAGCAGCGGACCCCCGGTACACACTCAGCATGATTGCCACGTCCAACGCCGGCAGGGAGGCTGCGGCGGCCGCGCAGTACCAGGATGTGAAGACCGTGCCGGACGGCCAGGCAGTCCTTGAACACGCCAACGATGTGGACCTGGTGGTGTTGGGGACCCCGCCCGCCACCCACTACCCGCTGGCCAAGGCGGCCCTGGAAGAGGGCCTTGATGTGGTGGTGGACAAGCCTTTCGCCGTGACCAGCGGGCAGGGGCAGGAGCTCGTCACGCTGGCCCGGCAACTTGGCCGGGTGCTGACCGTATTCCAAAACCGGCGCTGGGACGGCGACTTCCTGACCCTGCGGAAGCTCCTGGCAGCTGATGCCCTGGGCAAGGTGACACGGTTTGAATCACGTTTTGAGCGGTGGTCGCCCGCCATCGCTAAGGCCTGGAAGGCCCGCGCCACCGCGGCCGATGGGGGCGGAACGCTGTTCGACCTCGGCAGCCACCTGATCGACCAGGCCCTCCAGCTCTTCGGGCCGGCCGCCGTGGTCCACGCGGAACTGAAGGTGCGCCGCTCGGACGAACGGGCGGACGACGACGTTTTCCTGGTCCTGCGGCATGAGTCCGGTGTGATCAGCCACCTCACCATGAACATGCTCTGCGCGCAGCAGGCCCCGCGGTTCCGCGTGCTGGGTTCCGTGGGCGGTTTCACCAAGAACGGGGTGGACCCGCAGGAGCCGTACATTGCAGCCGGCGGCAGCCCCCTGGACGCGGAATACGGCCAGGAGGCACCCGAGTGGGCGGGCCTCCTGGGCCGCGATGGACACCTGGACGCCCTGCCCACCGAGCGCGGCGCGTACCCGGAGTTCTACCGGCTCCTGGCAGACAAAATCCTCGACGGCGGAACGGCGTCAGACCTGCCCCTCCCCGTAGACCCAACAGACGCCGTCGAGTCCTTGAAAATCATTGAACAAGCACGGGAACTGGCCGGCGGCAGGCCTTAGATCCCATCGCGGGACGGGTGAGACCTACGCCGAGACCAGTTCGTGCCAGTCCGCTACGAGGGGCAGGTTGTGGGCCTCGGACACGGAGTGGTGCGCCACGTGGCCGGCGGCAATGTTGAGGCCGGCTGCGAGGGCGGGGTCGCGGTCGAATGCTGCCCGGACGCCCAAGTTGGCGAGGGCCACCGCGTGCCGCAGGGTGACGTTGGTCAGCGCGTAGGTTGAGGTGTTGGGCACGGCGCCGGGCATGTTGGCCACGCAGTAGAAGATGGTGTTGTGCACCTTGTACGTGGGCTCCTGGTGCGTGGTGGGATGGGTGTCCTCGAAGCAGCCGCCCTGGTCCACGGCGATGTCCACCAGGACGGAACCGGGCTTCATGCGGGCCACGAGGTCGTTGGTGACCAGCTTGGGGGCCTTGGCGCCGGGGATGAGGACGGAACCGATCACCAGGTCCGCATCCACCACGGACTTTTCGATCTCGTACTTGTTGGAGGCCACGGTCTTGAGCCGGCCCTGGTACTGGGCGTCCAGTTCACGCAGTCGGTTGATGTTGATGTCCAGGATGGTGACGTCGGCGCCCAGGCCCAGCGCCATGGCGGCGGCGTTGGTGCCGGCCACGCCGGCGCCGAGGACAACGACCTTGGCCGGCCGGACGCCGGGAACGCCGCCGAGCAGCACGCCCTTGCCGCCTGCGGGGGCCATGAGCGAGGATGCGCCCACCTGCACGGAAAGCCGGCCCGCCACCTCGGACATGGGGGCGAGCAGCGGAAGGGTGCGGCCCTCCTGGACGGTTTCATAGGCGATGGCGGTGACGCCGGAGTTGATGAGCTCACGGGTGAGTTCGGGCTCGGCGGCCAGGTGGAGGTAGGTGAAGAGAATGAGGCCCTTGCGGAAGCGGTGGTACTCGGCCTTGACCGGCTCCTTGACCTTCATGACCATGTCCGCGCGAGCCCAGACGTCGTCCGCCTCGTTGACGATCTCGGCACCGGCGATGGCGTATTCCTCATCGGTGATGCCCGAGCCCAGCCCCGCGCCCCGCTCCACCAGCACGGTGTGGCCGTTGCTGCGGAACTCGTGGACGCCGGCGGCGGTGATGGCCACCCGGAACTCGTTGTTCTTGATTTCTTTGGGGACGCCGATGATCATCGTGGGCTCCATATCTTCGGCCTGGTCAGCCGGAAAGTGCGGAAGGATTTCGTGTATCAACGATAAATCCGGTTGTGAGCCAGCTGACATGAAGGCAAGGCGAGGGCTGAAGCGGATCCGCGCCATTCCGGGAATTCTGGCATCAGTAGCTCGACGTTTGTCGAGCCGCGGGGCGGCAGGTGTCGCCTCATGTCCGTTCGTCCACGGGACCTTCCGGGCAGTAGTGTTGGCGCATGCAGCTGCAGGGTGTGGAACAACTGGTTGAGCAGGTGGCGCAGAAGCTGGGCCGTGGCCTGTCGCTCGAGGACCTGGACGGTGTGCTGCTTGCCTACAGCTCCAACCAGTCCCACGCCGACCGGGTCCGGGTGAACTTCCTGCTGAGCAAGAAAGTCCCCGCGGACGTCAGCGCCTGGCAGCTCTCGCACGGCATTGCCACGGCGGTGCGGCCCGTGGTGGTCCCCGCCAACCAGGACCTGGGCATGCTGGGCCGCGTCTGTGTTCCGCTGATGGTGCGCGGCTTCCGGGTGGGATACCTGTGGGTGCAGCAGGACTCGGCGGATGAAAGCCCGACGGCGATCCTCACCCAGTTGCCGGCCGTCAACCACGAGCTCGAGATGCTGTCGGGG
Organism: Pseudarthrobacter sp. NCCP-2145; assembly: GCF_023708005.1. Lineage (NCBI taxonomy): Bacteria > Bacillati > Actinomycetota > Actinomycetes > Micrococcales > Micrococcaceae > Pseudarthrobacter > Pseudarthrobacter sp. NCCP-2145. The sequence continues at coordinate 2,180 of NZ_BRCG01000017.1, read as the reverse complement.
CTCCTGCTGGACTCGAACACTGCGGAATCGGAGTTCCGGCGTGGGCGTGAGCGGGAGTTCCTGGCCGCCTGCGCCGGCGAACCCAATGCCGTGGCCGCCGTCGCGGGCTGGAAGGAAGTCCAGGGCCGCGGCCCCTGGCAGGTAGTGACGGTGCTCGACGCCGACGGGTGGTCCGGCGGGCCGGACCCCATCGCGTCCACCCTGATCCACCGGTCTGCCGCGCTGCAGGCGACCATTGGTGTGGACTCCGCACTGTTCAGCGCGGGGACGGAGACGCATTCGGTGGTCCTGTTCCGCGAGTTGTCCGGCAGGGCGAACCACGCGCAGGTCCTGGTGCACTACCAGCTGGAACTCGCCAAGCGCTCCGGCCGTCCGGTCCACCGCATCATCCTGGGCCTCAGTGAGGGCTTTGCCCGGCCGCGGGAGCTCGCCGCCGCGTACCGGCAATCGAAGGTGGCGGCCCAGGCCGCAGCCGTGGACCCGCAGCTGGGCGAACTCGTTGACTGCCGGGCCGCGGGGGTCTATCAGCTCCTCGCGTCCGCAGGGGGCGGGGCCAGTGCCTGGGCTGACTCGGGTTCGGTCTACTTCCGCATGCTTGAGGACCACGACCGCAACGGGGAGCTTCTGCCGGTCCTGGAACTTCTCTACGACAATGACGGCTCCGTCCAGGACGTGGCCACCAAACTCCACCTGCACCGCAGCAGCATCTACAACAGGCTGGGCCGCATCCGGCAGCTGCTTGGCGTGGATCCGCTCAAGGGGATGCCCCGCCTGGAGCTCCACGCCGCGCTGAAGATGCGCCGCTGGGCAGCCAGGCCCAGGATCTAGGCGCCCGCCCCGGGGTCCTTCCCGGCCTCGCGCAGCTCCGCCTTTTTCTGCTGCTCCAGCCAGGCCATGATGGCGGCCCGCGGAATCCGCCGGTGGGTTCCGCGGTACTCCACCGGGATCTCGCCGCGGTCCGTCATGTTCCGCAGGTAGGTGTGCGAGATGCCGGCCAGTTCCGCTGCCTTGGAGGTGGTGAGCATGTCCTCCACGCTGCTGACCGTCACCGCTTCGCTGCGGCTGAGCCGGTGCAGGAGATCGACGACGGCGTCCCTCGCCTGGGGCGGCAGCCGGTGGACGGTGCCGTCCACGAAGACGGTGATGTCGTCGCTGCCAGCCAATGCCCGGCCCAGCTTTTCGGCATCCTCCGACGGGAGCGCGCCAGTGATCCGGGGAGCTATCAGTGCCATGCACCCAGCCTACCGGCGGCCATCCCGCACCAGGCGTATGCTCGGCTGATGGAACTTAGTGGCGGCCGGGACGTCGAGGCGGGCGGATTCAGGGGCAGGCTGTACGCCTCGGCAAAACCCGCGGGCTCCGCGCCCAGGCCCGCCTACGTCCTGCTGCACGGCATCGGAGTGTCCCACCGGTACCTGGCCCGGCTGCATCTCGAACTGGCCCGGGATACGGACGTCTACACCTTCGACCTCCCGGGCTTCGGCAAGGCTTCACGGCCCCCGCGCCAGCTGCAGATCGGGGACTTTGCGGCGTTCGTGGGCGCTGTCCTGGCGGAGGAAGGAGTTTCCAGCTACGTGGTGGTGGGCCACTCCATGGGGACGCAGTCCGCGGTGGAGCTCGCGCTCCAGGAGCCCGGCCGGGTGGCGGGCGCCGTGCTGATGGGACCCGTGGTGGACTCCCCCCGGAAGACAGTCACCAGGCAGGCGCTGGCACTCACGCGCGATGCCCTGTTCAGGGAGAGCCTGACCTCGAACGCCCTCGTGTTCAGCGACTACTTCAGGGCCGGCCCGCGCTGGTACCTGACCGAGCTGCCCGTGATGATGGACTACCCCATGGAGGAAAAGGTGGCCGCCCTCAGCCAGTCCGTCCTCGTCCTTCGCGGCGCCAGGGACCCCATCGCGCGCCGCCCCTGGTGCGAACACCTGGCCGCAGTCGCCCGCCAGGGCACCATGGCTGAAATCCCGGGGCAGGGCCACGTCCTGCAGCACACCGCCCCGGGCGCATCGGCCGAGGCCATCAGCGGCTGGGTCCGCGCCCTGGACGGCTTCGGCGTCACCGCCTAGGAGACTGCTGAAATATCCGCTGGTTTAGGCGCGTCGGCTGGACTGGTGAGGCTGGTGGTTAAGACTGGTCTTATGCAGGGACGCGAGGACGCGCAACGCGGGTATTTGGATGTGGAG
>NZ_BRCG01000016.1:0-109425 GCF_023708005.1 Pseudarthrobacter sp. NCCP-2145 | reverse complement strand
CCTCCACATCCAAATACCCGCGTTGCGCGTCCTCGCGTCCCTGCATAAGACCAGTCTTAACCACCAGCCTCACCAGTCCAGCCGACGCGCCTAAACCAGCGGATATTTCAGCAGTCTCCTAGGCCGTCCGGCGGGCACCAGGCGGAAGATGCGGAGAGCGGCGATGGCGGTGAGGACGAGGACGACGACGAAGATGGACCGGAAGCCGAGGGTCTCGGCCATGAGCCCGCCCACGTAGCCGTCCACGCCGCCCACTCCCCCGTTGATGGCGGCGATGATGCCGACGGAGGTGCCGGAGACCTTGGCCTGCAGGTTCTCGCTGAGCACGATGTAGGCGAGCGCGAACACGGCGCTGGAGACGCCCTGCAGGAACCGGCCGGTGACCAGCAGCGGCAGGGTGGGCGCGGCGATGCAGAGGATGGTGCCGGCGCCCATGATGCCCAGGACCAGCAGCAGCGCGGCGCGGCGGCCGATGAAGTCGCTCCACCGGCCGATCACGGGCCCGGCGATGGCCCCGGCCAGGAAGAACATGGACTGGACGGGGGCGGCGCTGTCCGCGCTTTCGCCGAAGCTCGCGGCGATCTGCGGCAACGCGGGGGTGACCATGCTGGCGTTCAGCTGGAAGGACAGCACGCCCAGCAGCAGGGTGGAGATCAGCAGGGCGGCGCGTCGGCCCGAGAGCCTGGCTGCCTCGTCGTCGGGGATTACGACGGCGGCGCCTCCTTCAGTGGGCGGCGCGGCTGCGGCGGGGGTGGGGGTATTCACATCAAACTCCTTTGTTCGAGCAGAAGGGGATCGTCTTTCAAGGCGATTCAGGTTGTTATACAACCATGTATGACTCACAAGTACAACCATGCGCTACACTTTTTCGAAAACCCGGCCGCTTCCGGCCCTCCTCCTGAGAGAGTTTTCCCATGAACACAACACGTCCTGCCGTCACCGTGGTCGGCAGCATCAACCTGGACCTGATCGCTACCGCCGAGCGGCTTCCGACCGCGGGCGAAACCATCGGCGGCGCCGCCTTGTCCGAGCAGCCCGGCGGCAAGGGCGCCAACCAGGCCGCGGCCGCCGCACGCTTGGGTGGCAGTGCACGGATGGTCGGCGCCGTGGGCCAGGACGCGTCCGGGCAGCGGATGCTCGACGCACTGGCCGCCGCCGGCGTTGATACCCCCGACGTTGCTCGCCTGCCCCAGCCGACCGCGACGGCGCTGATCGTGGTGGACCGCGACGGCGAGAACCAGATTGTCGTGTGCCCGGGCGCCAACTCGCACCTGTCCTTGGACAGGGTGGAGTTCGGTCCGGAGGAGACGGTGCTGTGCCAGCTGGAGGTTGGCCTGGAGGTGGTGCTGGAGGCGGCCCGGAAGGTGCAGGGTTTCTTTGTGCTGAACGCCGCGCCGGCCATGGATCTGCCGGCGGAGCTGCTGGAGCGGTGCGACCTGGTGATCGTCAACGAGAGCGAGTACGCCCTGATCCCGGCCCTCGCGGAGGCGAAGCTTGTGGCAGTGACGTACGGCAAGGACGGTTCGGCGATGTTCGAGCACGGCCGGAAGGTGGCCGAGGCTCCGTCTGCTGCAGTAGCGGTGGCGAACACCGTGGGGGCGGGTGATGCGTTCTGCGCCGCCCTGGTCCTGGCGCTGCGCAGCGGGCTGGACTATGCGCGGGCTCTGGCCGTGGCAAACGCCGTGGGTGCCGATGCGGTGGGCGATCCGTCGTCACAGCCGGATTTGGCACAGCTGGGTCACTACGTGGAGCGGGCGGCTACTGCTTCGGGCGCTTCCTCGTGACTGTTGTTTTCCGGCGGGCGGTGCCGGCGGACTTTCCGGAGGTCCGGCGCATCACCCGCGACGCCTACCTTCGGGCCGGGCACTTCGCCGCGGACCATCCGTACATGAGCGTTCTCGAGGACGTGGAACACCGGGCCGAGCACGCGCAGGTGTGGGTGGCGGAGGCCGCCGGGCGCGCGGTGGCGGCGGTGACACTGACGTTCGCCGGCCAGCCGTACAGCGAGATCGCGCAGGACGGGGACCTGGAGTTCCGGATGCTGGCCGTTGACCCCGCGCAGCAGGCCCGCGGCGTGGGCAGGGCCGTGGTGCGCGAGATCATCGAGCACGCCCGGCAGCTGCCCGGCATCTCGGCGATCAGCATCACCAGCGCCACGTTCATGGAACGTGCGCACGCCCTGTACCGGTCCTTGGGCTTCCGCCGGGCGCCGGAGCGGGACTGGTACGTGCCGGGCGAGGACCTGCTGTTGTGGGTGTTCCAGGTGGAGCTTTGATATCCAATTGCACCACCCCGGACCAGCACAGCCCGCGGCACCTGCACGATGCGTCCCAGGTGCTGAGCTGCGACGGGGGCGCCAGCTGCAGGAGGTGATGCCGGCGCTGCAGGACCTGCTGACCGAAGAATCCAGTTTCAGCCCCCACCTGCTGGCTGCTCACCCGCTAACGGCGAAGTCCTTCGGGGGCGTCGGCGGCCCGGACGTGCCGGACGAGTGAGCGGCTGCGGTTCTCCGCGGGAGCGGCATCGAGGTGCGGATCGGCACCCATGAGGTCAGAAGGGCGCTGCTCACCGACGCTCCACGCGGCTACTCCCCTCGAACACTCACGGCTGGCTGCTGGCCGCGCTGGACGCCTTCGGGCCGAGGGACGACTCCCGGCCACTGGACACTACCGGGGCAAACGCCCGCGGTGGCGTGGTGCGCGGTCCATATTATGGAGTCCCTGCTGGTAACGTCCGACGACCGCGCCTGCCTCGACGCTTCGCCTTCCGCGCGTACATCCCGGCTTGGGATGCTCAGCCAGCCTCATGTTGCGATTTCGTCGCCGGGGCCGGCCAATGACCAGCCGGCCACGATGTTTGCCGACGGCAGCTGGTCGCTGCTGGATTCGTGGTCGCAGGGCTGGGGCGTCGAGGAACTCGCATACGCGCTGCCCGGTGACGCGGGCACGCCGCGGGTCATCTGGAACGAGATGTTTCGGATAGGTCGACGGGGTGGAGTTGAACCCGTACCGGCTGGCGGGTTGCACAGACTTGGAGTGTGAGATGCGGCTGCCCTGGGTGAAGTAGTCAAGGCTGTCAAGACTTCCGTGACCAACAAGGTCGGATCGAGCGTTATGGACCATTACATTTGACCATCGGATGTGATCGTCGCGAGAGTCACGACGCGGCGGCGTTGATGTAACCGGCGGAAACGCCGCCAGCCATGGGCCTTCTTTTGCCCATCGACTTGCTAGCGTGAGCGAATGGAATGCATCAAGAAGCCACTAAGCGTCGCTGAAATAAGCCGTGAGCGCCGCGTCATTAACATGGATCCCGTATATCAACGCGAAGGAGGGGTCTGGTCGAAGGACAAGAAACAGCTGTTTATCGACTCACTCGTTAACCGCTTCGATATCCCAAAGATCTACGTGCATGTGGTCAGCGCAGACGATGCCGGGTTCAAGTACGCCGTGGTTGATGGGAAGCAACGTATCTCAACTGTGCTTGCTTTCATGGATTCCTCACTCGAGTTTGCACCGGATTTTTCGTACTCTGGACGCCCCTGTGCGGAACCACCAAAACCAGGTCAAACGTTCAAAGACCTGACTGAAGAAGCCCGCGACATCATCAAGGAGATCTTTCTCGATTTTGTACTCGTGGAAGCCAACGACGAAGACGAGATTGAAGAGCTTTTCTCCCGCCTGAACAACGGTGAGAAGCTGAATGCAGCAGAGAGCCGGAACGCCTTCGGCGGCAACATGGCTCGATTGGTCCGCGCTCTTGCCGAGGAACCATTTTTCAAGGAAAAGATCGCCTTCGCCAACAAGCGATATTCCCACTATGAGATCACGTGCAAACTCCTTTACCTTGAGCATTCTCTTGCCAGGTCAGGGGGCGATGGACTCGTCGACCTGAAGAAGAAACACCTTGACCAGTTCGTCAATGACTATAAGAACATCTCGGAAGCCGATGGGAAAAAGCTCTTTGACGCAGTCGCGACGAACCTGAAAGCGATGTCACCAATCTTTGAGCTCCGAGATATCGAACTTTCTAAGCAGTCCTACCCGCAACTCATGTACGTCTTTACCCGACATATGTTGGGTCGTTACGGTGCGGCAAATCTGAAAGACAAGATAAAGACTTTCTTGGCAGAATTCAGATTGGACAGGATGACCAATCTGAAAAAGGACGAAGACAGCAGAGACGCGGAACTGACGGATTTCGGGCGGCTAATGCAGCAGGGAACCAATGACGCCAGCAGCATGACTAAGCGCCTGGAGATACTTGTGAAACGCTTCCTGCGCAGTCATCCTGACGTAGCCCTGAAAGATACTCGTAGAGGATTCAACACCGAAGAACGCTGGGCACTTTGGCAGCTCGCCGATAAGCGGTGCAGTCTTTGCGGCACTGAGCTGGAGTCTCTAAGCGAGCTCGACGCGGATCACATCCAGTGGCACGTCGAGGGCGGTCCTACTTCGCTGGCCAACGCTCGCGCTCTTTGCGTGCCATGCAACCGTGGCCATGCCGGGGTCTCGTCCAACCCAGACTCTGTCGGGGTACCGTAACAACCAGCTGGCCCATCCCGAGGAGCCGACGCGAGTTCGTGCGCTCCCCCATGCACTCCAACCCCCGGGAGCCCAACCGGTTATGTGTGTTCAAGGTGTGGACGCCTATATGGCGTATCAGACTTCCTCCTCAGTTTTCAATCTGCAATATTCGGCTTTGGCGAGGAAGGGCGATTCAAGTAACGCAGTGGAGCGGTCCGAAGGTGAGCGCGAGGGTTGAGGCGGGAACACGCACGAAAAGTACGCCCTTTTTCAATGTTCGCTTGAAAACCCGGGGTGATGGCCTGCTGGTGAGGTGTCGACCGATATGATCGTGTCCCATGACCTTCGTGCAATCGGACCCAACTCCTTCTGGCGCTCAAATGGTGGATCTCTTCGCCGGTCCGGGTGGATTGGATGTCGCTGCACGCTGGTTGGGATTGTCTGTGGCTGGTATCGAGTGGGACGCTAATGCCTGCGCAACCAGAAGGGCTGCAGGGCTAGAAACCGTGCAAGGTGATGTACGGGAGCACGGTCCTGCGGAGTTCCCTTATGCTTCTATTCTCGCAGGGGGGCCTCCGTGTCAGACGTACACTGTGGCCGGGGCAGGCGCAGGTCGTAAGGCATTGGACCAGGTCCTGTCTTTCATTGCTCGCATGGCCGATGGCGACGACGTCATGACCGAGCTAGCCGCGTTGGAGGATGAACGCACCGGCCTGGTGCTGCAGCCGTTGCGATGGGCTCTTGAGGCCCACCAGGCGGGCAACGCGTACGAGGTGATTGTCTTAGAGCAGGTGCCTGCGGTCCTGCCCGTCTGGGATGCCATGGCGAGGGTCCTGGGACCACTGGGTTATCAGACGGCAACCGGGATACTTCACGCTGAAGAGTACGGCGTTCCGCAGACCCGGCGCCGCGCGATCCTGATTGCGAATCGGTACCGGACGCCCGTTCTTCCTGCCCCGACGCACCAAAAATTCAGAAGAAAAGCGTTGAAGGAATCCACGGACCAATCGCTGTTGCTGCCGTGCCGGAGCATGGGCGAAACGCTGGCCCGAGCAGAGCCCTTCGAACTCGTGTCCAACTATGGGACCGGCGGTGATCCCAAGGCCCGCGGTAGACGCAGCTCCAGGGAGCCTGCTTTCACGGTTACTGGGAAGGTCTCAAGGAATCGCCTGTTCTCAAAAAAAGGTGAACTCGATCGTCTAAACGTGTCAGAGGCGGGCCGGCTGCAGACGTTCCCCGCTGATTACCCGTGGTCGGGTAAAGACGTCTCCCAACAAATTGGCAACGCCATTCCACCCCGGTTGGCCGCTCACGTTCTTGCAGCAGCGCTAGGTCGAGAACTTCCTGCAGATTTCCTCGACTCGATGACGAGAACAAAATGGACGGACATCGTCGATGAGGCTATAGATAGATCGCACCTCATTGCGGATGCCTACGACCCAGCGATGGTGTGACCCAAGAAGGTTAGAGTAGCGGTAGATCGAGTGGGGTCCTCGATTCCGAAGGGGCGCTTCCACATTCTTTAGCCGGTCCATATTCTCAAGGCTGAGACTTTCTCGCTCTGATGGCCTCGTCATCACGTAAAGAAGCGTCTTCATTGATGGCTTTCATTTTCTGCCGCATGCATAAGGACCTGATGCAGCCCAACCAGGAGCCTGCGCTGGTGGCTCCTCGAAGCGCTATGACAAACACGCCACACCCCAAATGTTTGGATGATCATCCGCGTGAAGTCTCCTCTGCATCGTTAGGATCGAGAAGTCTATTTGGGAAGGGAAATCAGCAGTGTCGCACGATTTTATTTGGAACGAGCCGAATGCTGTGCTCCTGAATTTTCTCGAGAACTGGCGTGCGGTGGTCCCTCGGATCTACCAAGAAGATCCCAAGATGCTCGAGGAGCACGTGGGGCAGGAGAACTCTTTCCGAACGAGTGGGTACTCTCGTCGTCAGGTCACAGAACTGGTCCAGAACGCAGCTGACGCAATTTTCAGGTCAGGAAAGACGGGAAGAATCAAGCTCATTCTGACCGATCGATACCTTTACTGTGCTAACGACGGCAAGGAATTCGACCAGGCAGGAATCGACGCGATTACTCATGCCTACCTCAGCGACAAGAGGGGCGAAGAAATCGGCCGGTACGGCAACGGGTTCAAGTCGGTCCTGGCCGTGACCGAAAACCCGCAGGTCTTTAGCCGTTCAGTCAGTTTCCAATTCGGGGCGCCGGAGGCTCGTGCGATCCTTGCTAGAGTTGCTGCGCGCGACAACGACCTGCCGATACTCCGCCTACCCACGGTCTTGAAGGCAATGGACGCGATTGGCGAAGATGCCACGCTTCAGGAACTGACGGAATGGGCGACCACAGTAGTACGGCTTCCGCTTCACCAGAATGTGGAGCTTGAGGAACAGCTACTCGGCTTCCAAACTCAGTTCCTGCTCTTCACGCCCCACGTGGAGAAGTTGACCATTACCATACGTCGGAATGGCGGTCAGCCGGAGGTTGAGCACTCGTGTCGATCAATTGGACGTTCGTCCTACGAACTGCAGGGGCCCCGTCTCGCGACGCAGAGGTGGGCGATCTTCAAAAGGGCACACGAACCCTCGCTATCGGCACGACAAGAGGTGGATGATGCGATCGCCCGGAAGTCGATCAACGTTACCTGCGCCATGCCTCTAGACAACCCCGGCAGAGAAGGGGAATTCTGGGCCAACTTCCCCCTGTCCGACCGGACCTCCGCCGTCGGCATTTTTAACGCGCCCTGGGCCCTGAGTGAAGACCGAAGCCATATTCTGACAGAGAAGAAATACAACGCCGAGATTTTTGACACCCTGGCTCAACTTTTCGTCGATTCCTTGCCGAACCTTCGCACAAAAGAGCAACCCGCTCGGCATCTCAGATACCTACCTAGCCGGCCCCAGGAGTACCACTCTCTGGCCGACAAGGCCTTAATCTCGCATATCCATCGCAAGGCTTCCGAATCCGCTCTAATCCCCGACGCCACCGGGCAACTCCACCACGGTTGCGATATCATCGCTCTAAACTACGGGGTGGTATTACCCGAGAGTGCCATGGCCGTGTGGGCTGCTGCCCCACATACACCCGACAATGTGCCTCACTTGTCGTGTTACCAAGACGACAAGAGCGGAACTATTAGGGTCCGCTTACGAGAATTGCATCGACGGGCGTTCGCCGACGCCGGGGCGCTCTTACAACGAGATTTGCCGGCGTCGAGAAACGAACTCCACCCCTCAAAGTGGTTGAATATGCTTGGCGATGTTGACGATCTCAGGTATTCACGAGCAGCCCTTGCTTTGATTCCCAGCATCGAGGTGGAGAAGGCACGCGTAAGCTTCTCCGCAGCCCGCATCGTTCCTACTGACAGGGGCCGAAGAGTCGCCCTGAACGAGTATGCGAACGTTTACCTTCCTCCCGATGGCGGACAGGAACTACCTGGCTATGAACTCGTTGCTGGCGACATTGCCAAAAACGTCTCCTTCCGCAAGATTCTCGAGAATTTCGGGTTCAAAGTGCTCGACGCTGAGGTCGTCTTTACCTCTATGCTCTCTAGCTTGGGGCCACGCTCCGCGGATCGTCAGTGGGAAGACCTTTGGGACCAGTCACTCAATCTCGAACCACGCCGCTTAGCCCTCATACTCAAAAGCTGGAGACATGGGGGCAACATCGTCAAAGTTATGACGCAGGCTTCGACGTGGCGCAATTCTGAAGAGGTCTTCGCTTTTCAGAACCCGGCCGTGGATATCCCCTGGCCGGATCGAGTGCTGCTACCTAACTTCCTTACCAAGGAACTTATTGAGGTCCTCGGCGTTGTCACCGGATTCTCGCCCCGGTATCCCGTTATCGAGGAGGCCGAGTTCTCGCTCTACCGCGCCTGGGCAGTCGAACAGGCCTGGGAGGCAGGCGCGGGGGACCAAAATTCAGCACCGGAAGATTGGTACTTCGCGGAAGAACGAGGGGGCGGGCCCATTGGGCTCCTCAAAGATCTGTTCCAAGTTAGCCCTCAACCAACCGTTCACTTGGTGCAGTTGACTGCTGCCCTGCTTAGGACCAATACGTCTCGAGAGTGGAATCTCCACAGCCCTGATGGGTCCGAGAGCTTCCTAGTCCTGGCCCCGCATCTTTGGGCGGTTATGACATGGGGTCTGGCAGACACCTCCTTCGGCAGTGTCCTCCCGGCCTCACGCGTGGTGTCTCCCCTCCTGCAACAGTATCTTCCCTGGGTACCCCTACCCAAGGATTCGCACTTCGGTATCCTGCCGCTGCCTGGGTCGATCGAGGAGATCGACCCTGAGGTTCTCGTCGAGGGCATGAAAGCAGGCCGGGGCATGCAGGCCACGGCTGCAGTCACCAGCTCCCTCGTGAGCTTCCTGTCCAAAGCTCTTCCGAGAACACATGACGAACAACGTTGGGCGGGCGAGGTTCCAGCGGTGGTGGGTACTGAGATCGAGCTGGTCCCCGCAGGGCAGATCTTCATCGCATCTCAAGAGGCGCAGGTCCAGGTTCTGAAACGATCAAAGAATCCGTATCTTTTCGTCGAGGACGACACTGTCCGAAACATCCTTTTCGAGCACGCTGACTTCCAGGACGCCGCGAGCGCCATTCAGTTCGAGTTGATTCCCCAGCAGCCTGCCGAGTCTGTGCTCCTTACAGACTGCATTCCGACCGTCTACCGTCTGCTTGACCGCAAAGATCGACGACTTACCATCACGGAATGCTCCGGAATCGTGGCCCGTCAGTTGACGCCGGCGGGTACCCAAGAGCAACTTCTGACGCGGGCCTTCCACGACGGGACGGTATATGTAACCAGTGACCCTTCCGTGAGGAAGAATGCTTACGACCTGCTTGCCTGGATCAATCAGGAAGTCGGTCTAGGGTTGAGTGCCGCGGACGCTCAGAGTGCTGTACAGGAGCTCTTCGACGCTGATTTAGACGAGTTGAGGCAGCGGTCTCGTGCCGCATCTTCTAACGAGGACCGCTTGAAAATTCTGGCGTCCCCCGATCAGCTGAACGCGAAGCTTCCTCCTGGTCTTTCGGATACTCTCAGGGCCATGGGAACCCCTGTCCAGGACGAAGATATGGCAGGCCTGTTCCTCGATTCCTTCGGGACTGACTCCTTGAGTCTTCTCACGGATGAGTTGAGGGCTCTCGGATTGACGCCACCTGACAAATGGGGTGGTCTGGGCCCTGCTCGCAGGTTCGTAACGGATTTGGGGTTTACGCCAGACTTCGCTGGGACGTCCAAGCCTTCGCGGCCACCAGCGGAGATCGTGATGGGCAAACCTGGACTGGGAGAGTTGCACGACTACCAGCAGGAGGCTCTGCGGGAACTCCGGTTTTGCCTTCGTTCAAACCCTGGCCATGCCGACAAGGCCCTGTTGGAATTGCCGACTGGTGCGGGTAAGACCCGCGTCGCCGTGGAGTCGTTGGTCAGGGCATTCCTGAACAACGATTTCGCGTCCATCGGCCCCGTCTTGTGGATCGCGCAGTCCGAGGAATTATGCGAGCAGGCAATCACCACGTGGAGTGAGGTATGGCGGGAGTTCTCCGATCAGCGGTCGTTAAGTATTAACCGATTCTTTGGTACCCATCGACCGCAGGCACCCGAACTGGAGTTAAGCGTGGTCGTGGCGACAGATGCAATGCTCTACGAGCACATCGATGATGATTCGTACGACTGGATCTATGCTCCTGTCGCTGTAATTGTCGACGAAGCGCATAGGGCGGCGGACAACAAAATGTACAGGAGGATTTTTCAGAGACTCGGTGTAGACCTTGGAAACCGCGAGCGTCCACTTATCGGTCTTTCGGCCACCCCGTACCGGGGACGGAACCCCGAGGTGACGAGTCTGTTGGCGAAGCGGTTCGGGAACAATCTTGTCCAGACGTTGGGCCCTGATCCAATCAAGGAACTTCAGGACCGTGAAGTTCTGGCACGTATTGATCATCAGGTCCTTCCCGGTACCCGCCTGGATGTCGGAATGTCGGAGATCGAACGCAAGAACTTGTCGCAGGACACTTTGAACCGAGTGGGTGAAGACCAAACGAGGACCAAAGGCATCGTCAATCACATCATGGCATTACCGGAGGAATGGAAGGTTTTGGTGTTCATGCCGTCGGTGCTCTCGGCGCAGGTCCTAGCGACCATCTTGAAGAGTAAGGGTGTGCAGGCGGGATCGGTAAGTGGCCGGAGTTCGCGCGGGGAGCGAGCGAAAGTGATCTCCGATTTCAAGCAAGGATCGCTCCAAGTCCTTGTCAATTGCGAGCTGTTAACGCAGGGGTTCGACGCGCCGCAGGTCCGGGCCCTTTACGTTGCCCGGCCGACCCTGAGCGAAAGCCAGTACGTGCAGATGGTCGGTCGGGGATTGCGTGGACCCAAGAACCGTGGTTCCGAGCGGTGTTTGGTTGTGAACCTCGAGGACACGATCGCGAATGTCGACGTTGATCTTGCCTACCGAGGGTTCACCCAGTACTGGGGGGTCGAGGGATCATGAGGTTAATCCCACCGACGGATTACATTGACGCCCAGAGTCGTGCGGAACGGAAAGTCGCGCAACTCCTCACAGCGATCCGCTCCGACGAAGGTGTCGCATATCATTCGGTCCACCTTCCTCGCCACCGCAAGCAGGTTATGGGTGAGGCGGACTTTGTTGTGCTGTGGAAAGGAACCATCCTCGTGCTGGAGGTCAAGGGTGGGCGAATCGGGCGGACCGATAACGGCCTCTGGTACTCGGTGGACCGTCAGGGCACCCGTCATCTTTTGAAACGCAGCCCGTGGGTTCAGGCAAAGGACGCTTCATTCGCCTTACTCGACATCCTCGCCGAGCACACGCACGAGGGTTTGCCGTTCGCATATGCCGTTGTGACCCCTGACCAGAACCTTCCCGCTGACGTCGAATGGGTTCCGCAGCAACACATCGGGTTGGAACGGATGACTCCGGCAGCACTGGAGCGGAGCCTGGACGCGCTAGCTCGCCTGGCGCGCACACCGCCAGGTAACTCCGACACCTCCCGTCACCTTCGTCCGATGGCAAACCTCTCGACTTTGATCACCTTCCTCCGTCGCGAGGTGGACGCTATGCGGACAGTGCCAGACACCGAAATGCTCATCGACCGAAACATTGTGACCATGACCGACGAGCAGGTCGATGCGATGCGGGCATTCGAACGAAATCCACGGGTCATGGTCCTTGGCGGCGCCGGGACGGGTAAAACAGTTGTGGCGATAGAAGCGGCTCGCCGTGCCGCGATCGACGGGAGTTCCGTCGCTTTCGTCTGCGGCTCCCCTGGCGTGTTGAAACTCGCCTCGGAATTGCTAATCAACAGCCCAGTGCAGTTGGTGTCCTTCGATTCGATTCCCAGCGAACCCGTGTTCGACGTGGTCGTAGTCGACGAGGCACAGGACCTTCTCAATCTGGAAGACATGAGCAGGCTTTCGGAATCCGTTCGCGGCGGATTGCAGGGCGGTAGGTGGTGGATCTTCCTGGACCCCAACAATCAGACTCACTTGAGCGGGGTGTTCGACGAGATGGTGTACAAGGAGATCCAGGCTAGTGCTGTCATTGTCGACCTGACGAAGAACGTCAGGAACGCCCGAACCATCGTGACTGCAGTGCAGTCCCATCTCGGGGCGGACCTCGGAAGTCCACGCATCGGCGAAGGACCGGACGCTTCGATCGTAAAGGCACGAAGCCCCGAGGAAGCCCTCCGCCTTCTTGACGCTCGCCTTAGTAACCTCCGTGACCAAGACGTCAGTCGTAAGAAGATCACCATCATCAGTGCCGCAAATGATCCCTCGTCGTCTGTCCTTGTGGTCGAAGGCCGCCTATCGGCGAGTTACACCTTGGGAAACCAGTCCTACGAGGTAGCCACAGCAGCGAACATTAAAGGCCTAGAGCGGGAGCACGTCATTGTCGTGGACGTCGGTGACCTGGAAACCACTGGAGGCCGGGCCGCCGCCTATGTGGCCATGACCCGGCCTCGTTACTCGCTCTACGTAATCAGTTCCCCCGGCGCCTACCAGATCATGGGACAAAATGCGCTGCGGTACCTACAGCAAGAGGTGGGAAAGGTCGGTGCCCGCAATGAATGAAGCTGTCGAACGCCAGAAGCGCGTAATCGAGCACCTTGAACAGCAATACCTGGGCCCGATTGATGGGCCGGAGGAGCTACTAAGGAACCGACCAGACGCCACCTACCTCGTCGGAGTCCTCTACCCCGCCGGTATTGGGGTAGAGGAGGAGCTACAAGCCTCAATCGAGGACACCCCCGGTGAAGAAGACCTCGATGGTAAGGAGGAATCCCCCATCGACATGGCAAACGCATACCAGCCCACGTCCAGCGCCCTGTCGTTCATCCATGATGGCGAGGCAGTAGACATCGATCTGGGATACGCCACCTACATCGAGGAGAAAACCGATACCCACAGCGCTTGGCGGCGCCAGGGGCACCAGTTCTCCGGTATCCGGTGCGATCAGCGAGCCATCGCGGTGGCCCCCGGAGACGGGCGTGTGGCATTGGACGTACGATCGCGGCCTTTCGGTCTAAACAGTTCCCTGGTCACCGTTGCCATCAGCAATACGCGAGTAGCCCCGAAGAACGACCAAGGAGAAGGACTACTACGCACCGAGGACTGTCTGTACCAAGTTGACATGACCGTACGCTCGATCGGGGGCCGGATCCTGCCCTACAGGTCGGTGGAGGATCTCCGACTAGATAGAGAACAGGAAGAACTAGCGGTGCGCTACCGACACCGGCAGGTCTTCGCTGTGGGCCACGGGACGTCGGTGCGCTGGGAACATGATGCGAGCAGCGGATGCTCCTCGGTGTCCCTGGACCCACTACCTCGCTATACAGTCCCAACCGTCAAGGCCATGGCAAGTGACTCCAGTATCTTGCGACTACATCGACTCATCCAGATTCAGGACGACACTGCAGAAGTTCTCGAGGAACTAAGAACCTTCGTCGACGAATACGGAATCTGGACCCAAGAACAACAGGACCAGGCACGAAGACTCGAAAAACACCACCAAGCGGCAGCCGGAAGGATTACGGACCGACAGCGCACCGCCGTCGAGCGTATGCACGAAGGAATCACTCTGCTCGAAGGCTCCTCGAGGTGCAGGGACGCCTTTCGTCTGGCCATGTCCGCCATGCACGAGCAAATGCTCCAATCAGATCGCGCGAAAGCCTCTGGTTCCGATGGAAACGAGCCTAGGCGGGAACCGGCATGGCGGCCGTTCCAGTTGGGATTCATCCTCGTCTCCCTCGCAAGCACCGCAGATGCCGATAACCCCCACCGGGACCTCGTAGACCTGATCTGGTTCCCCACTGGTGGAGGCAAGACAGAGGCCTACCTAGGTTTGGCGGCCTTCGAAATCTTCAGGCGCCGGCTCGAGCACGGGATCAGGGGCGGCGGTACTGCCGTCATCACCCGTTATACCCTGCGCCTACTGACTACGCAGCAGTTCCAACGCGCTGCGACCCTGGTGTGCGCCATGGAACGCCTCCGCGCGAGTGATCCACTGGTCCGGGGCATGGCACCGTTCACCATCGGACTCTGGGTCGGGAATGAGACCACTCCGGGGACCCAGAAGAAAGCCATCAAACGCCTAGAGCTCACCAGGAGAAGGGAGATCCCTGACAACCCCTTCCAGCTCACCGAATGCCCTTGGTGCGGCCACCGGATGATGCCAGAAACCAGGTCGGAACAGGCCGCGGACTATGGGGCCGTACACTCAGCCGGGGACATCTGGCTCCGCTGCCCCGATCGGAGCTGCCACTTCCACGAGCGGCTTCCCGTCGAAGTCGTCGACGAGAGGATCTACAGATATCCGCCCACTATCTTGCTCGCGACTGTCGACAAATTCGCGCGGCTCCCCTTCAAGCAGGAAGCTGGCGTTCTGCTAGGCGCCGGCACTACGGCGAACGACCCCCCCTCGTTGATACTCCAGGACGAGATGCATCTGCTCTCCGGTCCTCTAGGCACAACAGTCGCGATCTACGACGCCGCCGTCCTTGGCATCATAGGAGAGGTCGGCGGACGCCCGAAGATCGTCGCGTCCACCGCGACAATCCGTTCCGCGGAAGATCAGGTGAAAGGGCTCATGGCCAGGAACGTCCAACTGTTCCCACCATCTGGACTCAATGAGGAGGACAGCTACTTCGCCCGCCCAGTCCACGACCCCCACGCCCCTGGCAGGACCTACATCGGGCTCATGCCCCAAGCCTTTACCCAATCTACCTCGGTAGTACGTGCCATGGGCGCCATGCTCGAAGCACCTGGGCAAGCCGCCCAGGGACCACAGGACCTCAAGGGAACCGATGCCTACTGGACGGCAGTGGCTTATCACAACAGCCTGCGCGAGCTTGGGCGTACTGTGACCCTTGTCCGCGATGACGTCAACAGCCTGCTGGCTACCCGACGTGGACCAGAAGGCAGGTCACGGCAGATTCGCGGTGACGGCATAGTGGAGCTGACCAGCCACGTGGACGCCGAGGACCTTCCCAAGGCGCTGCGGCGCTTAGGGCGTGGCCTCGACAAATGCGATGCCGTGGACGTGGTCGCCTGTACAAACATGCTGTCAGTGGGTATAGACGTCCCACGGCTGGCCCTCATGCTAATGAACGGTCAACCTAAGACCACCTCCGAGTACATACAGGCCACTAGTCGTGTGGGACGCGGTGACGTTCCGGGGGTGATCGTAACGTTGTACCGAGCCTCACGCCCACGCGATCGTTCTCACTACGAGTCGTTCCTCGGCTATCACCAGGCGCTTTACCGCAGTGTTGAACCGACCAGTGTTACCCCCTGGTCCACCGCGTCCAGACACCGTTCCCTGGCAGCCGTTCTGGTGATCATGGTGCGGCACCTGAGCCCCTGGCGCGAGGATTCGCAAGCTGTACTCTTCCGGGCCGATTCCAACGTGGTCCGTAACGTCCGGGAGACAATCCTGGACGTCGTGGGACGTGCGGACCCTGACGAGTATAAGGCAACGCAGGAGCACCTCGAGCGATTGATCGACCAATGGCGTATTCGTACGTCACCGGATCCCGACACCGGGAAATCGACGCTGCGCTATCAGCCCCTACAAGCAAAGTATGGAGAGCCTGCCTTGATGCGCGCCTTCGACGAGGAACGAGATGGGTGGGCCGTGATGAATTCGATGCGCAGCGTCGATTCCAACGTCAACATGAAGATCATCGGGGAGAAGGCATGAGCTCGAAAGCCAAAGTCGCACAGGGCAACGCACCGGAGATGCGTCAGCTGAGACTGCAGGAGACCATCTACCCGTTCGGAGTCGGCGCCATCGTCGATATCAACAGCGAATCGTTCATCGGCATGGACACAGGTACGTGGAACGAGAAAACCTGCGAGCCCCTGTCCTGCCCACCTTTGGAACGGGCGTTGGGGGTTCTGCAGCTGCGTCGACCCCCGACGGCCAGCGAATACAGTAACAATTCCAACTTCGCCTTGCCCTACCGCAGGTTTCCCAAGTGGCGTTTCTGCCAGGACTGCGCACTAATGTCCAACCGGATCCATCACAAGAACGGGGCCAGCACGAACAGCTGTTCCAGATGTGCAGGGCCAATGGTCCCTATGCGTTTCGTCGCCGTCTGTGAGGCGGGAGGTCATATCCAGGATCTCGACTGGCGGCGGTGGTCCCACTTCGAGTCCTCAAACGATGAGCAGCGCCAGTGCAAGGATTTCGAGCACCTAGAACTGCGAACCACGCCAGGGTCCGGTGAAGGACTGCGCTCGTTGCGAGTCCTGTGTCGCTCCTGTGACGCCTCGAGGCACCTGGGTTCGTTGGGACGCAACACGTCGTTGTCCGAGGAGGGGTACAAATGCTGGGGCCTGCAGCCCTGGGAACCGCAGGACACCGCCAAGGAATGCACACAGGAACTGCGGGTTGTCCAACGGGGCTCCACTAGCGTCTATCAAGCGGAGACAGCTTCGGCTATCGACATCCCCGAAGTGGAATCGGCCATGGTAGCCCTTCGGGACAAAGTCCTCCAGAACGACATGTTTAAAGCTGTCTTCGGACAGCAAGCGGGACCATTGCTTGATCATGCCGTCCCCGTCGTCTCCATCCAGACCGGCGCCCCGGAACACATGGTCCGTCACTTGCTGACGACCGACCCGGCGACCGACACCGCCGAACTGCAGAGCAACTTGCACTCAGGCGAGTGGGCGGCGTTCGACAGGGTCCTGGCAGGGGACACACAAGTGACGAACCCCGATTTCGACGTTCGTCCATCCGACTACCCTGGAGAACCAGGCGTGCTGCCGTCCCTGGCGGGACTGGTTGCGGACGTCGGTCTGGTTCGCCGGTTACGGGAGGTGCGAGCCCTGAGGGGTTTCCGCCGCTACGAGCAAGAAGACTTCACACGGGTGGACCTCGGAAGCATCGACGGCCTCAAGTGGTACCCGGCTATCGAGCAGTTCGGGGAAGGCATCTTCCTCCGATTCAACGAGCAGGCCCTCCGTACATGGGAGGAGGACCCCGCCGTCCAGCGACGGACCCAACACTGGATCGATCGAGGGGCGAAGCTTGCTAACCGTAGGGGTGTCATCGCCAATCTGCATCCCCGCTACGTGCTCCTGCACACCCTGGCGCACCTGTTGATGCGGCGATTGGAGTTCCAGAGCGGCTACTCCGCGTCGTCTCTATCCGAGCGTATCTACGCCTCGAATGACGGTCCGGACCCTCAAGGCGGTCTCTTGATCTACACCAGCAGCGGGGATGTCCAGGGCACACTTGGAGGTCTTGTCCGGTTAGGCGAGGCGCGGTACTTCTCCCGGCTGCTCCTAGGTGCGGTCGAGGACGCAGATCGGTGCTCCAACAACCCGGTGTGCGCCGAGAGCCGGGGACAAGGTATGAACAGCCTCAACCTCGCAGCTTGCCACGCATGCAGTCTCATCTCTGAAACCTCCTGCGAGCGCAACAACATCTATTTGGATCGTAGGCTCCTTGTTGGCGATGAGTCCGTGCCGGGTTTCTTCCGTACAGTCCTGATGGATGCCCGGGCTAGTATCCAGGGATGAACTGCGGGGATGATTGGAGAGCAGTGCTGGTTCATCACCTGGGTCCCTCCCCGACCTCTCCGGTACGTGGGGATCTCAGGGACCGTGGAGCCCGTGTTCAAAGGCATGGGACCTTTGAACACCGCCGCGGAGGACTTGCGTTTGTTCCCTCAAGTCAATGAGACGTGTGAGCGGCTGATCCACATCCTATATCCAACGACCCTGATCAATGGGCCGGAGCAAGGCCGCCGTCATCAGTCTCCAACTGACTGGAAACATCTTCCCCGTTCGAGAATGAGCATCTCGATCACATGTAAGGTGTTGGACGATGGCTGCTGATGTCTATGATGACCCGTTCACTCTTTTTAGCGAGCCACAATGGGCCGCAGAGGAACAAAGGAGTGCGAGAGACACTGCTGGATCCCCGAGGGCACGACGGGCCCGACCCCCTTCCCCGGACCCTGGCAAACGTCCCGAGCCGGCGCTGAGGTCGCGTCCCCGCAGGACTACAGCCGTTCCACCCACTCCGACCCAGGACCCGGAAATCCACCACATCAAGGGCTCGATTCAAGCTGGCGACCCAGGGGGGGATCGGTGCGGACATGCCATCCGAAACGCTCTCGACCAAGCCTACGACGGGCGCCGGACGGGGAGGTGGGATTTGACCCAGCTGACAAAAGCAGAATCAGCCCATGTCGGACCACTCATCGAGGTCTGGCTCCAAAGGGTTCTAAATCTCGACGACGGCATCACTACCTCACTCCAGATCGCTGGAGTCGACGTGGCCTGCACATGGAGTGAGAGGCTCGACGGCTGGACACTCGACCGCCCAGGTCCCGAGCAACGTGAAATACCCTACTTGGTGACATGGGCCAACGAAGAGACCTCGCGGTTCAGCCTTGGTATCCTCCGCCCCGGCCCCGACTCGCGCGGAGTGGCATCTATGGACCGCGGACGCCCCCGTTTGTCTCAAGTGGGGATCGATCAGATTCTATGGGTCTTCGACGGATGTGTCTTACCAGCCAACGTACTTGCTAAACATCCCGGAACGGCCATGTCGGCCGTGACTCAATCCTCGGGCCAGAAAGCCGTCAACATGTTGTTCCGTCAGTTACAAGGTGAACTTGTGCAACATTCCGCAGTGGAGACGGTCGCCCAGCAGATAGACTCCTCCAAGCGGGTCCGTGAAGCGCGAGACCAGCTGAGAGCCGAGGGGATCGTCATTCTGGGCCCTTATCATCCTCAACCCGAAATCGCGGCCGCACTCGGAGTACCGTCGCCAAGAGCGGGGACTTTCGTGAGTCACCGTTTGGTCCCTATGGCGGCCGGGGAAGTCGGAACTGGCGCGATGATCGACGGTGGAAGGTGGCGTCTTGCCGTCCCAGGTGATCCGATTACCACGGCACCTGTGCTCCCCGTTCAAGGCAAAGAAAGAAAATGACCTTTGGGCGCTAAGCAGGTCGCACGGAAGTCTGCTCGACCTGCATACAGAATGTCGCGTGTGTACTGCGTGATCGAGGCACTTGTGGTCACCGCCGGAAAAGGTGGACGACCAGTATGCGTTGGTACATGCCCGAATCACCATTTGCAGAGTCTTGATCCTTATTCGACGCTTACGGGGACGTCTACCGCCGAGGCGTCAGAATCCCTGGCGTAGAACTTCGGCTTCCTCGAGGCCAACTCGAGAGAACTCGGCGGACAAGCGTTCCACCACCCTCTGCGCATGGTCGCTCTTAAGATCACCAACCCATCGCCAAGTCTTTGCTTTTCCTTTTCCGTTGACCACTGGAAACCGTCCGACATCCCGATACCAGCGGACCTGGACGGTTCCAGCAGCAGAGGCCTTGAACTCGTGCATCACGATTCCAGAGGGTTTCGGTACCACCCGCAGGCGTACGTAGCCACTCGATAGCCGAGGGTCGGATATTGTTACGTCACTCGGTCTACGGTCACCGTCCTCAACGATCTCAAGCGGCAACAACGGAAACATCCGGGATCCTACGATCCTGGCGCTGTCACAGAGCGGCTGGACGCATACAGCGTATGTTCCTCCTTGTTCGACTATCGTTCCAAGCTGAAGGACGGGGGCCGGTTTAGCGTATCTGCTCCGCAAGGACATGCGCATGGAAAACAATTGGTCGGACACAAGCTTCTCTTCCGCCGTCTTTACAAACAGATGAGTTGCCTCGGCCGTCAATTTTCTCTTGCTCACTCCCGCATTTGACAGCTTCTGCTGCATCTCTTCGCTGAAGCCGTCGGCAAGGAGCTGAAGTCGAAGGTCTGCCGTCATCGCTTCAATAGTTGAAGCACCTCGCGGACCAATCCTGCTGTTGTACGTCAACCATTCCCGTATCCGAGGTATGGCTACGTGGCTACCGACCTCGTGGTCTTGCACAATCGCCAAAAGCTCGGAGCCGATTAGGCTCTCTACTTGACGTTCAACGTCCTCGGGATGGGGCAAGGAGACCCGCTGCCCTAAAACTGCAGCATCGATCTCAGGGCCCAAAGCGGCCAGCAGCCGATGTGCATCATTTCTAATCCCCGCCAGTGCGGAGAGGGAGGCCGTGGTAACAAGGCCTAAACTATGGCGCCCAAACTCTTCCACAACCACCTTCGGCAGTTCGACTATCGCTCGCCGGCGATCGGCCAACTCCGGAGGGATATTCTGTACGTGCTCTTTTGCGAAAACGGCAACGCGCAGGGGACCACGACTGAATGCGACTTGCCGGTCATCGTCCCAAAGCAGCTCATCGTGGGCGAGACTTTCCTTCGTCACCTTCGCAACGCGATCAGATATTTTCCTTAGATCAGGCTCACCCGTGTAAATCAGAGTCAGCCGGAGGCGCCGCCGGGGAGACTTAGTGTCGTCCCGCAGCACCGCGCGAATCAGTTTCTCTGTGGTCGCCCCGTTGTCGTTATTAAGGTTCCAGTCAAGGATTAGTGCGTCCGCTCGCTTTGCTGCCCGCACAAAGGCGGGCTTGAACTCCTCGTTCTCCTCAGCAGTTTGAGGGGAGAGTATGGCGCAAGATAGTGCTGACTCGGCAAAGCTCCGCGACAAAGCTTGGACATCAAGTTCGTCAGCTTGAGCTGACGTTCCCGGGGCAGCGAGTTTCAGTACAGGTCCTAGTGACGGCACCTCTGCGTCATTCCAGTCGTCGTCGCTTTCTTCGTTGGGGGCCGGCTCCCGACGAAAGGCTTCGTCATCGACCATAAGGATGGTCTGCAAAAAATCCAAGACCTGTCGTTGCACATGAAGCTCAAACCTCGTTGGCATCTAAGCCTCACTTTCATCCGGAAGGAAAACTCTGAACCGTGCTCCTCGATCGGCACTTGGAGAGTCGAGACGGACGTCAGCACCGTCTCGCCGCAACACCTGACGTGCCACGTACAGCCCATAACCCGAGCCTGAAGGCTTCCGCGAGAAGCCCTGCTCGAAGACGGCCTCTTCATCCCCCAGGCTGACGCCCGGCCCTGAGTCCGTAACGGTGATCGCTCCTGGCACCTTGTCCAAAGAGACAGTTCGGTCCCCGGAGTAGCTGGCGAGCCAATACACGGCGTTGTCGATTAAGTTGACCAGTACTGGATACAAAGTCGAGGGATACATGCGGACACGCATCTCCTCGAAAGCAGTAGAAATCCTGAACTCAATTCGTTGTTCTTCGAAACGTTTATCGAAAACGTCGTGCAGATAACGCTGTACGTCTGAGCCGCGAATCTCGACGGGCTCGCGATAAAGCCTTCTATGAAGCGGAGTAAAGAGCTTGAGGTATCCATCCAGATGATCAAAAGAGACACGCAAGTCCGTATACAGCGGTCGTAAGCCGGGGTTCTGCTGCGCCCAAGTTCTGAGCCTTCGAAGGTTGTCTCTAACCGACTTGATGCTGTTCTCGAACTCGTGCGTAACGATGTTAACTGCCATGCCGATTTGCACAAGCTCAAAGTCCTGCGCTGCGCGGTCAGTCAGGGCTTCGACACGCGCTTCAAGCTGTTCGACCTGGTCCATCAAGGACACGTGGTCGGCGTCGATTCCTCCCGGCGACCAGTCAACAGCTCGCAATTGCTCCGCTATATCGCTAAGTTCGTCGGCTTGCGTAGCTGCCGCCGCCCTCACACGCCCCTCAAGTGCATTCCGCAATAACGTGAACTCATCGTCCGTCATGCTCGATAAATCTGTTGCTGAAGCCTCTTGAAGGACTTTGACGGCTATGTCTTCGAGTGCGCGATAAGCATCTCGGGCTAGCTCTTTGCCCCGTCTACCGACATCGTCCACGACCGCAGAAAGCTCGCGCCTGGTCTCCGCTGCCGCGTCCCGTGCTTCAGCAACTGCCTGACCGACTGCATGGTCAAACCTGAGACGTCTATGTAGTGCTGTGTCGAGGGCTAATCCTGCTTCGCCCAGCGCGGACTCGATCTCATGTTCGGCCGGCTCGATGATTGACGAGAGAACATCAGATCGAGTGGCTTCATAGGCTACCGAACGACGATTCAACTCAGCGCTCAGTGCAATACCACGAGGCCTCTTGACTTGGAGGGCTGACGCCAGGTCGCGAAGCTGCATGCGCGCGTCCAACTCAGCCCTTACAAGCCGGTCTGCACCTATTGCCGGGTCACCGTCCCGGTGGGCCGTTTCTATGGCAGCTAGGATGCCGCTACGTATTTCCTCAACTTTGGTTTCAGGGACTCGGGAATCAATGGAGTCGAAGAAGTTTTCTAGCGCAGTACTATATTCTGATCGACGCGCTCTGACCTGTTTGCTGCGAGCTCGGCGCGCCTTCTCCATTCGCTCATTTGCGACACGGCCCTCCTCATAAAGTTCGGCTTGAGCGCCCCCTTCGCGGAAAAACTCGGCAGCGACTTGCAAGAGAAAGTTTTGTAGGATGGCGCGAAACTGCCGATAGGCTTCGTTAGTTGCGAATCCTTCACGACCAGCCTTTTCGCGCAGCCGACTGTTGTTCTCACGCGAAATTTCCACTGCGCCAAACATTCGGCGGTAAGAGAAGAAGTGGTCTGAAGCTGATTTGGTACGTCTGAGCTCGACATCTAGCCAATCGAATCTGCTGTCACCGTACGGCAGGACCCGAATGCCATCACGGTAGATGTATAGACCCCCATACCTGTCAAGCTTCTCTGTTATAAGGAAGTAGTCGTTCGGTTCAAGCTTCGACTGTCTAGCCCTCCCTTGGATGTAGGCCAAGTTGAGCTTGAATGGCCCACACTGGGTTTTCACGCCACGGGCGGAACTCCAGGCGAGAGGGAATGGGATAGCGTCACCTCCGAAGATGGAAACTGTTCCCGAAAACTGCCCGTACTCGTCAAATTCTCCTTGGAAGTGGTGATCAGCGTTCAAGAACTCATCGACAGTGAAGAATTCTTGCTCCTCGATCAGGTCTCGTATGTTGTCCAGTGCACGATGATCTCGGAAGGCTGTCCGCAACTCGGGCATAGCATGCCCAGGAGTCATGGTATTGGCAAATCCGATCAAAGTTCTTAGTAATGGAGCTGCTTCCTTAGGCCCGGGAGCATCTAAGTCTGCCTCGAGGTCGGGCGAAGTCGGCAGAATAACAAAGGCGGTTCCAGCGTCAAAGTGGGCTAGGTCGAATCCCGCGAAGCGAGCCATCTCATCGAGATCCACATCGGCCCAGCGTTTTATGTCATCCTCGATGCGCTCGTACAGACCTTTGTCGTCTGCGGTAACAAGCTCGCGCAAGTTTGACAGGATTTGACTTCCCATCCCTACGACGTCAGGAAGGTCGCCCACTGCTAGCTCTTCAATCGGCACGATCAGCTGCGACAAGTCCGCGTGTGCAAGCTCAAAAACTCCCCAATGAATCAGCGCAGCAACGCGTGCGTGCCCGTCAGCCTTGGTGACCACAAGAGTCTGTGGGCCGATAGCAGCAATGGCGAGACGCCCAATCCCCTTTTCACCCAAAATTGCTCTTTTCGGGCGGGTCCGGCTTCGAGAGGAGGAGCTTTGTGCATATTTAGACGAGGTTCCAAGCGTGAGCCACCTTTGCTCAAAGTCTTGCCGTGACATTCCGTCGCCGTCATCCCTGACGATGAACGCATTCTGAAACCGGATGAAATCAGCTTCTGCATTAGAAGCGTATGCGTCATGGGCATTCTTAAATAGCTCGCTAATTGCACTCGGAATTCCCGCAATTTGCTGGCGTCCCAACATGTCGACAGCACGGGCACTCGTCCTAAACTCAGCCACAATTTTCTATCTTAGACGTTTGAAGGTGCTCGATGATGTGCTGTCCCATCGCCTTCGAAACAAGCACGGGAACCGCGTTTCCGATTTGTCGCGTCATGGATTTGAGACCTCCTAGGAACTTGAAATCCTTGGGAAATGTCTGCAGTAGGGCTGCCTCACGCGCGCTGATAGCGCGGTTCTGCGTTGGATGTCCGTATCGGCCGTTAGTAATGTCAGTGCATTTCGTAGTCAGTACAGGCGCCGTATCGTCGTACCGCATGCGTCCGTACGAATCTTGGTGCCCCTTACTCTTCCGATGACAGTCAAGCCAAAGTTCCGATGGCCATTCCGACCTACTTCCGCCTTCGGTAATTGCCATGATACGACGTAGATTTAAGTCCCCAAGTGCTCCTGAGCGATGAATAGGGTCACCTGAGTACGTCTCACCGGCCTGGATGGCGGGAAGATCTCCGATCCAGTCACGTACCGTGGAGTAGGGCAGCAGGTCCTTACCGTGGGTTTCCTCGGGAAAATCGATTGTGCCATGCCGGGATGCAAGCAAAACGAGTCTTTTGCGCCTTTGAGGAACACCGTAGGCCCTGCAATCAATTACTTCCCACCGTGTTGAGTACCCAGATCGTTCGAGGTAGCGCAGAAATCTGTTCCAGGTAGAACCTCCTGGAATTTTTTGGAGTCCCGGAACATTTTCGACAATAAGCGCGTCGGGCTTCAGCCGATCCATGAAGGGGATGAGGGTAAGCAGCAGAGAACGTTCTTGCGGACGCGATTTTGATCCAGAATGCCTCATAGAACTATACGGCTGACAGGGGGCGCAAGCAGAAAATACGAGGGGTGAGTCACTCGTTACTAAGTGGTCGAACGCGTTATGGTCAAGCTTACGAATATCCACTTCGTAGAATTCCGAATCAGGGAAATTTTTCCGGTAAGTCGCGGCCGCCGCCGCATCAAGATCTACTGCCGCAGCTATACGCATCCCGGCGGCACGTAGGCCCGCGCTTGTCCCTCCGCAACCTGAAAAAAAGTCAATAACCGCTGGCCGGGCAGGCGTTTTCTCGGATGCGGCGTACGGCGAGGTATCGAAAGACAACGCGGTCATTCAGCTTCTCCTGTCCGTCCACGCTGACTTTCAGTTCCTCGAACGAAGGAGAGCACATCGCTTCGCAAAAATCGCCACGCCCGCCCAACTTTCTCTCCAGCCAAAGCGCCTGAATTAGCAAGGGATAACACAGTCTTTGTGCTGACGCGGAGCAAGGCCGCTGCCTCCTCCGTAGTGAGGACCTCGTGCTGTTCTGCCATCTTCCCGCAACCTCTCACCCGCGACTGTAAGTTCAGTCTAACCACCTTGGGGGTGTCATGTTCGCTTAGTCCACACTGACTTAGCCCGTCAGCGCCTCCGCCAGCTCGATCACGAACAAATGCTAGGTGTCCAGTAGCCAAGCCAAAGAGCAGAGGTGGACTTCAGCGGGGGTTGCGCGGGCGCTTGGTGCTTTGTCTGCTGTTATCCGCTCGCTGGAGGACCTTTCCTCGCTGCAGGACTGGATCAACGCCGGCGCGAAGGGCACCTTCGTGGTCGACTGCCGGATCACCTCCTCCGTCCGGGCTCCGTGGTTGACCGAATGGATGAACGCATCCCGAGCTACGAAGGCGGATAGATCTAATCGACAAGCATTCAGCGATTGAAATCAGTTGAATCACGCATCACTCCATGCATGGGGAGTAAGTGATATTCCTCCACCCAATCAGTTAGTTGTTTCACTGCCTCGACCCCGTCTCGTGAAACGGAAACAGAGACTGGAAATACAATGTGCTCCTTGTCCGCCGCAGAAAGAGAAGCCCTGATTGCAAGGACCGGATCTGCCGTCCCGGCAGTAAGTTCGATATCCACTTGACTGGCCTGGCCAGTGTTCCCTGCACTAGCTATCCATCGATAATCAGCAAGCGAATGGAAGACTAGGAAGATACTCGCCTTAGCCAATTCTGACTGCCTGGGAAAGCTTAGATCTTGTATGCATCTTGTTTGAGTCTCAAACCAGCGAGCGAAGACCTCATCCCATTTAGGTTCAGAACTGTCGTTTTGAAGATCGCGCACTGCTCTTGTATATCTGCCCCGACGCTTCAGACCCTCGACGCCAATCATAGATAGAGCGGTCCTTGCATATTTTTTTAGATTTCCACCGTGGGCCAATCTGTCTCCACAGAAGCTCACAAAATTGTTAAGGGTACTAAGAGAGGAGCGGGCCTCCTCCATGGAGGGCTTGTAGCCAGCATGAACGACCCTGTGACGTATGGCAGCCACCTGTCGCTCCCAGTCCTGTACGGGTCCCGGCACACTTACATTCCAGACGCCCCCAAGCCTGTTGTGGAATGAGTTCTTAATACGATGTTCCAAGCTTGGTGACCACTCTTGAACGCTTAATTCCGGCGTAAGACACTCTTCCCACTGCATATGAGCAAGGAGTACATTGACGAAAGACTCCGCTGCAGTCGCCAGCATCACCACGCATTCCCTAGTGTTGCCGCGAGCGAGTGCAACACACCCTTGCCTGTAGAGGTCGAGGTGACGGGTGAACGGCGAGACAACACTCGACGCATGCCGAAATGTGAGCATTTCGTCTTCATTCAGGTCATGGACGGGACCTATGTGACTTGGCGTGTTGCCAGTCACAAACGCACTCGGTGTAACCGGCACCTCGTCATTTATGTCACGCAAGGAACGAACGGCAACAAGAATAACCGGAGGCAGCAACTCGTACTCCACCAGAGTCACTGCGCGTCTTGTTGCCTCATAGTACGCTGATTGCCACGACCGAAGCACCTCCAACGCGCGCTCAAGCGCCGAGCGCATAAACTCATGAGTAATGCTTCTCTTGTCACGGATTAGCATTCCCGAAATCGCGTCGCTCAAGTAAGCCTCATAAGCTAGATGATCCAGCGGTATCGCCACTTCAGCCACAGACCGGAAGAGGCTAGGAGCGTCAGGGCCGGGCGTCATATTCGCAGCTCCCTTCGCACCAGGCGTATGCCTAGCGAACATCTCAGCCATGAGCGGCAGATCCGAAATCTGTGCAGCGTCTGCTTTATACCGGCGAAATACCGTAGAACCAATCAGTAGCGCTGTATTAACAAGATTCACGGAATTCGGAAACCTCGAGTGCGTCGAGTCTCTTGGTGGCATTGGCCCAAACTCTTCAATCCACCGAATTACCGAGGAATCAATTGGGCGATAAGACGCCAAAATGGTGTTATCAGGAATCCGCATGAAGTCGGGTAATGGAATAAAGAAGGTGACTAAGAGTTCCTCCATATCGATCAGAACATCTGGCCCATCATCCGTCAGTTTCTGCCAGTGCCGTTCCACATGTCCCCCACATCATTATGCCTAACCGATTGAAAGCCGGCATCAAGTCTTCAAGAAAGATACATAAATCTCAACTGCGCACTATCCCTGGAGGTGCAACCGTCCGTAAAACACAGTCTCGTCCCGTACGCACAAAGTTTGCGGCCGGTACTGGCGGAGACGATGCGGTCCACCACTAGCTGCTGCGACTTCGTCACCCCAACATCCTGAGTGGCACCGCCGTGGTGAAGAAGTGGCAGACCCGGATCCCATCCACGGATACCGTGCCTGGATCCGCTCGGGCCGGGGCGGGTGAAATGGTGTTTACTCTTACGTAAGGAACTCGGCCGTCCGGCCTCCCACCGTCCGACATACGGCAGCGGAGAACCCCGCCGCACAGCACGCGATGAGGCGGCAATGACCATCACGACCCCCGGACCCACCTTCTGCCGCCCGGAAGCTGTGGCAACGGGTGCACTAGGAGCCACAGCGTCGCGGAAGCCGGAGCAAACGCGGGGCGAGGAGCGAAGGCCCCTAAGCTGGATGGCGAATGTTTCCGACGGAGCCGTCGCCGGAACCACGGAGACACCCTCAGCTAATCCCATCGGCAATGCTGGCCACACCTGGGACGTGGTGCCCTTGGCCCTACAACCGCCGTTGCCGGAACATCGGGAACGATTCCCGCACCCGCTCCACCGTCTCCAGCGAAACCTCCACCGCCCGCACCCCAGCGGCAAGCCCAAGGTCAGCTTCCACAACCCCCATAGGATCCACCAGCACACTCCGCCCCACGGACACCGGCGGCGCCTGGCACACCCCCGCCACGTACACGCTGTTCTCGATCGCGCGGGCCGCGTTCAGTGCCAGCCACTGCTCGGTCTTGTGCTCGCCCGGCACCCAGGACGAGCAGACCAGCAGGACCTGTGCGCCGGCGTCGCCCAATGACCTGGCGAGCTCCGGGAACCGCAGGTCGTAGCAGGTCATCAGCCCGAACCGCACTCCCCCGTGCTCGAACACCACCGGCTCCAGGGACTCACCCGGCTTGATAAACGTAGACTCCCCGAAGCCCTGCGCGTCGAAAAGGTGGATCTTCCGGTAGGAAGCCAGCCGGCCGCCGTCGGGCCCGAACGCCACCAAAGTGTTGTACGCTCGGCCCGGCTCCTCCGAGGTTTCCACCACGCCCGCCACCAGCGCGATGCGGTGGCGGCGGGCGATAGCGGCGAGCTCCCGGCAGACTGGCCCGTCCAGCGGCTCGGCCACCGCCGGGAACGACGAGTCCACCTTCTTCTTCTCGTAGGTGGCGTACTCCGGGAAGGCCACCAGCGCGGCACCGTCGCGCGCTGCCCCGGCGGCGAACCGGTCGATCACGGCGAGGTTGGCCGCGATGTCGGCGCCCGACTCCAGCTGCCCCAGCGCTACCTTCACGAGTGTTCCTTCCCTCGGCCCAACAGCCGGCACCAAACTAACCAAAACTCAGGCGGCGGCCTCGACCGTTGCCTTCTCCGTGGC
Source organism: Pseudarthrobacter sp. NCCP-2145 (assembly GCF_023708005.1). Taxonomy (NCBI): domain Bacteria; kingdom Bacillati; phylum Actinomycetota; class Actinomycetes; order Micrococcales; family Micrococcaceae; genus Pseudarthrobacter; species Pseudarthrobacter sp. NCCP-2145. Next base: position 80,802 of record NZ_BRCG01000016.1, on the reverse strand, counting down.
CGTCATCTCCGGCGGCGCCGTCTTGAAGCCGCGGGTGATCAGGGCCAGGACCACCACGCCCAGCACCAGCCAGGACACCCCCAGCGTAATGGCGTTGCTGTCCAGCTGGGAGAGCAGGTAGGCGCAGACGACGGCGCCGATCACCGGAACCACCACGTAGGACACCACATTCAGCTGCTGCCCGGCCCGGCGCTGGCGCACATAGTGGAACACCACCGAGGCGTTCACCAGCGTGAAGGCGGTGAAGGCACCAAAGTTGATGAACGACGTCGACGTGGCCACATCCAGGAAGATGGCGATCAGGCCCACGATGCCGGTAATCACCAGGTTCGCCACCGGGGTGTGGAACTTCTCGCTGAGCCGGCCGAAGACGGCCTTGGGCAGGACGGAGTCGCGGCCCATCGCGTACAGCAGGCGGGAGGCGCTGGCCTGCGCGGCGAGGCCGGAGGCGAACTGCGCCACCACCAGGCCGGCCAGGAACACGGCGCCGAACAGCTGCCCGCCGATCTGCAGGGCGATGGAACTGGCCGCGGAGGCCGAGTCCTCGAACACGCCGCCCGGGTGCACCAGCTGGGTCACATAGGACACCGCCACGAAGATGCCGCCGCCGATCAAAGCCACCAGCATGATGGCGCGCGGCACGGTGCGGCGCGGGTTGATGGTCTCCTCGGTGAGGGTGGTGACGGCGTCGAACCCCAGGAACGAGTACGCGGCGATCGCCGCGCCGGCGGAGATGGTGGCGAAGCTGGCGGTGTCGTTAAAGAACGGCTGCCCGCTAACCAGTCCCCCGGCGCCGTTGGCGGACACCACGCCGCCGATGCCCAGCGCCACGAAGAACACCAGGACCAGCAGCTGGAACGCCATCAGCACGTAGTTGGCCTTGTCCGCCACCTTGATGCCCAGGATGTTCAGCAGCGTGGTGATCACGATGAAGCCCACGATCCAGACGCCGATGGGGATGCCCGGGAACTGGGCGCTCAGGTAGGAGCCGCCGATGAGCCAGATGACCATGGGCAGGAAGAGGTAGTCCAGCAGCACGGCCCAGCCCACCAGGAACCCGACCCGGGGATCGATGGAGCGGCGGACGTAGGTGTAGGCGGAGCCGGCCACGGGGTAGGCGATGGCCATCCGCCCGTAGCTATGCGCGGTGAACAGCATGGCCACGAGCGCCACGAGGTACGCGGCGGGCGCGGCGCCGCCGGTGGTTTCGGCGATGATGCCGAAGATCCCCAGGACGATGATGGGGGTCAGGTACGCCAGCCCGAACAGGACCAGCGAGGGCAGCTTCAGCGTGCGGGTGAGGGTGGTTGTCACGGTGTTTCCTTAGGGCTTGTAGGACGGCGGTGTCCAGGTGGCCGGGTTGATGCGGCCTTGGTAGACGGAAAGTTCGACGGCGGGCTCCCCCTCGCGGAACTGCGACCAGGGGCGGTTGAGGTTCTCCGTGCCGTGCGTGCGGACATGCTCGACGGCGGCAAGGTCCAGTTCCGCGGTGAGCAGCTGAGGTTGATCGTCCGGGGCCTCGGCGAGGGTGTTGCCCTCCGGGTCCACGATGATGCTCTTGCCCTGGCCGGTGGGGCCGGCGCAGTTGACGCTGACCATGAAGACCTGGTTCACGATGGCGTTGGCCTTGGCGAGGATCAGTTCCTGTTTCCGGTCCGGGGTCGTGGTTTTGACGACGTTAAGGATCACCTCGGCGCCCATCCAGGCGAGCTGGCGGGACACCTCGGGGTACCAGGCGTCGTAGCAGATGTTCAGGCCCACCCTGCCGATGCCGGGCAGGTCCACGGTGGTGAACCTGTCGCCGGGGTCGTAGGGCTCGAACGGGCGCCAGGGAAAGATCTTCCGGTAGTAGCCGGCGAGCTCCCCTTCCGGGGACAGGACCAGCTGGGTGTTGAACAGTTGGCCTTCCGGGCCGCGCTCGCAGACGCTGCCGGGGACCAGCCAAATGTTGAGGTCCTTCGCCAGTTGCTTGAGTTCCTTGACCCGTGGGCCGTCCAGGGGTTCGGCGGATGCCTGGAGTATTTCGGTTCTTTGCAGGTCAGGTTGTTCGTCGCCGAAGAGGTGCAGTTCGGGGAAGACGACCAGCTCGCTCTGCGGCTGGGCCTGGAGGGCTGCTTTGACCTCGTCGGCGAAGGCCGAGACGGGTTCGCCGATGAGCCGCGGCCGGGCCTGGGCAGCGATGAGGGGAAGGATGCGTTGCATGGGTAATCTCCGCGATTGGGTGTGATCCGGGTTATATTAGATCAGAATGATCCAATAAAGGGAAGGGGTGCGTGCGTGGGCCGTAAAGTAGCGGATATGACCCGTCAGCTGGAGGACACCGTCGAGCCCCCGCCCCTCGGCGCCGGCAGGATGTCCGGGATGGAACGTCGCAGTGCCATGGATGCCGTGCGAATGCGGATCGGGATGGCGATTTCGCTCGGGCTGCTGAAGCCGGGTGAGCGGCTGCCGGACCAGGAGGACGTTGCTTTGGGTCTCTCGGTCAGCCCGATCACGGCGCGGCGAGCTTTGGCGAGCCTGGCGGAGCAGGGCGTGGTAGTGCGACGGCGCGGACGGGCCGGCGGAACCTTCGTGGCCGATGCGCCGCCTACGGATGTTCTGGCGGAACTTTCGGCTTCCCCGGCTGAATCCCAGGCGGTGAACCGGCTGGTGGACCGAAGGCTGCTGTTCGAATGCGCGGTGACGCACTATGCGGCCGTCAACGCCTCGCCGGAGCAGCTGGATGAGTTGGAGCGGCTGACTCGTGAGATGGCCGAGGCGACCGACTGGTCCTACTACCACCGGATGGACGAGCAGTTCCATCAACTGGTGGGTACTGCGTCATGCCTGGACTCCGCCGTCGAGGTTTATCACGAGACCCTCGCCGAGCTCTACGACTACTTCATCCCCTACCCCATCGAGAAGCTGCACACGTCCAACCAGGATCACATCGCGCTTGTGGCAGCCCTCCGTGCCGGCCGTGTTGAGGAAGCTGTGGAGGTCTCCCGGAAGCACGTGGACATCCTGCACCGGACGATGTTTATGGGACTAGCTCAGGGCGAACCCTCAGCCACGATCTCGGACTGATAGTGGCTGCGATGGCTAGTATCAGTCGGCTATCGACGTACGAATTTCCAACCAGGGCTTGGAATGAGGGCCCAAAAAAAGCATCAATAAATCGTCAAGATTCGCGACTAACAATCAGGATTCGCGCAGTTTTCTCCCAGAAACCAAAAAGGCGGCATTTTCTCAGATCTAATGAAATGACTTTGACGCTATTGGGGGAAGCGAAAATGTTGTTTCTGTCGGCTGGCTCGGTGTACCGCTTCTGCGGTCCACGCTCCACGCTGGATTTCCTCCATGTGTGTCCATCACCGCACCCAACCCCGCACGCTTTTTATCGCACGTCGGTCAGGTGTCCTATGGAAGGACTCTCATGAGCCAGCAACCCTATACCGCCCCCTATCCTCCGAACTACGGCTATGGTCTACCGCCGGTAAGCAACAAGTCGTTCCTGGTGACCTGGCTGCTCTCGCTGCTCCTTGGTGTCTTCGGTGTTGACCGCTTCTACCTTGGCAAGGTGGGAACCGGCATCCTGAAGCTCGTCACCTTTGGTGGGCTTGGCATCTGGGCCTTGATTGACCTCATCTTGGTGCTTGCCAACAAGACCCGCGACAAGCAGGGGCTGCCGCTGGAAGGTTATGACAGGCATAAGAAGGTAGCCCTCATCGTCACCGGCGTTGTCTTTCTCCTCAGCATCGTCGTCAACTCGGCCCGCGCGGGCTCTGCACCCTCGTCAGCGCCCGTCGTCTCCACTCCCAAGGTCGCCACTGCAGCTCAGACCGCGTCTGCCACCCCAGCTCCCACAAAGGACCCCGCTGTTGCAGCGGCCGAAGCTGAGGCCGCTGCGAAAGCGAAGGCTGAGGCTGATGCAACGGCTAAGGCAAAAGCCGAAGCCGACGCTGCCGCCAAAGCGGAGGCAGATGCAGCGGCCAAGGCAAAAGCCGAAGCCGACGCTGCCGCCAAGGCCCAGGCTGAGGCTGAAGCCGCTGCCAAGAGGGGGACGGTCAGTCAGCAGAACGCTCTGCGTAAAGCTGCTGATTATCTCGACTACACCGCTTTCTCGCGCACGGGCTTGATTGAGCAGCTGGTGTACGAAAAGTATTCGGCCGAGGACTCTACCTGGGCAGTGGACCGCGTAACGGTTGACTGGAACGAGCAGGCGGCCAAGAAAGCCAAAGACTACCTCGACTACACCTCCTTCTCTCGCAGCGGCTTGGTCGAACAACTGCTTTACGAGGGTTTCACCCCTGAGCAGGCCGAATATGGAGTGAGCACCACCGGACTCTAGCTGGTCCAAAGACAATCCGTCCCATCGCGGCGCCGCGAAGAGGCTTCGGTGCCGAACTGGACAGCGAGCCGCAACGGGGCATCCAGATTTGCCAATACATTACGAGGGGAAATTAGGTTTGAAACTCACGACAACACTGGCCAGCGGCGCGCTCCTGTGCTTGGCCCTTTCGAGCTGCGCGGGATCACCGCAAGCAGCTCCGACCGTCACCCACACCGTAACTCAAACGGCCACGGCACCCGTCACTGCAACGGCAACAGTGACGGCGACCGCCACGGTCACCGCCGAACCTGTTGCTCCTGCCGTTGTGGCGGCCCCGGCACCGGCTCCTGCTGCACCAGCGACCGCCGTTATCCCGGCCAACGCCGCTGGAATGAATGCGGAAGCACTCGACGATGAATTGACCGCGCTTGGCTTCAAAAAGATCGTCTATAACTCTGACACCGGAAAGACCGTGCTGTTGCTCAGCAACTGGACAGTTACTGGAATCGACAACGCAGGAGCGGAACAAGCCGTCGATAAGGCAGTGGTAGTGCACGTAACCAAATAGCTCTGTCTCACGAAGGGGCGCGCCCGGCCAAAGCCGGACGCGCCCCTTCGTGGGCTCTGAACCCGCAACCGGGCCAACTCTACGACTACTTCATCCCCTACCCCATCGAGAAGCCCCACAAGTCCAACCAGCACCGCATCGCCCTCGGCACCGGCGATGTCCCTGACGCTCGCTCCCGACCCGCCTCCGCCGTCGTACTTCCCGCCGTAAGGCGTGCTGCTGCCGACATGTCCCGCCTCCCGCCTTCCATGCAGATTCCACCACGGGACAATGCCGCTCTCCGTGCACAGGCACGGCCCCCAGACTACGGCCAGGTGTCCCGGGTCACGATAGACTTTCGGTTACTAGTATGCATAAACGGAATCCGCTCGTATTCCTGCGTGGCGATCAAACGAGAGGTTGGAATGGCACAATCACTTTCGACAGGATCGGGCGTTGTCCTGGACCTGATCAGGTCCGGCCAGGCAACTACAAGGAATGACCTTCTGGAGCGGCTGGGGTGGTCGCGTATCACCCTTGCCCGGCGGCTCGAAGAGCTACTGAACGCCTCCATCATCATGAGCGTAGGTCAACTGGACTCCCGCGGCGGACGCCCACCCGAAACATTCGCGGTCAAGCCGGATTCCGGCGTGCTTCTGGCCCTTGATATCAGCGGCTCACACAGCATGGTGGCCATCACGGACCTGGTCTCCACCATCCTCAGCGTTGACGAGGCAGACATCGGGCCAAGCCAGGGGCCTGCTGAGATTTTCGAATGGGCAGGCCAGGTTTTCGACCACATGCTGCTCCGCCTGGGGAAGACCAGGGCTGACGTCGTGGGGATCGGCGTCGGCGTCCCCGGGCCCGTGGATGTCACAACCGGATGCCTGGCATCACCGCAAGTCGATAAGCAATGGGACGGCGTGGCTGTCCGCGACTACTTCGCAAGCAGATATGGACATGCCGTTCTGGCAGTTGACCGGGACGTAAACACCATGGCCCTGGCGGAAGCAAGGCGGGGCAGGGTGGGATACCGGGACATCGTGGGCGTGAAAGCCGGCATCGGGATCGGGCTGGGGTTCGTGCTGGACGGGGCCGTGTACCGCGGCGCGCGGGGAGGAGCCGGCGACCTGAGCCGACCCCGAATCGGTGGCGGGCGTCTCCAACGGCTAGAAACCGTAGCCAGCGGAGCGGTGATACGCGCCGAACTAGTGGCCCGCGGCTACAAAGTCAGGACAGGAGCGGACATTGTTGAGCTCGCGAACAACGGGGACCACCGGACCCTGACCCTCCTGGAGGAAACGGGAACCGCCCTTGGTCAGACGCTGGCCGACATCGTTGGACTGATCAATCCCGAGGCCGTCATTATCGGCGGAAGTCTCGCCGCAGCGGGCGAACCCTTCCTCAGACCCATCCGCGAGGCCATCTTCGCCGGTGCGCGTGAATTCGCCACCCAGGAGCTTGTCGTCGAACGCTCCGGCCTTGGAGATGTGGCCGGCCTGACCGGAGCATCGCTGCTTGCCCAGGACACACTCTTCGCACCCGACAGAATCAGCCGGCTTACCCACAGCGGAGCCAACTCTCTTGTCCTGGCATCCGGCTAAGAAGGCCCGTCAACAAAATACTTTGGTCTACTAATAGACTTAAGCCACTAACCCTTGCTACGGTGATATACCTCACATCGTCGTGATGTGATCCGTTACCTGAAGGATCCCCCGTGGCTTTAAACCTCGCTGAAGAACTCTCGTCCATCGCCACCAATGTCGCCGCTTCCGACTGGAGGGAAGCCATCCGCTGTGCCGGAGATGGCCTGGTGGCAGGCGGAGTCACAACAGAGGACTACACCGAACAGATGATCGAGGCCGTCGAAGAGCACGGCCCCTACATCGTCATCGCCCCCGGAGTCGCCCTCGCCCACGCACGCCCCTCCGAATCCGTCAAAAAGGGAGGGCTCAGCTGGGTCAGCTTGGCCTCCCCTGTGGAGTTCGGGCACAAATCCAACGACCCCGTCTCCCTGGTCATCGGCCTGGCAGCCCTTGACCACACTGCCCACATCGAAGTCCTCAGGGCGGTCGCCGGAATCCTTTCGAATCCGGCCACCCGTTGTGGCCTTGACGCCGCGGCGAGTCCGGAAGAAGTTCGCTCCCTCCTGGCACGCGCCGCCTCACCGAAATAAGCAACTCCAACATCACCCCTGAATTGAAAGGCAACGAACCATGAAGATCGTCGCTGTATGTGGAATGGGCATTGGGACATCAGTGCTCTTGAAAATGAACGCAGAAAAGGTTCTCCAGGATCTCGGCATCGAGGCCGATATTGAGGCCGCTGACATTGGGGTGGCCCGCGGTGCCGCCCAAACGGCGGACGTCGTGCTGACTTCCGAGGAGCTCGCACCTGAAATTGGCGACGTCCCCGCAGAAGTCATCGTTATCGAGAACTTCTTTGACCTCGATGAAATCCACAAGAAACTATCTGCCGCTGTCCGATAGTCACTGCCGGTGGTTCCGCCACCTGCAAGAACACAAGACCAATCAACTTTTCAGCAATAAGGGAGTGCCTACGGCATGGACTGGCTCGTAGTAGTACTGAATTTCATAGGGCAGCAAATTCTCAATGTGCCCGCGTACCTGATCGGCATCATCACCGCAGCAGGCCTGATCGCATTGCGGCGCAACTCGGGCCAGGTCATCGGAGGTGCGCTCAAGGCAACCTTGGGCTTCTTCATCCTTGGCGTGGGCGCCACCGTCGTCACCGGATCACTTGATCCCCTCGGTCAACTGATCCTCACCGTTACCGGCGCCCAGGGTGTCATCCCGACGAACGAGGTCATTACTGCAATGGCCCAGGAACAGTTCGGCGCCCAGAGCGCATACGTCCTGACCCTTGGCTTCCTCATCATGCTGGTACTGGCGCGCTTCACTCCGTTGAAGTACGTCTTCCTGACAGGTCACCACATGGTGTTCATGGCCACCATGCTCACCGTGATCCTGTCCGTTGGCCTGGGAGAAGGCCTTGACTGGCTGGTGGTTCTCCTCGGAGCTGTCCTGCTGGGCGTGATCATGGTGGTCATGCCAGCATTCCTCCACCCGTGGACAAAGAAGATCACCGGCAATGACACCATCGCAATCGGCCACTTCGGTTCTTTGGGTTACATCGCAGCGGGCGCAGTCGGACAGGCCGCGGGCAAGCGCAGCAAGTCAGCCGAAGACATCCAGTTTCCCCAGGGGCTGAAGTTCCTCCGCGACTCCATGGTGGCCACGTCGCTGTCCATGGTCCTCATTTACATGGTTTTCGCCATCTGGGGTCTGATCGCCCTTCCGCTTTCCGAAGCGCTGGCAATCTTTGACGCCCCTGACGCGGGAGCCTTCATCATGGCGGGCTTCGAACAGGCGCTGCTGTTCGGCGTCGGTGTGGCCGTCATCCTCTATGGCGTCCGGACTGTTTTGGGCGAGCTCGTTCCGGCCTTCCAGGGCATTGCAGCCAAGGTGGTCCCAGGAGCCAAAGCGGCCCTAGATATCCCCATCGTTTTCCCGTTCGGCGCCAACGCCGTGCTCATCGGCTTCCTGAGCTCCTTCACCGGCGGCCTGATCGCCCTCGGCATTCTTGCTCTCTGGCTGAACCCCGCCTTCGGACTGGCCCTGATCCTTCCCGGAATGGTGCCGCACTTCTTCACGGGCGGCGGCGCCGGTGTGTACGGCAACGCAACCGGCGGGCGCCGGGGAGCCATGCTCGGCGGTTTCGTGAACGGCATTATCATCACCATCCTGCCCGCCATCCTGCTTCTCGTTTTGGGCCAGTTCGGACTCGCAAACAGCACCTTCGGTGACGCCGACTTCGGCTGGTTTGGCACCCTCATCGGCGTCAGCCTGACCGGCGGCCCCGCACTCGGCGCCGTGCTTTGCATCCTTATTGCCACCGTCCTCGTTGCAGCCGCCATCGTCTTCCAACGGCGTGTTGTCAATACCGGATGGGTCCCGGGCGCGAGGCGTGATGCCTGGCTCGCGGAAGTCAAGGAAGCCGAAAAGAGCGAAACCGAACAAAAGAGTCCCGCCGCATAGCGGCACTCTCCCGGCCCTCCTCGCTAACCCCACCCGAACTCCGAAACAAGGAATCAAATGCCCGAACGTACCGCAACGATCGCCAGCCGCGTGGGCCTCCACGCACGCCCCGCATCAGTTTTCGCTGAAGCGGTCAGCCAACTCGGACTGGAGGTCACCATCGCCTCCGAAGGTGCGAGCCCCGACGAAGCACTCGATGCGGCCAGCATCCTCTCCCTGATGAGCCTCGGCGCTTCCTACGGCGACGTCGTCGTACTTCGTGCTGATGGGCCTGGATCGGATCAGGCCCTCAATCGCTTGGTTGCGCTTTTGGAGACAGACCTCGACGCAGAAGCGCACTAACCAGGACTGCGCTTTCAGGGGTGGCATGCACACGGTGCATGCCACCCCTGATGCTTTCCCCACGCTCCTGGAACGATGCCCCGCATTTACACCGAAGGGCGTGCCCGGCCAAGGCCGGACGCGCCCTTCGTGGGCTCTGATCCCGCAAGCCGGGTCAAAGCGGATTATTCAGTCGATGAGCACCGGCTGCTTGGCGTCCTCCGACGCTTCAACAGGCGCGACCCTCCGCTTTCGCTGGTTCAACCAGTTAGCCACCGCCAGCAGCGCCACGAGTCCGAACGTACTCAGGAGCTGGGGACGGGAATCCTCGCCGATGAAGCCCACCGTGAAGATCGCCGCGAGGATGAGCAGGCCGAACCCTGTGAGCCACGGGAAGCCGGGCATCCGCAGCGGAAGCTCCGTCCCCTCGCGGTCAGCGCGGAGGCGCAGCGCGAGCTGGGCCAGGAGCGCAGACGTCCAGACCAGCAGGCACGTCGAACCCACGATGTTCAGCAGGACGCCAAGGACCATCTCAGGGAACATCAGCTCCAGCACCACCGTGGCAACGCCGAAGGCGACGCTCGCCAGGACTGCGACCACCGGAACCCGTGCCTTGGACACCGCAGCAAGCACGCGAGGTGCTTCGCCCCGCTCGGCGAGGGAGTAGGCCATCCGGGAGGCACCGTAGAGGTTGGCGTTCAACGCTGACAGCAGTGCTGCCACAGCCACCAGGGTGATGGCCGTGGCTGCACCGGGCATGCCGGCAGCCTCCAGCACCGCGGCGAACGGGCTCTTCAGCCCCTCCGAACCAACCGGAACCACGGCCGCGATGATGAAGATGGCACCGATGTAGAACACCAGGATGCGCCACAGCACCGTCCGGACAGCCTTCTTCACGCTCCGGGCCGGCTCAGCGGTCTCAGCTGCCGCCACGGACACGATCTCGGTGCCGCCAAACGCGAACGCCACCACAAACAGTGCCGTGGCTATACCGGCAAAACCGCTCGGCGCGAAGCCCTCGCCCATGAAGTTGGACAGGCCCGGCGACGTCACGCCCGGTACCAAGCCGAAGAGCAGCGCGAAGCCCACCAGCAGGAACACGACGATGGCCGCCACCTTGAGCAGCGCGAACCAGAACTCGAACTCGCCGAAGTTCTTCACGCTTGTCAGGTTCACAGCCGTGAGCACCACGATGAACACGAAGGCCATCAGCCACACCGGCAGCGCCGGGAAGATGGTGGCCAGCAGGCCTGCCGCCCCCAGCGCTTCGGCGGCGATGACCACCACCAGCTGGATCCACCACAGCCAGCCGACCGTAGCGCCGGCCACCGGACCGTAGGCCTTGGCGGTATATACGGAGAAGGCGCCGCTGTCCGGGTTGGCCGCGGCCATCTCGCCAAGCGCCCACATCACCAGGATGATCAGGGTGCCGGCCACGAGGTACGAGATCAGTACGGCCGGGCCGGCAGCCTGGATGCCGGCGCCGGATCCGATGAACAGGCCGGCGCCGATGGCGCTGCCCAGTCCCATCATCGTGAGCTGGCGGGGTTTGAGGGCCGCGCCGAGGGCGCGGGCAGACGTCTTTGTCTGTTGTTCCATGGGGATTCCTCTTAGTTGTTGGTAACTGTTGGGGAGAAAAGTTCAGGACGCGTGGGCTGCCAGGATCCGGAGCACGCGGTCGTTGGAGGCGGCATCGGCAACAGTGATCCGAACGCCGTCGCCCTGGTACGCCCGGACCATGATGCCCGCGCCATTGAACGCCTCCACGAGCCGCACCAGGAGGTCCTCACCGGCACGGATCCACAGGAAGTTGCCCTGGCTCGGCTGCAGCTTCCAACCCTGGGCTTCAAGCTCCGCGGCCATCCGTGCACGCTCCTGCCGAACGGCGGCGACCCGCACTTCCATCTCCTCCCCCGCGTCCAGCGATGCGACGGCCGCCTTCTGGGCCAGCGCGCTCACGGCGAAGGGCAGGGCGGTCCGGCGCAACCCCTCGGCGATGGCCGGCGACGCCACGGCGTATCCCACGCGCAGGCCGGCGAGCCCGTAGGCCTTGGAGAAGGTGCGCAGGATGCAGACGTTGGGGTAACGGCGGTAGAGCGCCAGGGAATCGGGGCCGCTGGCCGCCTCGGCGTACTCCACGTAGGCCTCGTCGATCACCACGAGGATGTCGGAGCGGACAGCACCCAGGAAGGCCTCAAGGTGGCTGTGGCTGATCGGAACGCCGGTGGGGTTGTTGGGGGTGCAGAGCAGGATGACCTTGGTGCGGTCGGTGACGGCGGCGGCCATGGCATCGAGGTCGTGGCCCTCGAGATGATCCAGCGGGATGCGGACCGGCCGGGCGCCCGCCAGCTCTACCAGGATGGGGTAGGCCTCAAACGAGCGCCACGCGAAAATCACTTCGTCCCCGGCGTCGCACAGTCCGGTGATGATCTGCTGGAGGACGCCCACGCTGCCGGGTCCCACGGCAACCTCTTCGGCGGTGACGCCCAGGTGCCGGGCGATCCGTTCGCGGAGTTCGACGGCGGCCATGTCCGGGTAGCGGTTCATCCTGCCCGCCGCCTCGGCCACCGCAGTGATGGCTGCGGGCAGCGGCTCGTAATGGCTTTCGTTGCTGGCGAGGGCTGCAATGTCCGGGCCGGCGCTGCGCCGGCCCGGGACGTAGGACGGAAGGCCGGTGACGGCGCCACGAAGGGTGGGCAGCGCAGTGGCGGGAGCGGCCAAGAGTTGTTCAGCGGTCATGAGGACTGACTATGGAAGTGACCCGGCCCACATTGCAAGATACGCTCTAGCCATTGGGACTTCTGCTCAACTTCTAGTAACACGGGTGAAAATATGACCATCGCGAACTCTCGCACCCTTGATTCGCTCGACGGCCGGATCATCCTTGCGCTGGACAAGGATCCCGAAGCCAGCGCCCTGGCACTCTCCCGGACACTCGGCGTCGCACGCAACACCGTCCACGCCCGGCTGGCACGGCTGGAACGCAGCGGCGCCCTCCGCTCCTTCAGCCGCAGGCTGGACCCCGCCGCACTCGGCTACGAACTGATGGCCTTCCTCTCGCTGGAAATCAGCCAGACGCGGTTTGGCTCGGTGGAAAGCGGGCTCGCCGCCATCCCGGAGGTCATCGAGGTGCACGCCACCACCGGGGACGCGGATCTCATGGCCAAAGTAGTGGCCCGCGGCACCGCCGACCTCTACCGCATCACCAACCAGATCCTGGAGATCGACGGGATCCAGCGGACCAGCACCGCCATCTCCGTCATGGAACTCATGCCGCCACGCTACGACGGGCTCATCAGCCGGCTGTCCGAGCAGGAATCCCGCCCAGCGGACTAAGTGCGGGTGACGTGCACCACATTTGGGCATTTTGTCACTTCTCCCGCTTTATGCTGCCAAAAGTCCCAGCAGTATCCATGGGTATTGCAAATGTGGGATTCAGGCCCCACGCTTCCTGCATGACTACTCTCACCGTCTCCGGCCGCGTGGCACAGGTTCTCAGCAGCTATGTCAGCGACGTCTTCGGCGTCATGGGCAACGGCAACGTCTACTTCCTGGACGCCGCGGAGAAGCAGGGCCTCCGCTTCACGCCCGTCCGGCACGAGGGTGCCGCCATCGCCGCGGCCGACGCGTACTACCGCACCTCGGGACGGCTCGCCGCGGGCACCACCACCTACGGCCCCGGGTACACCAACGCGCTCACCGCCCTCGCGGAGGCCGTCCAGGCGCAGATCCCCGTGGTGCTGGTCACCGGGGACGCCCCCACCTCCGGCGCCCGGCCCTGGGACGTGGACCAGGCGGCCATCGCCGCCGGCCTCGGCGCGGCCACTTTCACCGTCACCCGCGACGCCGCCGGCGCCATCACCCGGCAGGCGGTGGAGTACGCACTCACCCGGCGCACCGCCGTCGTGCTTGCCATTCCCTACGACCTCGCGGCTATCGAGGCTGGGGACGAGGAGCTTCCGGTGCCGCTCGCCCCGAAGGTGACGGACGACGTCGACGGCGGCCTTGGGCAGATTGTCCGCCTGCTCGCCGGTGCCAGGCGGCCGCTGATCCTGGCCGGCCGCGGTGCGCACCTCGCCGGTGCCGGCCCGGAGCTCCGCGAGCTCGCCGACCGGCTCGGCGCACTGACCGCCGGAACCGCCCTTGCGCTCAACCTCCTCAACGGCGAGGGGTACCTGGGCGTGGCCGGCGGTTTCGGCCCCGACACCGCGGCCGGGCTCATGGGCGAGGCGGACGTGGTCCTGGTGGCCGGGGCGAGCCTGAGCCCGTTCACCATGCGGTTCGGGCACCTGCTCGGCCCGGACAGCACGGTCATCCAGATCGACGCCGGCCTGCAGCCGACGCACCCGCGGGTGGACCTGTTCGTCAGCGCGGACGCGAAGACGGCTGCGGCACGCCTACTGTCATTGCTTGATGGCGAGGCTGCGGCGGAAGGCTGGCGGGCGGAAGCCTCTCGGCGTCTGGCCGTCGGCCCGGGGCACCACCCGGGCTCTGAGGAGACCCCGGACGGGCGGCTGGACCCGCGCGCCCTTGCCACCGCGCTGGACGCCGTGCTGCCGGAACGCCGCACGGTGGTCCAGGACGGCGGGCACTTCATCGGCTGGGCACCCATGTACTGGAACATCCCGCGGCCGCAGGACCTGGTGATGGTGGGCACCGCGTTCCAGTCCATCGGGCTGGGACTTGCGAGCGCCGTCGGGGCAGCCCGTGCCGTGGAGGACGGCCGCACCCTGGTGCTGGCCTCCGGCGACGGTGGTTTCCTGATGGGCCTGGCCGACCTCGAATCGCTGATCGGTGCGGCCCGAAGCGCGATTGTGGTGATCTACAACGATGCCGCCTATGGAGCCGAAATCCACCAGTACGGCTCCCAGGGCCTGACCGAAAAGCCCATGCTGATCCCCGAGGTGGACTTCAGCGGTGTTGCCCGCGCGTTGGGTGCAGAGTCGGCGGTCATCCGGTCTCTTGCGGACTTGTCAGCCCTGCAGGCGTGGATCGACGCCGGCGCCCAGGGAACCTTCGTGGCCGACTGCCGGATCACGTCCGCCGTCCGCGCCCCGTGGCTGAGCGAGTGGATGCAGGCCTCCCGGGCAGCGAAGGCTGAAGTTCCTGGGTAGCTGCACAGGTACTATCGAACTCAACTGGCGCTTTCCCGGCGGGTGGCCGAATTATCGGGATTGCACATGAGAGGCACGGCCGATGAGGGCATCGACCGGGCTGCGACTCGGACGCATACGTCGAAATGCGGAGATCAAAAGTACCCACAGCGTTGGCCTGCCGCGGCCGGGCTCACCGCCTTCCAGGTGCTTAACCGGCTGGGCCTGAAGGCCGGCGAGACGGTCCTGATCCACGGCGGTTCCGGCGGTTCCGGCGGCGAAGGCTCGCTTGGCATTCAGATCGCCGTGGCCCTTGGCGCCCGCGTCACCGCAACCGCATCGGAGAGGAACCACAAATTCCTCCGCTCCCTGGGCGCCTAACCGGTGGCCTACGGGGACGGCTCGCGGACCGCGTCCGCGCGCTGCGCACTGACGGTGTGGACGTCGGGGCCGTCTTCGTGGGCAGAAACCTCGAGTCCACCCAGGCCGTCCTGACCGGCGGAGGACGGCACGCCTCCATGCTGAAAGTGAAGTGGAACCGCATGGCGGCGACTCGATGTGGGTCGACCCAGTGGCAGCGGACTTGCAGGAACTCGCGGGCCCGGTGGACAGCCGCAAAATGCGGGTGAAAGTTGCAGGGTTCGTCCCGCTGGAAAAGGCGGCAACGCCTTCCAATCCAAAATGGAGGGGCACACCCGCGGCAAGATCGTTGTGTTCGTAGACCAGGATTCCTCATTGTTTGGCTAAATGAATGCCCCGCCCCTGGCGACCAAGCCTTTGTTGTTTCCAGCGACTCACCCCGGGTCCTTTCCCGACTACACGGAGACTGGGAAAACTGAAATCAGCGACCCTGAGGGCGGCAGGCGCCCCCAGATCCCAACGGGCCACCGGCAATGTACGTTCAGGTCCTTCGGTCTGCCAGCGGCGTGCTATGCACATTGCGACCCGGCGCATGTGAGGTTTGACACCCCATCTCGTAAACGCTTACGATCGCTCCGTAAACGTTTACGGAGCCGTGACTTTACAACTGACCCATTCAAGGATGAAGGAGCGAAGTATGCCTGGCTGTATTGCAGACTCACTTCCGCTTGACCTCTCGTCCAGCCCTCGAAATTCTCGCCCAGCGCCGGCTAAAGTCCAAGCGGCTGCATCGTCGAGCCGGCTGGGCGGGTGTGGTATGCGATCCCTCGCGGGGACAGCACCTGTTCGATTCCCGAGATCATCCCCCCAATCAGGCCCGCTTCGTTACCCAAAGTGCTGTGCACCAGGGACAGATTGCGTGTCGCCAGGGGTTGTGCCTGCTGGTAAACGACGCTCCGGACTTGGGCAAGTATGTCTTCGGTGCATTGCGTGATCGCACCTCCCAGGACAATGCGGGCCGGATTACAGAAGTTCACCAAATCGGCAACAACCTGCCCAACAAGGGTTGCACTGTCCCGCACCACGCTTACGGTTGCGGGGTCACCCCGTACGAGCAGTTCAAAAAGTTGCTCCTCCCTTACGTCCTCGTGGCGTACGGCTGACACACGCGCAGCCATTGCACTGATTGACGCCACCGCCTCCAGGCAGCCGTGGCTGCCGCAGCGGCAAAGCAGGTCCTTCATGTCAGGTACTTTGCTGTGGCCGATGTCAGCAGCCGCGCCGTCGGCTCCGTGGAGAAGATGGCCACTCTCGCTTACAAACCCTCCGCCCACTCCTGTGCCGATACTGATCATCAGGAGAGGCAAATGCTCACCCCGATACGAGCGGGCCTCGCCGAGGGCCATCAAGTGAACGTCATTATCCACGATCACATCGCATCGGAAATGACGAGCAAAGTAGCCGCAGACCCCGAAACCGTCCCAGCCCGGCATCAGCGGAGGGCGAACGGCCATTCCAAGCTTGGCATCAACGGGTCCTGGCAGGCCGACCGAAATGACGAGAACATCCTGCGCACCCAGACCGCCTTCCGCGAGCATGGCCTCGAAGGCCGATGCTATCTCGCCCAGCAGCTGGTCAGGACCGACGGTGACTTCCATGTTGATTTCGCCACGCGAAACGACCTGCTTGTCCAAGGTGGTAACAGCCAACCTGGTGGTGCGCGAGGAAACGTCGGCCACGAGGACCACGCCCTTGCCGGGGCTGACCCGAAAAGCCTGGGCGGGCCGCCCCCGGCTGCCCTGCGGGCCAGGTCCGGCGTCTTCAATCAGCCCGTATTCCAGCAAGGTGCTGAGGTGGTTCTCGATGGTAGAGCGGGCGAGCCCAGTGGCTTTAACCAGATCCGTTCGCGTCACTTGTTCGTCATCGGCTATCAACCGGGCAACGACGCTGCGCGCAGCCACAGCATCTGGCGCCAGGTTCGGATCCTGATGCAGGAGGCCGACTTCCGTCCATAAGGATCCCACAGGCACGCTCCATTTTTCGTTGTAATTATGTCGAAAATAAAATTAATCAGGCAGTTTTTTTCAGTTATCGAGCTCTTTTAGGGTGAACTCATGACCTATTCGATGATAGACGCAGTCGTCTACACCATCCAACGGCCCACGGAGGTGTGAAATGGCCCCACGTTTAGCCGTTCAAAATCTTTCCAAGCACTTCCTAGGCGTCCAGGCCCTCCACGACGTAAGTTTCGAACTTCATCCAGGCCAGGTTCTGGCCCTCATCGGCGAGAACGGTGCCGGCAAGTCCACGCTGATCCGTATCCTTTCCGGAGCCCACCAGCCCGACACAGGTGAGGTGAAGATGAATGGAAAACCTGTCCAGATCCACGGCCCCAAAGACTCTGAAGCACACGGCATCGCCACCGTCTACCAGGAGCTAAATCTTTTCCCGGACCTCACGGTCGCGGAAAACCTGGTGTTCGGTGCATACCCGCGCAAAGGCGTCATCGACTGGAAGGCCGCAAAGCGCGAAGCCCGGGATTTCCTGGGAAGCCTTGGACTCAACGTCGACGTCAACCTTAAGGTGCGTGAGTTGAGTGTGGCCGAGAAGCAGATGCTGGAGATCGCCAAATCGCTCCACCGCAACGCCCAGGTTCTCATTCTGGATGAACCCACCGCTGTGCTCGGCGGTGACGATGTAGACCATCTTCTGCAGCTGGTCCACGGTCTAAAGGAACGCGGCGTCAGCATCATCTTTGTATCTCACCGCCTGGAGGAAGTCTTCGACCTGGCCGACCGCTACATAGTCCTGAAAGACGGCAAACTCACCGGCGCCGGAAAGATCTCAGAGACCGATCACGACGACCTCGTCTCGAAAATGGTGGGCAGAAACTTCACTCGCGGGGAGCGTGAAGTCTCGGGAACGCTGGGAGAGACCGCTCTCGAAGTCAAGAACCTGACCCGCGAAGGCGTCCTGAACGACATTTCCTTCAATGTTCGATCTGGAGAAGTAGTCGGTGTGGCCGGCCTCAGAGGCGCAGGACGTACGGAACTGGCACGGGCGATCTACGGCGCCGATCCCTACACCAGCGGCGAAGTCATCGTTAAGGGCCGGAAACTGAAAGCCGGAAAGCCACTTCAGGCCATCGACGCCGGGATCGGCCTCGTGCCCGAAGAGCGGAAAACCCAAGGACTGTTCACCGCCTTGTCCACCGCCATGAACATCCCCCTTGTCAGCATGCTCAAGAACCGCACAGCCACGGCCTCGCCCAGCCGGGACCGGAGCCTGGCGAAGGGCTACGTCGACAAACTGCGGATTAAACTCCCGGACGTGTCCTCGCCCGTGGCGACACTTTCGGGCGGAAACCAGCAGAAGGTTGTACTGGCGAAGTGGCTGGAAGCCGGTGTGGACGTCCTCATCCTTGATGAGCCCACCCGCGGCATCGATATCGGTGCCAAGCAGGAAATCTACGAATTGATCCACGAACTGTGCCGTCAAGGCCTGGCCATCATAGTCATCTCCTCGGAACTGCCCGAGGTCCTGGCCCTTAGCAATCGCATTCTGGTCATGTACCACGGCGAGGTTGCGGCCGAACTCGAAGGCGCCACAGCCACAGAAGAACAAATCATGTTTTACGCCGTCGGAGGTAAATAGAAGTGACAACCCAAGCGCCAACGGAGCCCTGGGCCAAAAGCCTGTCCCTGAAACTGCGCAGTAACCTGCTGCCGATCATCATCCTGCTGGTTATGGTCGCCGCCGTGGCCCTATTGGTCCCCTCGTTCTTCCAGCCCAGCAACTTGCTCAATGTCGGCCGCCAGTCAGCAATTGTGGGGATCATTGCGGTCGGCATGACGTTCGTCATCCTCACTGGGGGAATTGACCTTTCGGTTGGTTCCATCCTCGCCCTATCCGGCGTTACCACCGCGATCCTGATCAACAACGGCCTGATCGTTCCATTGGCCATTGTTGCGGGCATGCTTGTGGGGGTGGTTGCAGGCATCATCAACGGTATCGGCGTTGCAGTTCTAAAGGTGCAGCCGTTCATCATGACCCTGGCCACCATGGTGGCCATCCAGGGGCTTTCGCTCCGCCTCACGGACGGAGGACCCCGGCAGTTCTCCAACCGTGAACCATTCTTCAACTTCATCGGAAGCGGCAGCTTCCTGGGCGTACCCGGGCCGTTCATCGTGTTCCTGTTGATCGCCGCCGCCGGAATCCTTGTCCTGCGCTACCTTGCCTTCGGACGGTACATCTACGCCATCGGCGGCAGCATAGAAGCCGCGCGCCTTTCGGGAGTCCGGACCACCCGCACCGTCATTCTGGCCTATTCAATCAGCGGGTTGTGTGCCGGCCTGGCCGGAGTCATGACCGCGGCCCGCCTCGGCGTCGGAGATCCGACGGCCGGCAGCCTGTCCAACCTGGATGCGATCACCGCCGTCGTCATCGGCGGAACCAGCCTCATGGGTGGCATCGGCGGTGCTGTTGGAACCGTGTTCGGGGCCATCCTGCTGGCCATCTTGTCCAACGTCATGAATCTTCTCGGGATCTCCCCGTTCGACCAGCAAGTGGTTAAGGGAGCGGTCATCGTCATAGCCGTCCTGGTCGCCGCCAAAGCAACCGTGAAGCGGTTCAAAGAGCGGCGCACTGACTCCCCGAAGGCGGCCACCACCCAACAACCCGCCATCCCCACGTCTTCAGCAAGTCCGCACTTCCCTGAGCGGGACGAATCCTCACCCGCTGAACAGACGTCGCCCCGCTGAGTTCATCCCATTCCAAACGCAGTCCCACTACCACTACAACGAAAGTGAAAAATGCAATGACGCACGCCACAAAACAGCGCACCCGGTCTTTTGCCGCCATGGCCGCCGCAGGAGTCGCAGCGACTCTACTTACCGCCTGCACC
Organism: Pseudarthrobacter sp. NCCP-2145; assembly: GCF_023708005.1. Taxonomy (NCBI): domain Bacteria; kingdom Bacillati; phylum Actinomycetota; class Actinomycetes; order Micrococcales; family Micrococcaceae; genus Pseudarthrobacter; species Pseudarthrobacter sp. NCCP-2145. Next base: position 61,208 of record NZ_BRCG01000016.1, on the reverse strand, counting down.
GGCCAAGCCACCGCGACATCTTCAAACGAAGCCGTCGGCGACAAGCTTGCTCCGAGCATCTACTGCGGTGATACCTGCCAAGGGCAGCTCGAGTTGAAGGCTGATCCGGCGGGCATTGAGTGTAAGGTCGGCGTCTCCTGGAGCAGCGCTTCCTTCCCCTACGGAGCGAAATCAACGCAGCAGATTCCTGAATTCGCAAAAGCCTTCTTCCCAAAAATGAACGTGACCGTCAGTGACGGGCGCGGGGATGCGACCAACCAGTCAAACCAGGTGTCAGAGATGATCGCCCAGGGAATCAAGGTGCTCATCCTTTCGCCCCAGGATGCGAACGCGCTGGCAGGAGTTGCGAAACAGGCCACGGCAGCCGGCATCAAAGTCATCGCCGCCGACCGCCAGGTCAACGCAGAAGTCTCCACCTACATCGGCTCGGACAACGAGGAAGCCGGAGTGGTCGATGGCAAGGCCGTGGCGGAGGCCCTTGGCGGAACCGGCAGCGTCGTGGAACTCTCTGGAAGCCTTGGCGCATCCCCGACAATCGCCCGGGCGGCCGGATTCCGCAAGGGACTTGAAGGATCAAACGTCGAGGTCATCGCGTCCCAGACCGCAAACTACGACCGCGCCACAGGTTTGAAGGTCATGGAGGACCTCCTGCAGCGCTTCGGAACAGGCAAGATCCAGGCAGTCTACGCACACAACGACCAGATGGCCTTCGGCGCCATCCAAGCGATCAAGGAAGCCGGCCGCGAAGGCGAAATCAAGGTGTTCGGCATCGACGGAGAGGCCGAAGCGCTGGATCTGGTCAAGGACGGAAGCTATGCAGCCACCGTCGGCTACCCGCTCGTGGTCAAGGAATCCACTATTGCCGCAGCCAAGCTCTGCGCCGGCGAGCCCGTCGAGCCGCGCATCAAGCTCGACTCCACCCTTATCGACCAAACCAACGTGGACCAGTACCTGGGCAAAGCACCCCAGTAAACCCCTGACTGCCAAGAAAAGGAACCGTAATGAAAATTTCGTACAACACCTGGGCCTATTCCAGCTTCTTCGTCTGGGTCCCCTCCTACACGCTGGAGGAGACCATCAAGCGGATCGCCAAAATGGGCTACGACGGCATTGAGATCGGCGGTGCAGCCCCGCACGCCTACCCGGCCTACCTGGGAGCCGAACGGCGGGCTGAGATCAAGGATCTCCTCGACGAACACGGTCTGTCGCTTTCCAGCATGTTGCCCGCTCCGTCCGGCGGCCCGGGAAACAACCCGGCCTCGCCCTACATTGAGGAACGCCGCGCCACCATCGAACACTACGTCGAGCTGGCCGAACTCACTGCCCAGTGGGGCGGCAAGACCTTGATCTACCTGCCGGGTTGGATGATCTTCGGCACCAGCCGCAGGCAGGCCTGGGCGTGGACCCGTGAATGCCTCACGGAGATCGCGGACCGGATCGCGCACACGGGCGTGACCTTGGTGATCGAACCGACCTCGCACGACACGAACTTGTGTGAAAGCGCCGACGACGCCATCGAGCTGATGGAGGACGTCAACCGGGACAACGTGAAGCTGATGTTCGACACCTTCCACGTCATGTACCGCCGCGAAGTCAACACCGACTACGTCTACAAAATGGGGAAAAACCTGAAGCACATTCACATCTCCGACAACGACCGGCTGCCGCCTGGTAAAGGCATCGGCGACTGGCCGGCGCTGGTGGACGCAATGCTCGACATCAATTTCGACGGATACCTGACCATGGAAACCGGCTTCCACCAGCGTGGAATTGAACCGGATGAGGACGCGCGGTCCAGCATTGAGTTCCTGCGCCCCCTCGTAGAGGAACGCAAGAAGTTGCGCCTCGGCGCGCAGGTATAGGAGGACGGCGTAGATGGCGTCGAAGTTTGTGCTCGACTTTCCGTTGACGTTCCTCAACCCTGAGGAGGCGTCCGTGATCGATGCCCTTGCGGCTCACATCATCCCGTCCGAACCCGGTTCGCCCGGTTCCAGGGAAGCAGGAGTAACGGAATACATTGACAAAGCTCTTGGTGGGTTCCTTCGGGAGCTGCAGCCCGTGTATCGCAGCGGACTGATCGCATTGGCGGATTTCACAGCGGGCGTTACCGAAGGACGGTTCCACGAGCTGTCCGACGAGCAGCAGGAAGAGGTGGTCCGCCAGTTGGCTGAGCTGAGCGAAAGGGATCCTTCGGACTTCGCCGGCCAGTTCTTCCGCATCGTCCGGGAACACACGGTGCAGGGCTTCTTTGGGGACCCGGCCTACGGCGGCAATCGCGGGCTGGTCGGCTGGGAGCTAGTCGGTTTCCCGGGCGCCCAGTGGGGGTACACGGCTGAGCAGATGGCGCCGGACTTCAACACGCGGACCATTCCGATGCTGACCATCAAGGATCTTTACTCCCGTATTGGAGGAGCACAATGAGCGAGAACTTCGACGCCATCATCGTCGGCATGGGGTCCACTGGTGGAATCCTGGCCGAACAACTGACTAAAGCCGGCCTGAAGGTTCTGGGACTGGACAAGGGCCAGGACTACACTCAAGAAGATTTCGCCATCAAGCAGGACGAAATCCGGTACTACCAGCGGGGAGCCATCGTCGCCGGCGTGAACGTGGACCCGGTGACCTGGCGCGCCTCAGACGGCGAGACCGCGCGCGTCCTGCCCTGGTCCGCCGGCGCCCTGGGCAACGACGAGCCCTTGTACGGCCTCCCCTCCATTGGAACCGGTGGAGGCACCCTCCACTGGGGGGCCGCCGCCTACAGGTTCAGGGAAGCAGACTTCCGGATGAAGAGCGCCATCGCCGAGCGTTTCGGCGCTCAGGCGCTGCCGGAGGGCTCCACGCTGAAGGACTGGCCCATCAGCTACGCGGACCTGGAACCCTACTACGACCGGGTGGAATACGAACAGGGCATCTCCGGGCTGGGCAACACCGGCGGCGTGGTGCCCCCAGGCGGTAACCCGTTCGAACCCCCGCGCAGCCGGGACTACCCGATGCCGCCGGTAACACAGGGCCCAGGTGACGTGCCGTTCGTGGCGGCGACCAAGCGGCTGGGGCTGCACCCCTTCCGCCAGCCCCTGGCCATAAACTCCGAGGAATACAAGGGGCGGCCGGCTTGCGTGAACTGCGGCTTCTGTCACGGCTACCCGTGCCACGTCAAGGCGAAGTCCACAACACAGGTCACGTCGGTGCCCGCCGCCAAAGCCACCGGCAACCTGGACCTCCGCCCCCTTAGCCGCGTCCTGCGGATCAACCGGACTGCAGACGGCAAGCGCGCCACGGGTGTGAGCTACCTTGACAGCACTGGCACGTACCGGGAGGCGACAGCCGACAAGGTCATCCTGACGGCTTACTCCCTTGAGAACGTCCGTCTGCTGCTGCTCTCGGACATCAACAGCAACGGGCAGGTGGGCCAGCACTTCATGACCCACAACTTCGGCTGGTTCACTTCCATCCTGCCTGAGCCGACCAACCCGTTCCTGGGCACGTTCAACGCCTCGAGCGCGGTGGATGACTTCACCTCGGAGCTTGTCCCCGACAACGACCTTGGAGTCCTTTGGGGTTCCCCGATCATCAGCGTCGTAGGGGACCTTCAGCCTATCGAGGCTTACCACAACATGGATCCGCGGACCCGCAAGTGGGGCCTGGACCTCAAGCACTGGCTGCGGGACAACTACACGCACATGCACCGCATGTACTCCCAAACCACAAACTTCCCCTACGCCCGCCATTACGCGGACCTTGACCCGATTGTCAAGGACCGCTGGGGGCAGCCGGCGCTGCGCATCACCCATGACTGGGACGACCATGACGCGAATTCAGTCATTCTGATGGGCCGGTACAAGGAGAAAATCGCGCGCGAGATGGGGGCGAAGGATTACTGGATGGATTCGCCGCGACCCCCGTACCACCTCTCAACGCACGACGTCGGGGTGCACAGGATGGGCGAGGACCCGGCCACGTCCGTCACCGACATCTACGGCGAGGTCCACGAGTGCGCGGGGTTGTATGCCATTGGCGGCGGCGGATTCGTCAGCTATGGCGGGTACAACCCGAACCAGACCATCCAGGCGTTGGCTTACTTCAGCGCCGAGCACATGCTTAAGAAAATGGGTGTGAACGGCGCGGACATGGGACTCGTTCGTGCCTCCTGAGCGCGTCGACGGGCCCATCGCTCCATCCGCGCCACCCAGGTTTTCAGGCAAGGTCGCGTTCATCACGGGCGGGGCGCGCGGACAGGGCCGAAGCCATGCCCTGCGCCTGGCACGTGAGGGGGCCGATATCGCCTTGGTGGATATGGGTTCGGCGGGCCGCGTGGACGATCCAACCTATAACACGTCCACCAGCGCCGACCTGGAGCAGACCCGGGAGGACGTCCTCGCCCTGGGCCGGCGCTGCCTGTCCTTCGAAGTAGATGTGCGTGACTACGACGGGCTTGCCCTGGCGGCGAAAGACACCGCAGCCCGACTGGGCGGGATTGATCATGTCATTGCCAACGCCGGCATCACCGACAGATTCCACCGCACGTGGGAGCTGCCGGTCGAGAACTGGCAAACGATGATAGACATCAACCTCACCGGAGTCTTCCATACCTGCAAAGCAACCGTGCCGCACCTGATAGAGCGGGGAGCAGGTTCGTCGCTGGTGTTGATCAGCTCAGGGGTTGGCTTGAAGGTCGTACCCCGCCTGGCCCACTACGTGGCCGCGAAGATGGCCTTACGGGGCCTGAGCACTTCACTGGCGCAGGAGCTGGGGGAATACGGCATCCGCTGCAACACCGTCCTTCCCGGGGGCATCAATACGGAGATGACCACGGCGATGGTGGAACTGAATGGAGTGCCTCGGGAGCAACTGCTGGCGGGCTTCCGCGCCGGGCAGTTGATCAATGAAGACCTGGAAGTAGCGGACACCACCGCTGCCGTCCTGTGGCTGCTGTCCGACGAAGCGCGCCTGGTCACCGGCCTGGAAATGACCGTTGATGCGGGCGAGAGCAAAAAATAACCACTTGTATTATCAGAAAGGGGCACCCTGTGTCATCCGAAAAAGTCCTTAAGGTCGGCATCGTCGGCTTGGAGTTCGGCGCCGAATTCATTCCTATTTATCAGCAGCACCCGAACGCTGAAATGTATGCGATCTGCCAGCGCACCGAATCCAAGTTGAACGAGGTCGGTGACCAGTACGGGGTCGAGGTCAGGTACACCGACTACGACAAAATGCTGGCCGACCCCAATATTGACATCATCCACATCAACACGCCTCTGCAACTGCACGCCGACCAGGTGGTCGCGGCACTGGAAGCCGGCAAGCACGTTGGCTGCACCATCCCGATGGCCACCTCCGTGGAGGACTGCAAGCGCATCGTCGACGCTCAACAGCGCACCGGGCTGACGTACATGATGATGGAGACCACCCTCTACAGCAGGGAATTCCTGTACCTCCAGGAGCTCTACCGGACGGGCGCCCTCGGGAAAGTCCAGTTCCTTCGCGCCTCACACCATCAGGACATGACCGGCTGGCCTTCCTACTGGGATGGCATGCCGCCCATGTATAACGGCACGCATGCCATCGGACCCACCCTTGGGCTGGCCGGAAACCAGGCCGAGTACGTCCAGTGCCTGGGTTCCGGGAGCGTCTTCGACCGTATGAAGGAACAGTACGGCTCCCCCTTCGCCCTCGAATCGACGCACATCAAATTCCTTGACAGCGATACAGGTGCGGAAGTAACAAGGCACCTTTGGGCCGTAGCCCGTGAATACCGCGAAAGTTTCGACGTATACGGTTCTATCCGGTCCTTCGAATGGGCACAGACAGAAGATGCAGCACACGTGCTGTATCTCGGAGAAACACCTGAACGCATCACGGTTCCCGACTTTGCAGACCGTCTTCCCGAACCCATCCGGCACTTTACGACAGCCGGGGTCTACACCGCGGGAGGCGAAACGGAGCACCGTTCCTTCGTTCAGGGTGGAGGCCATGGCGGTTCCCACCCGCACCTGGCCGACCGTCTGTTGCAGGCCGTCCTCGGCACCGCGGAGCCGTTCCCGAACGCCGTTCAGGCGGCGAACATCACCTGTTCGGGCATCCTCTCGCACGAATCGGCGATGCGGGGCGGTGAACGCGTCTACCTTCCGGAGTGGACCCTGACCGACGCGAAGGCCACCGTGATCGAACTTGACCAGGACGTACAGCCGCCCTGGGCGAAGGAAGATGCGTTGACCCGCTAACAGAACCTCGAAGCCGGCCGCTCTGAGGAAATCGCGCTTTCCTCAGAGCGGCCGGGCCTCGGGTATTTGCCACCAGCTCCTATCGATGTAACCGACTGGGGCGCCAGCCAATTGACGCAGAGACAAGGAAGAGACACCATGCCTGGTAGCCATGCTGCAACTGCTGACCTCGGCCGTTTTCCGGGGATGATTGAGGTACAGGTGGAAAAGGCGGCAGAACTCGACCAAGCCCTGGCTAAGGCTGTCGACATCATTTCGAAAGCTGCGCACGAACACCGCACCGGAATCATGATCACCCGTATAGGCGCAGGCCAATACGTAGTACGCGCTCACCCTGACGTTCCGTTCGGACTGACACGCCAGGTTTACACCTGACAGCATGCGACCCCGGTGCCGCCGCTCCCCCCATGCAGAGCACACGCTTAGACAGAGCGTGAAAAATAGTCCAACACCCAAGCTTCCTTCGCCGCTGCCCCGGCTGCCATCCTCCAGGAGCTCCGCGCCGGCCAGGTGGTCTGGCAAGCCGGGCGATGCGTTCCGGATGAACGAGATGTTGCGGGGAACAGAAGCAGTGGTGGAAGAAGCGCCGGGCGCATATGTACCTGAAGGCGAGCGCCCACAGAAGGAGCCCTGTCTACACCACCGCGCGGCGGGTGAAGACCAGATGCACCACCCCGCTCGGGGACGGAGTCGCTTCAATGTCGAAGCGTTCTTCGAGGCCCTCGAGTCCGTCCCAGAGCCGTTCACCCCTGCCCAGCAGGATCGGCACGAGGACACAATGCATGTGGTCTATGAGGCCGGCCTCGAGGAACTGCCGGACCGTGCTGGCGCCGCCGCCAATCCTGACGTCCATGCCGGGTGCAAGGGCACGGGCCTGTTCCAGGGCGGAGGCAGGGTCCGCGTCAACAAAATGGAAGGTTGTCCCGCCTTCCATTTCGAGGACCGGCCGGGGATGGTGTGTCAGGACAACCACTGGCGTGTGGAACACAGGGTTATCGCCCCACCACCCCTTCCAGTCCTCGTTTTCCCAGGGACCGCGCTGGGGACCGAACTTGTTGCGCCCCATGATTTCGACGCCGACCCCGGGTCCCCACTGGCTGGCGAAAGCCTCGTCGACGCCGAAGGATCCCTCCGACTCCCCGTGGAGGCCCATCGCGCGGAAGGTCCGCGTCTCGAAGGCCCACTCAAGCAGCCGCGTGCCCGCGTGGCCGAAGGGAGCGTCCAGCTGCTGGCCTTCGCCGGTGCCGAAGCCATCGAGGGAGACCGAGAAGTTATGTACGCGGACAAGGGACATGGCGTCTCTCCTGAAGTGGTCGTTGGCTGTCACTGTAGGGCGGGCGGCGCCCACCATTCAAGGGCTAATGCAGGACTCTTTGGTGCTGCTGATCCCGGCGCCGGTACCCTGTTTCCCATGAGCACCCGAGACACCCCTGCACAGATCGGGGACCTGCCTCCCCTGGGCCGACCGGCCAACAGCGCCCTGCTGCAGGCAGGCATCACGACGCTGGCGCAGGTGGCGTCGCACGGTCCTGGTGAGCTGCTCGCCCTACATGGCGTGGGACCCAGGGCAATTCGACTCCTCGAAGCCGCGCTGAAAGAGCGCGGACTCGAGTTCACCGACCCTTCCTAGCGGACAAACGGACGTCACAGCGCCCCCCGCTGCTAAGCCCCCGGGCCGCTGTACCGGCGGCACCCAACCCGTGCGCCGCCGTCGTGCTTATTAGTCCTTGGGTTCGTCGGCCCCTGCCTCACGGTCATTCGTGACTGGCTTGTCGTGGACCTTTTTCGGGATCTTGCCCTCAACGTCAGCGGGGACGGGAGGGTCCTTCTCTTCATCAGTAGACATAGGCCAAGCCTAGGGCTGCACCCCGGCTGCCGCCGCCCGGACGCAAAACTGACGGCCACCTCATCCGGGTGGCCGCCAGTTTCAGTGCCTGCTGGTGTTACTGCTCAGCTTCCGCGGCCGCAGCCGCCTTGACGGCGTCCTTCTCGGCCCGGAGCGCCTCAGCGTCGTGCTGTTCCTCGGCCTTTTCCTGGTGGATGACCACTGCGAAGAGCTTCTCCATCTCCTTGGCCACACCCGCAGCCGACGCCGGGTTCTGCCCGGTCACCAGGCGCTCGTCAACAACAACCTTTTCCTCGAAGACACCCGCGGAGACGTGGGTGGCGCCCTGCTCCTCAAGCCGGTCTGCCAGGAAGAACGGAATGACCTTGTCCTTGCCTGCAGCAACTTCCTCGTCATTGGTGAAGGCGGCCACCTTGCGGCCCTCCACGAGGCGGAGCCCGTTCTCCAGCTCCACGTTCAGCAGGCCGGCCGGCCCATGGCAGACCGCGCCCACCAGCCCGCCGTTGTTGTAGACGCTGGCCACCAGGTTCTGCAGGCCTTCGCTGTCCGGGAAGTCCCACATGGTGCCGTGTCCGCCCACGAGATAGACGGCGTCGTACTGTTCCGGATCAACAACGTCCACGCGGGCCGTGTTGTAGAGGCCGGCGCGCGTGGTCTCATCCTCCGTAAAGGCGACCTGGATGGGATCCTTCGTGTCCACCTCGTCGCGCGGCGGCTGGCCGCCCTGGATGGACGCAAAGTCGACGAAATGCCCGGAATCCTTGAACACCTTCCAGGGATGCGCAGCCTCGGCCACGTTGTAGCCGGTCTTCTCTCCCGTATCGCCGATCTCGGAAACGCTGGTCAAAACCATGAGGATTTTCTTCATGAAATGCTCCTTTCGTCCGCCTCCCACCCTACGCCCAGGCCGGTCCGCGGCCCCCGGGCTGGGTTTAGGGCTGGCCTGTGGGGACGAGCCGGTACGCGAACCGGCTGTCCAGGCCGCCGGGTCCCATCGTGAGGTCGGCACCCTCGGTGGGCAACACCACCGGCGCCTTGAACACGCTCCCGCTGCAAGGGACCTGCACGGGGGCGAGGACTTCCGCTCCGTTCCAGGTGGAAACGGACAGCTCGGCTACCGGCAGTCCGGCACAGACCAGGTGCAGTTCATACTGGCCCGGCGGGGCCGACAGGCCGGCGGTGGTGGTGGTGTTCCCGCGGCTGGTGCCCCGCAGTTCGCCGGGCAAACCTGGTTGCAGCTGCTGTGCTGCCCAGTCTGAAAGGTCTTCGAGCTCCGATGCCCTGCGGTCAGGGTTGACCTGCACCTTGACGCCCGTTGCGGCGGGCCTGCCCGTGGGCGGCACCGCGCTGATGGTGAGGGCCCCGCCGTCGTGCCTGACAAAGCGGTCCAGCGTGGAGGTGCACTCGAAACTGGTCACTTCGGGGACGCCGTCCGCCTTCACAAGGGTGAGCTTGGCCCCGTAGACCCCTGCGCAGGCGCCGGTGACCAGGTAGTCTCCGGGCGCCAGCTCAAGGGACAGCTTCCCGGCAGGTTCAGCCTCCGACGGCATGCCGGGGTCCGTAGGGGACGCCTCGAGCAAACGGGCCACTTCGCTGACGTTGTCCTTGAAGGACGCGGCCGACGGCGTTGCGGGCGGCGGGGATGAAGGTGCCGGCGGCTCGTCCGGGCCGCTGTACTCACACCCCGCCAGCGACATGGCCAGAACGGCCGCAACCATGGACATTTTTATGCGCCGGACCGGCATCCCCCCAAGAGACATGACCCCGAGTCTACGGGTCCTGCCTCGCACGCCCAGGCGCGGACTCCATGCCCGCTCCGTTGCCCGTCCCTGTCCCGTGCGGTTCGCCACTTTGCGCGGGGAACCGGAATACCGAAGCGCCGCCATGCCGTTGTGGCAGTCATGAAGGCAATTACTTACAACACTTACGGAAACCCGGACGTCCTCGAATTTGGCGATCAGCCGATGCCAAAAGTGGGGCCCGGCATGGTCCTGGTCAAAGTCAAGGCAGCCGCTGTGAACCCGGTGGACTGGAAGATCATGGCCGGCGGACTCGACGCCGTCATGGACCTGGAGTTCCCCGCCATCCCCGGCTGGGATGTGGCAGGGGTAGTGGAGTCGGTGGGCATCGATGCCCGGCAGTTCCAGCCCGGCGACGAGGTCATCGCCTACGGCCGCAAGGACTACGTCCACGGCGGAAGCTTTGCCGAGTACATCGCGCTGCCGGAGCGGCTCCTGGCCCGGAAGCCGGCCTCTCTCGGGTGGAACGAATCGGCAGGGCTGCCGCTGGCCGGACTGACCGCCTACCAGGTCCTCAACCGGCTGGGCCTGAAAGCAGGCGAAACCGTCCTGATCCACGGCGGTTCCGGAGGCGTGGGCTCCCTGGGCATCCAGATCGCGGTGGCCCGCGGCGCGAGTGTTATAGCCACAGCCTCGGAGAAGAACCACGAATTCCTCCGCTCCCTGGGAGCCGAGCCGGTTGCGTACGGGGAAGGGCTCGTGGAGCGCGTGCGGGCACTGCGCCCGGACGGCGTGGACGTGATTGCCGACTTTGTGGGCGGGAATCTCGACGCGACGCTGGCGGTGCTGGCCGAGGCAGGCCGGCACGCCTCGATCGCGGACAGTGACGTGGAACAGCACGGGGGCGACTGGATGTGGGTCAATCCCGTGGGAACCGACCTCCAGGAACTCGCCGATCTGGTGGACAGCAGGAATATCCGTGTGGAGGTTGCCGAGGTCTTCCCGCTGGACAAGGCCGCGGATGCCTTCCGCTCAAACATGGAGGGGCACACCCGCGGCAAGATTGTGGTTGCGGTAGACCAGGTTTCCTGAGTCCAGCAACAGGTTGGCGCCGCCGGGGCCACCGCCCGGGCCGCCGTCGTCAATGTACGACGGCGGCCCGCTGGCCGGGTGCCGGGCCGCCCGGTGTCCGAGTGCCATACTGAGCCATGGCTTTAGGGATGACCCGGGTGGAACAGCGCTGAGGTACGCCGCGGTCTCGGTCCTGCTGATCGCGGCCCAGGTGGGCAGCATGTGGTTTCACTCGGCCGGTGTCTACCAGGGCGACGCGAACGTTCCGCTCAGGAAATTCCCGGAGGACCTGGACGTCTTCTTCGTTCTGACTTTCGCCCCCACGATCGTCGGCCTCAAATACCTTGCCTACGACGCAGCCGTGAGGGCGTTCACCAAGGACTACAGGACCCCTGCACTGCTCCTCTGCTTCGGTGCCAGCTACGCGGCCGCCTTCGCGATGGACGTTGCCTGCCTGTTCGCGGCGTCCAGGCCCGTGTCCGATTCAGGGCTGGCCATCCTGGGCACAATCCTGCAGAGCCCGCTGGCCCTCGTCGCAGCCGGGGGCGTCATCGCCGCGACTGTCCTGCTGAAGGACAGGCCCCCGCACACCGGAGCCACCCGCCCTTACAGACCCTAGGCAGCCGCCGTCGTAAATTTGCGACGGCGGTCCGCTGGGTCGTGTGCCAAACTGCGCCCTGCTGTCCCGGCCCTTTACTGTCCCGGCGCCCGGTAGGTCGGCGTCTTCTTGGCGGCTTCGTCCAGGTCCTCCACCGTCAGGAGCGGCTTCAGGCGGACGTTGACGTTCCCGCTCGAATTGATCAACAGCGACAGGGCCGCGGCACTTGCCTCGTCCGGCGCCTCGAAAACGCCCAGGACGTCGTAGTAGCCAAAGGCGTAGTAAAAGCTCTCCAGCGTTCCGCCGACGGACTTGAGGGCCTCCACCAGCGCCTCGCGCCGCTTGGTGCCGCCCTCCTGCATGAGCCCCTTGATTCCCTGGCCCACGTAGGTCGCTTCAAACAGATACTTCGGCATGATTTTTTCCTCCTGTGTTCGCGGTGCAGGAGCGGCCCAGATCCGGCCCTATATTCCGTGGAAACGGGGTGTTGGACCCCGCTACCGCAGAAACTATTCCTCTGGCCCTTGGCCGTCAATATGCCGCGGAATACCACCACCTGACTGCCTGCTGATTCCGGGACTGCCCCGCGTGACCGTATGGCAGGGACACTTGGCCCTACCCGTATCCGGCACCCCCGGCACAGACTGAAACACACAGGCCATCAGGGCCTCACGCCCGCGGGCCCTGCACCAAATGCTTACCAAGCTGCGGGCTCTGAGGAACGTTCCACAATGCCAATCGCAGAAGGGCGCCACCCCCACCAAGGGCGGGCCGCAGACACCAGGAGCGTACGGGACGGCACCCTCCGGAGGGTCCTCCTGGCAGCCGGGCCGGTCTCCTCGCTGCTCTACGTGGTTGCCACGGACGGGCTGGCGGCATCCCGATGGGACGGGTACCTCCGCACCGAACAGATGGTCAGCGAACTGTTCGCGGTGGGATCCCCCGGCCGCGAAGTCCTGGTCCCGTTCACGTGGCTCTACACAGCCCTGTTCGTCGCTTTCGGAGCAGGCGTGTGGATGGCCGTCCACGGGAACCGCGCCCTGCGCATCGCCGGCGGCCTGCTGACCGCGTACGGGCTGTGGAACATCATGGGAGCGTTGTACCCGCTGACGCTGGGAGACGAGACGTCCGTTCCCATGCACATCCTCGCCACCAACATCCAGCTCGCGCTGATGGTGGCCGCGATGTGCTTCGTGGCGGCGGGGTTCCACGGGCGGATGCGGTGGTACTCGATCCTCTCGCTCCTTGCCTCTGCGCTCATGGGCATGGTGGCGTTCATGGCAGCCCCGGGGCCGAACCCCGTGCTCGGCATCGGGGAGAGAATCAGCATCGGGGCGTTCCTGCTGTGGGTGGCAGTCCTCGCGGTGGCGCTGTGGAGGGGGCCGCTGCCCGCCCCTGCGGAGGAACGGCGCCACCAGTCCGCTCGTTGAGGTGTTATGGGAAAGCGCGCTGCCATCCTGGCGGGTTTGTTTGTGGCTGCAATTGCGGTGGCTGTGGGACTCTACCTGTTCCAGCCCTGGCGGATCTTCACCAGCTCCACCGTGACCGAGGACATCCCGTCCGCTGCCCCGCTCCCCGTGTCGTCCCAGGCGCCAACGGCGGAGCCCAGCGCCCCTGCTGCCTCCGCCACGCCCGACGCACCGGCCGGACCCGCCGCCCCGCGGGAACTGGCGACCGGCCAGCTCATCAGCCACGAACATGCCAGCTCCGGAACGGTGAGGATTCTTGAGCTCGCCGACGGGAGCCGGATCCTCCGGCTCGAGGGCCTTGACACGTCTGACGGGCCGGACCTGAAGGTGTGGCTGAGCGACGCCCCCGTCATAGCGGGCCTCGCAGGCTGGCACGTCTTCGACGACGGCGCCTACCTGGACCTGGGCGCGCTCAAAGCCAACAAAGGCGACCAAAACTACGAGATTCCGGCCGCAGCTGTTCTGGGCGACTACACCTCGGTCAGCATCTGGTGTGCCCGTTTCGCTGTGTCCTTCGCAGCTGCCGAGCTGAAGACATGACCTGCCGGCCGCACAGACCGCACAGCATCATCCGGCTGCTGCCGCATTAGGGCACTTCTCCCCTGTGCACCGGCCGCGTTGGGGGCTAGCCTGTTCGGCATCAGCGTCCACCGCCGTCGAGGAGCCGTTATGCCCGGGTTTGTGCAGATCATCGAATTCAGGACCTCCCGCATCGAGGAGATCGAGGAGCTGGGCCGTCCTTCACGAACCGGCGGAAGCACCCCGGCCACGTTCCGCAGCATTGTTGCCACCGCGGACCGGGACCACCCGGGGACCTACTTCACCATCGTCGAGTTCGATTCCTTCGACTCTGCCATGGAGAACTCCGGCCGGCCCGAGACGTCCGAGTTCGCGGCCAAGATGGCCAAACTCTGCGACGGACCCGTGATCTTCCACAACCTGGATGTCCTGTGGGAGGACACCGGCAACGGTGCGGACCACGGCTAGGTGTACTGTCCCGGCTGGTTGATGACACGGGGATTGATTTGACGCAATAAGAGGACCTCCGGGTGTTGTGTGGTGCTTGTCGAGAGCGAACACAAACCAGGAGGTCCTCGTGTCCCACCGTAACGCGTTTTTGGCCTATTCGGGGCGTCTTCAGCTGGCCCGGTGCATCGTGGTTGATGGTTGGCCTTTGCGCCGTGCTGCCGAGAGATTCAACGTTTCCGTCCCGACAGCCGCGCGCTGGTCCCGCCGCTATCGGGAGTTGGGTGAGGCTGCGCTGGAAGACCGCAGGAGCCGGCCCCTGACGTGCCCGCACCGGACCCGGATGCGCACCGAACGGCGTGTGCTGGGACTGCGCGTGAACCGTCGCTGGGGTCCGGCCCGGATCGCGTACCACCTGCACCTGAATGTCTCCACGGTCCACCGCATCCTGACCCGCTACCTGTGTCCGCCGCTGCGCTTCACCGACCCGGCCACAGGGATCAGGATCCGCGGCCGAGACCACGCCCGCCGATACGAATATGCCTGGCCCGGGGAAATGATCCACGTGGACATCAAGAAGCTCGGCCGCATACCCAACGGCGGCGGACACCGCGTTCAGGGCCGGGTACAAGGCGAAGCGAACTCCCGGGCCAGGAACCTCGCAGAAGGCCGGTCCAAGGACCGCGGCCAGGTCCGGGGCTATACCTTCCTCCATCACGCAGTGGATGACCATTCCCGATTCGTATACTCCGAGATCCTGCCCGACGAAACCAAAGAGACAGCCTCGGCGTTCATGCGCAACGCCATCACAGCGTTCACCGCCCGGGGCGTCAAAATCCAGCGGGTGCTCACCGATAACGGCTCCTGCTACCGCTCCCGCGCCTTCGCCGCTGTCCTGGCCGAGGCCGGCATCAAGCACAAACGCACACGCCCCTACCGGCCCCAAACCAACGGCAAGGTCGAACGCTTCAACCGCATCCTCCAAGAGGAATGGGCCTACGCCAAGGCCTACAACTCAGAAGCCGAACGGCAAGCCTGTTACCCAGACTTCATCGAGTACTACAATCAGCGCAGGCCCCACACCGCACTCAAAGGCGCCTCACCGGCCAGCCGTGTCACCAACCAACCGGGTTAGTACAGCTAGGGCCGGCCATGGCCTCTGAAAGTGCCGGGCAGGGCGGCGACGGCCCGGGCCTGGTTGTTGATCTCAGCCGGCTGGCATCAGCCTCGCTGGCCACGGCGGGCGGCAAGGCCCTCAACCTTGGCCGGCTCGCCGCTGCGGACTTTCCGGTCCCGCCGGGTTTCTGCCTCACCACCGCCGGCTACCGGGCCGCCGCGCCCCCGGAACTGGACGCCATCGCAGCCCGCCTGGACGGCGCCGGGCTCGATGGGACTGGAGCGGGAAGCTTTGACGGGGCGCGGAGTCCTGAGGAGACGGGAAGGTACGACGGCGGCCGCGGACTTGCCGACGACGACCGGAACCATCTCGCGCGGCAGGCACGTGAGGCGGTGCTGGCGGCGCCTGTACCGCCCGGCGTCGAGGCCGCCGTCCGCGGCGCCTACGCCGCGCTGGGCAGCGGCCAGGTGGCGGTGCGCTCCTCCGCCACCGCCGAAGACCTCCCCTTCGCCAGCTTCGCAGGGCAGCAGGACTCCTTCATGGACGTGGACGGGGCTGACGCCGTCGTCCAGGCTGTCCGGCGCTGCTGGGCCTCCCTCTGGACGGACCGCGCCGTGGCCTACCGCTCCACGAACGGGATCAGCCACCGCGAGGTGGGCCTCGCCGTCGTGGTTCAACGCATGGTGGACGCAACCACGGCCGGCGTGCTGTTCACCGCCAACCCCGTGACCGGCACCCGGCCCCAGACAGTCATCAATGCCAGCGCGGGGCCCGGACAGGCGGTGGTGTCCGGGGCCGTGAACCCGGACCACTTCGTGGTGGAAACGGCCTCGGGCCGGATCCTGCAGCAGCCAAAGGACCAACCGCCCACCCTGACCGGGGCGCAGCTTCGCGAACTGACCTCCCTCGGTGACGATGCCCAGCAGCTGTTCGGCGCACCCCAGGACGTGGAATGGGTGATCGACGGCGGCGGCAAGGCCTGGCTGACCCAGTCGCGGCCCATCACCACGCTGTACCCGCTGCCGGACGACGATCCGCTCAACGGGCAGGCCGCCCCAGACGCCACGGACGGCGCAGATACCCGCGTTTACCTGTGCGGGACACTGCTCCAGGGCCTCACGCGCCCCATCACCCCGATGGGCCTCCATGTTTTGGGCCTCATGCGGGGCAGCAACAAGGGCCCGTGGAAATACGCGAACCCTGGATTGCGGATGTACGTGGAGCTCACGCCGATCTTCCGCAACAAATCCGGCCGCCAGGCACTGGAAAAAATGCTGCCCCTCGCGGACGGACGATCAGCCGCCGTCCTCCCTGCCCTCCTGGAGGATCCGCGGTTCAGCGTTACCCGGCCTCCCCGCAGGAAATCCGGCCGCAGGGGCAAAGCCGCACCGGCACGGAAGCAGGCCAAAGGCAGCGAAGGCACCCAGAGCCTGGGCCTGGTCCTGGGGCTCATCCCCGCCATGGTCCGGGCGCTGCTGTGGCCGGACCGGGAACTGCGGCGCGCGCAGCGGTACCAGGACCGCCTGGCGGACCAGCTGGTCCTCCCCCTGCCGGCCACCGCGGCCAGGCGGCTCCAGCACACCGAGGACATCCTGGCCACCTCCATCAATAAGCTGATCCAGGCCACGCTGCCGGCCCCGTCCGTGGGCTACCTGACGCTGGCCATGGCCCGCAGGCTGCTGCGCGGAATTGCCAAGCCGCGTGAGCTTGAGGCTGTGCTGCGCGGGCTCCCCCACAACGTGACCACCACGATGGACCTGGAGCTGTGGCACCTGGCGGTGTCCCTGGGCCGTGATCCGGAGGGCCGCCGCGCCTTCATGGAGCTGAAGCCCAGAGAGCTTGCCGCCCGCTACCGGGCGGGCACACTCCCTGTCCCAGCCCAGTCCGCGCTGCAGGCATTCCTGTCCACGTACGGCCACAGGGCCGTGGCGGAGATCGACCTGGGCATGCCCAGGTGGTCCGAGGAACCGGACCACATCCTCGGAATGGTCTCCAACTATCTCCGTGTGGAGGACCCCGAACTGGCCCCGGACCGCCAGTTCGCCAGGGCCGCCGAGCACGCAGAAGCCCGCATCAGCGAGCTGGTGGAGCGTGCCGGGGCAAAGAGCCGGCTGCGGGGGCGGCTGGTGGCGCTGTGCCTGCGCCGCACACGGCAGCTCGCCGGCCTGCGGGAACTGCCCAAATACTGCATCGTGCTGGTGCTCGCGGAGATGCACCGGCAGCTGGCGGAGGTGGGCGCCGAACTGGTGAAGAACGGCACCCTCGGCGCCGCCGGCGACGCGTTCTTCCTGGACTTCGACGAACTCCTCGTGGGCCTCCGCGGCGCGGACCTGAGAGGCATCGTCGCCGCCCGCCGCCGGCTGTACGACGTCGAACTCCGCCGGCGGCGCGTCCCGCGCCTTCTGCTCTCGGACGGCACGGACGTGGAAGCCGCCATGATGGCGGCAGAGGCCGCCAAGCCCCGACCGGCTTCCGCGGACCGCCTGGCCGGGACGCCGGCTTCCGCGGGCACCGCCACCGGGAAGGTCAGGGTGGTGATGGATCCTGTGGGCGCCCGCCTGGAACCCGGGGAAATCCTGGTGGCGCCCTCCACCGATCCCGGCTGGACGCCGCTGTTCATGACCGCAGGCGCGCTGGTGATGGAGATGGGCGGCGTCATCTCGCACGGTGCGGTGGTGGCCCGCGAGTACGGCATCCCCGCGGTGGTGGGTGTTGCCGACGCCACCACGCGGCTGCACGACGGCCAGAGCATCACAGTGGACGGTGCGGCCGGAACCATTACATGGTGAGGCGGTTCACCGGTCATTCCGGCTCCCGATCCTGGTGGGTTCCGCCAGCCCTGCGCGGTTACCGGAGGGAGTGGCTGCGCCACGACCTGCTGGCAGGCACCGCGCTGTTCGCGATCCTGGTCCCCGCGGGCATGGCGTACGCCCAGGCCGCCGGCCTGCCACCGGTGACCGGCCTCTACGCGACGGTGGTGCCCCTTATTGTCTACGCAATTGTCGGGCCGTCACGCGTGCTGGTGCTGGGGCCGGATTCGTCGCTGGCCCCGATGATCGTTGCAGCCCTTGTTCCCCTGGCCGCGGCCAACGACCAGAAATCCGTGGCCCTTGCGGGCCTCCTGGCCATTCTGATCGGCGCCATTCTGCTGTGCGGTTCGGCGCTGCGGCTGGGAATCGTCACGGGACTCCTGTCCAAGCCCATCCGGCTGGGCTACCTCAACGGCATCGCCTTGCTGGTGGCCGTGTCCCAGGTTCCCACCCTCCTGGGGATCTCCGTGGAAGGCGGCACGCCCTGGGAACGACTCATCGCCGCGGTACCCAAGGTTCTCGCCGGTGAGACCAACATGGTGGCACTGCTGATTGGCCTGGCCTCGCTGGCGCTCATCGTGGTCCCCCGCTGGCTGAAATGGAGAATACCGGGCGTGCTCCTTGCCGTGGTCGCGTCCTGCATCGCAGTGGCCCTGCTGGAGCTCCAGGGGCGCGTCAAGGTGACGGGCGCCCTCCCGCAGGGGCTCCCCGCACCGGCCCTCGGCGGCATCGGTTGGGCCGACGTCCTGGCTTTGCTGCCCGCGGCCGCGGCCATCGCCCTCATTGTCTTTGTGGATACCGGAACCCTGTCCCAGTCCCTCGCCGCGGCGGAGGACAAAAGGGTCTCCGGCAACCATGAGATGGCTGCCCTGGGTGCGGCCAACGCCGCCAGCGGGCTGCTGGGCGGCTTCCCGATCTCGGCCAGTACGTCCCGCACGCCGGTGGCCGTGGAGTCCGGGGCAAAAACCCAGGTCACCGGGGTGGTGGGCGCCGTCCTGGTGCTCGGCTTCATGCTCCTGGCGCCGGGCACCACCGAGTTCCTGCCGGCCGCCACCCTCGCCGCCATTGTCATCGCCGCAGCCGCAGCACTGGCCGACCCTGCAGGCGTGCGGCGGCTCATCGGCATGAGCCGCAGCGAGTCGCTGGTGATGCTCGCGGCGTTCCTGGGCGTCACGATCCTGGGTGTCCTCACGGGCATCGCGGTTGCGGTTGGCCTGGCAATCCTGGACTTCCTGCGCCGGGCCTGGGAGCCCTACCGCGCTGAACTGGTGGACGTGCCCGGGGTGCCCGGCTACCACGACGTGAGCCGCCATCCGGACGGGGAACGCATTCCAGGCATGCTGATCCTGCGCTTCGACGCACCGCTGTTCTTCGGCAACGGGGCACTCCTGGGGTCCTTCGTGCGCAACAAGCTGGACCAGGCGCCGCCCGGCACCGAACGCGTGGTGCTGGCGGCAGAGCCCGTGACCGGAATCGACACCACCGCACTGGATGAGCTGGTGCAGCTTGACGAATGGCTGGAACGGCACGGCGTGGACCTGGTGTTTGCCGAACTCAAGGGTCCGGTCAAGGACAGGCTGTGCAGTACGGCATGGGCGCCCGCTTCTCGCCCGAGCACTTCTACCCGACAGTGAGCGAGGCTGTGCGGGCGTTCCAGCGGCGCTGACCGCAGGATCCCCTACCCGAACAGCGCCGCCACCCGGGTCAGGGTCTGGTAGATCCCGTACGCCAGCGGGACACCCACCAGCGCCCAGGCCACGGCGAGCTTACCGGTGGACATTGTGGCGGGCGCCTTCGCGCCGGGGTTGTGTGCGGTGCTCATCTCAGGCCTCCATGGCAGGTTCGTGTGTCCGTCCGCGGTCCGGGCGGGGTTCGTGGAATCGTGCGTCCACCGGTTTGACCATCAGGTTGGCCAGGAAGCCGATCACCAGCAGCACCACCATGGTCAGCAGAGCCGGCTGGTAGGACACGGCGTTCAGCTGGCCGGGCTTGCCCTGGGCGTCCAGGAACGCGTTGACGATCAGCGGCCCGGCCACGCCGGCGGCGGACCAGGCGGTCAGCAGCCGGCCGTGGATGGCCCCCACCTGGTAGGTCCCGAAGAGGTCCCGCAGGTAGGCCGGCACGGTGGCGAAACCGCCGCCGTAGAAGGAGATGATGACGAACGCCAGCGCGACGTAGAGGACCGTGGTGGTGGACCCGGCCAGCGCCAGCACCGTGTAGAGCACGGCGCCGACGCCCAGGTACACCATGTAGATGCGCTTGCGGCCGGTGACGTCGGAGGTGGCGGACCAGGCGAAGCGTCCTGCCATGTTGCCGATGGAGAGAAGCCCCACGAAGCCCGCGGCGACGGCGGCACTCACCAGGGAGACGCCGTCGGACTGGCGGAAGAAGTCCTGGATCATGGGCGCTGCCTGCTCCAGGATGCCGATGCCCGCGGTCACGTTGCAGAACAGCGCGATCCACACCAGCCAGAACTGCCTGGTCTTGACGGCGTTCTTGGCTGAGACGTTCTCCGTGGTGACCAGCTTGGCGGCCTTGACCTTGGCGGGGTCGAACCCGGCCGGCCTCCAGCCGTCCGCGGGGACCTTGATGGTGAAGGCGCCGAACAGCATGTAGGCGAGGTAGACGACGGCGAGCGTCAGGAAGAGCCTGCCCACGGCATCGCCGCTGGCCACCCAGTCCTTGGCGCCGGAGTTGGGATCGTACATTTTGAGCAGCGCAGTGGAAACGGGGCTGGCGATAAGCGCGCCGCCGCCGAAGCCCATGATGGCCATGCCGGTGGCCAGGCCCGGGCGGTCCGGGAACCACTTGATCAGGGTGGACACCGGCGAGATGTAGCCGATGCCCAGGCCGATGCCGCCCACCACGCCGTAGCCGAGGTATACGAGCCAGAGCTGCTGCGTGAAGATGCCAAGCGAACCGATCAGGAAGCCGCCCGCCCAGAACATGGCGGACGTGAACATGGCCTTGCGCGGGCCGTTCCGGTCCACCCAGGTGCCCATGATGGCCGCGGACAGGCCCAGCATCACGATGGCGATGGAGAAGATCACGCCGATCTCGGTCAGGCTGGCGCCGAAATGCTTGACCAGTGCCGTCTTGTACACGCTCGTGGCATAGGCCTGGCCGATGCAGAGGTGGACGGCGAGCGCCGCTGGCGGCACCAGCCAGCGGTTGAATCCCGGCGGGGCAACGGTTCGTTCTCGGTCCAGCCAGCCCATGGTGCTCCCTTGCTCGTCAAAGACGTCAGTGTCCTGTAGCTGCCGCAGCGCATACCCCTCCAGAGGCGAAAGTCCCTCTTACGCCGCTGCGGCCTCCGGCAATCATGGGGCAGATAGTAAGCAAACGTATCTTTAATGCGGTGGGCGGTAGGTAATCCGCGACGAACGGCGCCGCCGGAGTCCGGCGACAAGGAAGGTGGCTCCAGCCAGCACCAGCGCACCAGCACCGGCGGCGACAGCAGGAAGCCCAATATCGAAGGAACCCCTGGCGACGACAGCGCCCTCGGATGGATGCGCTGAATTAGTGGCGGTGGCCGCCTCCGGGTCTCCCCTGCCCGCGGCGGCCGCAGCGGCGGAGCCGTCCGATCCGCCGTCGAACACGGTGACTGTCCTGCTTCCCCTGTTGACCACGGCCACCGAACCATCGGCCCCAATCGCCAGGCGGCCGGGGTCCCTGCCCGTGGGAAGCGTTTGGGCCACTGCATCAGCGCCGGGCGGGATCACCGAGACTGTGTTGTCCACACTGTTGGTCACGTACACCGTCCCGTCTGGACCAACCGCCACCTCCTGCGGTCCGCGGCCCACCCGGATCCGCTGCGACACGGTGGTGCCGGCCGGCTCGATGACGGCGACGTCGCCGGAAAGGACGTTCGCCACGTAGACAGTTCCGTCCGGCGCGACGGCGATGCCGTGCGGGCTGGACGTCCTGCCCACATCAACGGTGTGCGAGGGGCCGGCGGCACCGGCGGGAATCACGGCGACGGTCCCGGCGTGCTGGTTGGCAGCGTAGGATGTGCCGTCCCTGGCCACCGCCACCTCCACCGGGAAGGGGCCGGCGTCCAGGACGCGCTCCACATGGGTTCCACCCGGCGGCACCACCGAAACGGTCCCCTCGGAGGGGCTGGCCACATACAGCGACCCGTCCGGTGCTGCCGCCAGCCAATGGCTGCCCTGCGTCAACGGAATGGTCGCGGACACCCCGCTGGCACCGGGCGCCACGACTCCCAGCTCCGTCTGCTGGGACTCGGTGTGCTGGAGCACGTATACCGTTCCGCCGGCAGTGACGGCCAGGGACGTTGAAAAATGGCCCACCGTGATGTGACGGGAGGCCTGGGCCTCCCCCGGCTGGTGGACGCTGACGCCGCCCACCCAGTTGTAGTCGCTGACATACAACGCCCCGTCAGGACCGTACGCAATGCCCAACGGCTGCCCGACGGCGTCAATCACCGTGGCATCGGCGGCGGACGCCGGAACGGCTGCGACGGCGGATGCGAGCACGAGTGCGGCGCCGGCCAGCAGCGCCGTCCGCACGGAAGAGACCATGCCGGCGGCACGGCGGAACAGCTTGTGAAGCACGGTGTTTCCCCCAAAACTGCTGCCGACCCCCGCGGCAACCCTCCGATCCTACCGCCGGCCGCCGGGTTCGGAACCTGACTTTGGACCCATGGCCAGCCGCCGACTGCAGTGCCAGTATGTGAGCATCAGGTTCACCCCCAGGCGCCCCAGCCGGGCAGCAAGGACGCACGGCCATGACCTATATCAGGGACCTCAGCGACGTGGGGCCAGGCGACGTCGCCGTGGCGGGCGGCAAGGCTGTGGGCCTGGGCGGCCTCCTCCGGGCCGGGCTGCCGGTCCCGCCCGGGTTCGTGCTTACCACCGCCGCGTACTCAAGGTTCGTGGACGCCAACAACCTCGCTGCCGGCATCCAGGAACTTGCCGCCCTGCCACCGGACGCGGAGCCGCAGGCGTACGAGGATGCCTCCCGGCGGATCAGCGCCCTGTTCACCACCGGCACCATGCCCGCCGGGATCGCCGCAGAACTCGGTGCCGCCTACGGGCGCCTCGGCAACGGAACACCCGTGGCAGTCCGCTCCTCGGCCACTGCCGAGGACCTCGCCTCGGCCAGTTTCGCGGGGCAGCAGGAAACCTCCCTGAACGTCCGCGGCCTGGTGGAACTGGCCACGGCCGTGATCGGCTGCTGGGCCTCGCTCTGGACGGCGCGCGCCATGTCCTACCGCGCGCGTGAAGGCGTGGAACCCGGCCAGGTGCGCCTCGCCGTCGTCATCCAGCAGATGGTGGAGGCCGACGCCGCCGGGGTCATGTTCACCGCCAACCCCGCCAACGGCCGGCGGGAGCAGACGGTGATCAGTGCCGCGTGGGGCCTGGGCGAGTCGGTGGTCAGCGGGACGGTCACCAGCGACGACGTGGTGGTGGACGCCGGGACCGGGTCCGTGCTGTCGCGGCGGACAGCGGACAAGGACGTCATGACTGTCTATGCGGAGAACGGCACCCGGGAGCAGCCGGTGGCGGCAGCCCGCCGTCGCGAACCCGTGCTCGATGACCGGGAGGCGGCGGAACTTGCCGGCCACGGCCGGCGGGCCGCCGCGCACTTCGGCGCCCCGCAGGACATCGAATGGGCGCGGGCCGGGGGCAAATTCTTCATCCTGCAGTCCCGCCCCATCACCGCGCTGCCCGAACCGACGGCAGACACCCCGGAGGCGTGGCCCGTGCCGTACCCGAACGGGCTCTACTTCCGAGCGAGCATCGTGGAACAGCTTCCGGACCCGCTCTCGCCGCTGTTCGCCGACCTGGTGGACGGCTCCGTGGCAAGGTCGCTGCAGGCCCTGATGGCGGAGGCCCTGGGCAAGAACGTCATCCGCGAAGGCGACGTCGGGCTGCCCACCGTCAACGGCTACGCCTACTACTATTACCGCAGCTCGGGCATGTGGCGGATGATGGGCAGACTGCTGACGGCGGTGCGTGCCCTGGCCCGCGGCAAGGCGCACATGGGCATCGCCGGCTGGCGCGAGTTCTCCCACCCGCGCTACAAACAGGCCATCAAGGACTGGCAGGAAAAGCCGCCGGCGGAACTCACCGGGGCGGAATTGCTGGCGGGCGCGCAGGCGCTGCTGGACGCCGGTACCGTCTACTACACGGCCGTGCAGTCCATCATTCCGCTGGCCACCAGCAGCGAGCTGGCCTTCCGCACCTTCTACGACAAGCTGGTCCGTCGCGCCGGGGACCCGCCGGCCCAGACGTTCCTCCTGGGGTACGACAGCGAACCCATCCGGGCGGAGAAGTCGCTCTGGGACCTGGCCGCCTGGGCCCGCAGTGACCCCGGGCTGGCATCAGTGCTGCTGGAACGGCCGACGGCGGAGCTCGCCGAGTGCCAGCGCACCGGATCGCCGCCCGCAGGGGTGGACGACGCCCTGTGGCAGGAGTGGCGCTTCGCCTTCCGGGAGCACCTGGACCTCTACGGCCACGCGGTCTACAACCTGGACTTCGCCACCCCGGTGGCCACGGATGATCCGTCCACCCTCCTGGCGACGGTGAAGTTCTACCTGCGGGGGCAGGGCACCGACCCGCACGAGCGGCAGCGGCTGTTGACCAGGCGCCGGGAAGAGCTGACTGAACAAGTGGCCGCCCGGCTGGGGCCGCGCCGCCGGGCCGCCTTCCTCCGGCTGCTCCGGTGGGCCCAGGACACCGCGCCGGTCCGCGAGGACGCGCTGGCCGACGTCGGGCTCGCCTGGCCGCTGCTGCGGCAGATGCTGCTGGAACTCGGGCGCCGGCTGGTGGCATCCGGCGTCATCGCGGAGCCCGCCGACGTGTTCTGGCTGCGCTTCCAGGAGGTGCGGACCGCCGTCGAGTTCGGCCTCGCCGCCCCCGGGGCGCACGCCGCCATCACCGGAGCGGACCGCCCCGTCCGCGCCGCCGCCGTCGAGGAACGCAGGATGCTGTGGCGGGGCCAGGCGAGGGCCGCCGCCCCGCAGATGCTCCCGGAGCGCCCGTGGATGGAGAAGGCCTTCGGGTCCATGATGCCGGCGGCGTCGCAACGCCAGCACGGCGACGTGATCAAAGGCGTGGGTGCCAGTTCGGGGCGGGTCACCGCTCCGGCCCGCGTCCTGAGCGGGCCCCGGGACTTCGGCCGGATGGAGCCCGGGGACGTCCTCGTTGCCCGGATCACCACGCCCGCCTGGACCCCGCTGTTCGCCATGGCCTCCGCCATCGTCACCGACGTGGGCGGCCCGCTGAGCCACAGCTCCATCGTGGCCCGCGAGTACGGCATCCCCGCCGTCCTGGGCACCGGCGCGGCCACGCAGCGGCTGGCCACCGGCCAGCAGGTCACAGTTGATGGCGACGCCGGCACGGTCACTATCGAGCACCCATGAGTAAGGAGCCGGCATGAGGGAGCAGCATCCTCCGACCCTGCGTTTCCTGGGGGCCAACGGACACCGTAACCGGATCCCGGTACCTGGTCCGGTCCCAGGGCCGGCACGTCCTGGTGGACTGCGGGCTCTTCCAGGGATACAAACGCCTCCGCGACCGCAACCGCGTGCCTTTCCCGGTCAATCCCGCAAACATCGACGCCGTTGTCCTGACGCATGCGCACCTGGACCACACCGGGTACATCCCCGCGCTGGTCCGGGACGGTTTCCGCGGCCCCGTGTACGCAACGGCCGGCACCACCGAGCTGTGCAAGCTGCTGCTTCCGGACAGCGGATACCTCCAGGAAGAGGAGGCCCGCTACGCCGACCACACCGGATCCACGTCGCACCACCCTCCCGTGCCCCTCTACACGGCAGCCGACGCCGTCCGGTCCCTCGACAGTTTCATCACCCGCGACTTCGACGCTTTGTTCCAGCTGCCCGGAGGCATCGAGGCAACGTTCCTGCCCGCCGGCCACATCCTCGGCGCGGCACAGGTGCACCTCAAAGTGGGCGGCCGGACCGTCCACTTCACCGGGGATCTGGGCCGCGCCCAGGACCCCCTGATGTACCCGCCCCGGGCACTGGAACCGGTCAACGTGCTGGTCGCCGAGTCAACCTACGGCAACCGCGAACACCCGGCGGGGAATCCGGAGGCCGAACTGGGCGAGGTCATCACGCGGGTGGCCAAGCGGCAGGGGGTCATCATGATCGCAGCGTTTGCGGTGGGCCGGGCAGAGACGGTGCTGCTGCACCTCTCACGCCTCCTGGCCAAGGGCGCCATTCCGCCGGTCCCCGTCTACCTGAACAGCCCTATGGCCATCGACGCGTCCGGCATGTACCAGCGGCACCGCGAGGAACACCGGCTCAAAGACCAAGAATTCGAGGCCATGTACAAAGTGGCCGTCCCGGTCCGCAGCCCTGACGATTCCAAGCTGCTCAACCTCCGGGGCGGGCCCATGATCATTATCTCCGCCAGCGGCATGCTCACCGGCGGCAGGATCCTCCACCACCTGGCAAGCTATGGACCCGACAGGCGGAACGCCATCATCCTCAGCGGCTACCAGGCAGGCGGCACCAGGGGCGCCTCCCTGGCCGCGGGCGAAAAGTACCTGCGCATTTACGGCCAGGAAGTCAGGGTGGAGGCGGAGGTCATCCAGATGGAAGGACTGTCCGCGCACGCCGACGCCAACGAAATCATCCAATGGATGAAGGCTGCCCCCCAGGCGCCGTCCATGACGTACATCACGCACGGGGAACCGGATGCCTCGGACACCCTCCGGGCACGCATCAAGCACCAGCTCGGATGGAAAGTCCGCGTCCCGGAACATCTGGAGACGGTCTCGCTCGAGAACCCCCGCTGACCAACCGCCGGCAGGCCACATCCCGGGCGCGGGTGTCCTACTCCTTGCTCATCCCGGGGTGCACCGGAACAAAATCGATCTTGTTGCCCGAGTTCGAGCGGCCTGCGGTCGTCCGGGAGTACCCGCGCGCGTCGAGGTTGTTCTTTGCCCGGAATTCGGCAAGGGCGGCGTCGTAGGCGTGGTTGAGGGCCTTGCCTGAGAACTCGCCGGTGCTGCCGTCGTTGAAATTGATCCTGATGCGGACGCTGGCGGGGTAGAGCCGGTTCATCCGGATGAAGCCATCTGCGTCCTGCTGGAGAGTAATCACGGAGAAACTGCTTTCGTTGTGGCCGGACTCCAGTCTGGCGCATAGTGCACCGATTACCACAAATTCGCCAATGTGACCTGGGGAACAGTCTGGGCGATGACCAAATGGACTCGCACCAGCGTTTTGTGCGACACTTCACAAGTTTTCGTGTGGTGTGCGCCACTCCGTTCACCCAACATCGTGCACCACCGAACCGCACCACCCGCGCTCTTCCATGGAGGGAACCCACACTTATGAGCGATGTCTTATCAGCCATCAACGGCGTGATCTGGAGCGACTGGCTCGTCTATCTCTGCCTCGCCACCGGCGTCTACTTCTCCATCCGCACCCGCTTCCTGCAGGTCCGGCACGTCAAGGGGATGTTCCAGCAGCTGGTCCACGGTGAAAAGTCCGCCTCCGGCGTCTCCTCGTTCCAGGCCCTGGCAATGTCCCTGTCCGGCCGCGTCGGCACCGGCAACGTCGCCGGCGTCGCCACCGCGATCGCCTTCGGCGGACCGGGCGCGCTGTTCTGGATGTGGACCGTCGCCTTCCTCGGCGCGTCCACATCCTTCGTTGAGTCCACCCTCGGCCAGATGTACAAGACCCGCGACCCGCTGACCGGCGAATACCGCGGCGGCCCGGCCTACTACTTCTCCCGCGCCTTCGCCCACACCAAGGGCGCCGGCTTTTTCAAGGTCTACGGCTACGTCTTCGCCGCCGTGACCGTCCTGGCCTGCGGCGTCCTGATGCCCGGCGTCCAGACCAACTCCATGGCCACCGCAATCAGCGGCGCCTGGACCATCCCGTCCTGGGCTGTGGCCGTAGGCTCCGTCATCCTCCTGTCCCTCGTGGTCATGGGCGGCGTGAAGCGCATCGCCAGCGTTGCGGCGTTCGTGGTCCCGTTCATGGCCGCCGGCTACATCATCCTCGCCCTGATCGTCGTCGTCATCAACGCCGCACAGCTCCCGGGAATCCTCTCACTGGTGTTCCGCAGCGCCTTCGGCATGGATTCGGCCCTCGGCGCCATCATCGGCCTGGCCGTGATGTGGGGCGTCAAGCGCGGCGTCTACTCCAACGAGGCAGGCCAGGGCACCGGCCCGCACGCCGCTGCCGCCGCCGAGGTATCCCACCCGGCCAAGCAGGGCCTGGTCCAGGCCTTCGCGGTGTACATCGACACGCTGTTCGTCTGCTCGGCCACCGGCTTCCTGATCCTCTCCACCGGCGCCTACCGCGTCTTCTCCGGAGGCAGCGAAGACGGCGAAGTGCTCGCCGAGGGCGGCCTGCTGTCCGCAAGCGCCGTGGTGGGGCCGCAGTACGTGCAGACCGGATTCGACTCCGTCTTCCCCGGCGTCGGCGCCGCGTTCATCGCCATCACGCTGGTCTTCTTCTGCCTGACCACCGTCATCGCCTACTACTACATGGCCGAAACCAACCTGCGCTTCCTGCTGGGCAACTCGTCGAGCAGGAAGATTCCTGGCCTCGGCACCAGCCTCGGCCGCGCCACCACCGTCGCCCTGCAGGTGGCCATCCTCGTCGCCGCCGCCTACGGCTGCGTGAACACCGCCGCTGACGCCTGGGTGATGGGCGATATCGGCGTCGGGCTCATGGCGTGGCTGAACATCGTGGGCATCCTGGTCCTGCAGAAGCCGGCCTTCAAGGCGCTCAAGGACTTTGAGCGCCAGCAGAAGCTCGGCCTCGACCCGGTCTTCGACCCCCGGCCCCTCGGAATCACGGGGGCAACCTTCTGGGAGTCCTACAAGCCGGCCGAGCGCGAGAAGGAATCCGCCCGCGTCTAGCACGCACCGCGCAGTAGCACTGGACCAAGTACACACTGGGCCTGGTACACACTGGACCGTGCGCCGCGCCGCTTGCGCGGCGCGCGGTCACACCCCCATCAGCAGGACGCCATCAGGGCGCAGCCTCACCAAGGCCCGGCGTCATCAAGGACCCCTGATTCTGGAACGCAACCTCCGCTGTGATAATCCGGTAGGTATGTCTTCCTTACCCGAATCTTCGACGACGGCTTCAGCCGCCGAAGAGCGCAGCGCCCGCATCGCCGTCACACTCTTCCCCGTGCTGATCCTGGCCGGAGGTGCCGTGGCGCTTGCCACCCCCACCTCCTTCACCGGACTCGGCCCCTGGATCAACCCCCTGCTGGGGCTCATCATGTTCGGCATGGGGCTGACCCTCACTCCCCCTGACTTTGCCGTCATCGCCAAACGCCCCATCCCGGTCGTCATCGGCGTGGTGGCGCAGTACGCAATCATGCCGCTCCTGGGCTGGCTGATCGCGGCGGCCCTGGGGCTCCCGCCGGCGCTGGCAGCCGGCGTGATCCTGGTGGGCTGCTGCCCTGGCGGTACAGCCTCCAACGTGGTCTCCTACCTGGCCCGGGGCGACGTCGCCCTGTCCGTGGCCATGACCACCGTGTCCACGCTGCTTGCTCCGCTGCTGACCCCCGTCCTCGCCCTGTGGCTGGCCGGCCAGTACATGCCGGTGGATGCAGGCTCCATGGCGTGGTCCATCGTGCAGATTGTGCTGTTCCCCGTGCTGCTGGGGCTCGTTATTCGGCTCTTCCTGCCGCGCCTGGTCAACAAAGCGCTGCCCGCCCTTCCCTGGATTTCGGTCCTCGCCATCACGGCCGTGGTGGTTGCGGTGGTTGCCGCCAGCGCGAAGGCGATCTTCGCCGCAGGGCTGCTGGTCCTTTTGGCCGTGATCCTGCACAACGGCCTGGGCTATGCCCTCGGCTACGGCGCCGCCCGCCTGTTCAAGCTGCCGGTTCCTTCCCGGCGCACAACCGCCATTGAGGTGGGCATGCAGAACTCCGGCCTCGCGGCAGGTCTGGCCCGGCAGTACCTCACCCCCGAATCGGCACTGCCCGGCGCCATCTTCTCCGTCTGGCACAACGTGTCCGGCGCCGTCCTGGCCGCCTACTGGCGCCGCCGCAGCACTCCCGCTTCCCGCGCCGGCGAGCCGGCTCCCGTGGCAGTTACGGAGTAGGCAACTCCCCCGTCTTGCGGGCGACGATGGTGTAGGTGCAGGGCACGAGGTCGCGCTCAGCTTCGGGCCAGGCGAAACCGTCCGGCACCTCCATCATGCGGGGCGAGAACTTCCACGGAAGGGTTTTCCCCTCCTCTAGGCGGAGAATCTGCAGGCCGGCTCCTATAAGGGAGTTGATGATTTCGGACAAGGGTTGCGCCCACTCGTAAGTCCGCGGGTGGGCCACCTTGCCGTCACCCGCGTAGGTGCTTTCGTCGTCCCATATCAGCGCCTCGCCGGTGCCGAAGTACGGGTAGCGGAGCTGCAGCCCCTCGGCGTTCTCATCAAGGGCGTACAGGATGGGATGGCCGTCCCGGATGTAGAAGGTGCCTCCGGCCCGCAGAAGCCCTGCCACCTGGGCAGCCCAGCGGTCCAGGTCCGGCAGCCAGGTGATGGTTCCGATGCTGGTGTACACCAGGTCAAAACAGCCCACGACGGCGGCCCGGGCGTCGAGGACGTCCGTCTCCACCCACGTGGCGTCAAGGCCAAGACGCGCGGCCAGGTTGGCTGCGGACGCCAGTGCGGCCGGGGAGAAGTCGACGCCGGTGACCCGGGCCCCAGCCCTGGCCAGGGACAGCGTGTCCGTTCCGATGTGGCACTGAAGGTGGCACACATCCAGGCCTGAGACCGTCCCGTCCGGGAGGAACGGCGCCAGTGCAGCCAGGTCCGTCCGGACCACGCTGGTCAGGTGGTCCGGATCGTCCAGAGCACCGGTGCCGTACGCCTCCTCGTGCAGGGGGACCCGGTCCTCCCAGTTGGCCAGGTTGCTGGCACGTGCGGAATCCCAGTCGATGTCACTGTGGCCTTCACTCATGCTGGCGAGTCTATGCCGGGCCTGCAGGACGTGTGCCGTCCCGGACCATGCGGAATTCAGGCAGCGACTCCCACTCCGGTGGCAGCGTGTTGCGCTTACCGTCAGGCCGGAAGCCCTGCTTGACGTAGAAGGCCAGCGCTCGCGGGTTGTCCTCCACCACCCAGAGGTAGGCCGGTCCGTCGCCGATGGCGGCACGCATCAGCGCTGCGCCGAGCCCTGTTCCGTACGTCCGGCGGAGGGTGTAGATCGAGTACAGCTCCAGCGCTTCGGGGCCGTCGTCGTCGCGGCCGGGCCCGGCGTCCGCGAAGCCCACCAGTTCGTTGTTGGCATCCACGGCGATGATCCGCGGATCGGGAACGGCCAGGTGCGGCCGGCGCCGTTCCACCCGTTCCGGGATGCTGGCCCTGCGTCCGCGGAAGAAACCGGGTGAGAGCAGGTGCGGGTAGCACTCCTCATGCGCCAGCGTCTGCATGAGGACCACTGCCTCCGCGTCCTCCGCCGCGGCCTGGCGAAGCTGAAAGTCCATGGCGCCAGCCTAACCAGTAGCGGTCACGCCTTATGAACCGCCCCGGCCGGAGAGCCGGAAGACTCCAGTACAAAGCGGTGCGCCCAGGACCTGAGACGTGTAGGCACCACTCCGTATTGCGCGGCCAGATCTGCCACCTCCAGCCGTGAATCGTAGGTCTCCAGCAGCGCAAGGAACCCGGCCAGCAGGTCCGGCATGCCGGGGATGGGCTGACCCGGGGGAACCGTCCGCACCGGAATACTGCGCCTGAGCTCCTGCTCAAAAGCCTCCACCACATCACGCCAGGACACCGCCTCCGGCCCGCCGAGGACCAGTACCCGGCCGTCCCATTCCGGGTGTTCCACCGCCGCCAGCACGTACTGTGCCACATCCCGCATGGCCACCAGGGAATGCTGACGCCTGCCCTCCCCCACGAGCGTGACTGGCTGGCCGGAAAGAGCCGGTATCCCCACCACGAGGACCGGCAGCTTATCCATGAAAAGGTTGGGCTGGATGATGGTCCAGGACATCGTGCTGCCGCGCAGCAGCAGCTCGGTCTCACCTTTGGCGGCCATGAAGGGGTTCGGACTGGCGGGGCTGGCGCCGAGGTTGGACACAAAGATAAAACGGCCGACGCCGGCACTGCTGGCTGCCTCAATAAGGTTCCGGTTGCCGAGGCGGTCCACGGAGTCCACAGTGTCCCCGCCGCGGCGGGCAGAGGAATTGGCTGTGGTCACCACGGTGTCCACCCCGTCACAGGCCACCGCGAGGGAGGCAGGGTCCTTCAAATCACCGGTGACTGGCTCGGCGCCGGCCATCACCAGGGCCTCCTGCGCCGCCCCTTGACGGACCAGGATCCTCACCCGGAACCCTTTGGCGAGCAATGTATGGACAATCAGGCCACCCAACTGGCCGGTGGCCCCCGCGACAAGAATCATGATGGTGCCTGCTCCCTGGAGTCCGGGGTGTTCCCCAGCACCCGGCTGACTGCTGCGTTGACGTCGCCGCTGGCGTCCTCCACCGGTTCGAGGTAGAACCGGGCGGACGAAACGAGCCCGTTGGTGACGCTGAAAATGACCACGCCGCGCATCAGGAAGGGAGCGCCGTCGTGCCGTGTCCCGGCCATCTCCCACTCGGTCCACAGGGTGTCATCCTGTAAGGCGGTCCCGCGGACGCGCGCGCGAATATCCGGAACCTGGGAGAAAATCTCCACCCAGTTCTTGCGGACCTGGTCCTGACCGCGGAAGCCGCGCTGCGGGTGGGCGGGGGTCTCATTGAAGTAGTCCGGGGAGAAGCAGGCCGCAAGATCGTCCAGCCGGTGGGCGTTCACGGCACCGAGCAATCGCTGCAATACCTCTTCCGCGGGAGCTGCCGTTCCCATCATTCCCACTCCTCGAATGATTTGATACAGTCGCCTGTATCTGATACTCCAGCATGGAACGAATAATGGCAGACGTCAAGGGTAAGCGCCGGTACAACGCCAGCGGGCGGCAGGAGCAGGCCCGGCGGAACAGGGCCGCCATCCTCCAGGCAGCCGAGCGGCAGCTCAATAGGGGTGGTTACGCCGGCACCACGGTTGCAGCCGTGGCCGGCGAGGCCGGCGTTTCGGTGGAAACGGTATACAAGGCCTTCGGCGGCAAGGCGGGCCTGGTCCGTGCCCTCTACGAGCGGAATCTGGCCGGCGCCGGCACTGTTTCCGCGTATATGCGCTCAGATGCCATGCGGGAACGTGAATCCGAGCCGGCGGCGGTCCTGCGGGAGTGGGGCCTCCTTACCGCCGAGGTGGGTTCGATGGTTACGCCGGTCCGGCTGCTGATGCGTGCGGCCGCCGTCAACGACCAAGAAATGGCTGCGCTTCTCGAGGACATCGAGCATGACCGCCTCAGACGAATGCGGCACCACGCCCGGTATCTTAGGGCCCGCGGCTACCTCCGCGATGGCGTCTCAGCGGCTGAGGCAGCCGACGTCCTCTGGGTCTGCAGCTCGGCCGAGCTTTACGAGCTCCTCGTGCTGAAGCGCGGCTGGTCCCAGCCACGCTTCGCCCGGTACATCACCAGCTACATGTCGGCTTCCCTGCTGCCGGTGACCGCCCAGGGCGGGCCCGGCGGAAGGCCTGCCCCGCCCGAAGAAACCACGTAAGGCGAAAGCCCCGGTTCAGCACCCACCTGGTTGTCATCGTCCCCAGTTCCCCGAGGCCGGTATCTCATTGGTGCCGGTGCTCGGGCTGGCCCTCGTCTGGTCCGTCCCGCGAACAGTATGGCTGTTCGCGCGGCTTCGCGTCACCGAGACTACCGGTCGGTCTTGACCACCGTGAACAGCACCGCTGAGTCCTCCTCGGCCTCGAGACTGTGCAGCCCGTCCGGAACGATCAGGAGGTCCCCGGCTTTGCCCTGCCATGCCTCGCCGCCGGACTTCAGCCACACAGACCCCCTAATCACGTACACCGTGGCCTCTCCCGGGTTCTGGTGTTCGCTGAGCTGGGTGCCGGCGCGGAAGGCCATAACGGTCTGGCGTAGCTTTTTCTCATGGCCGCCGAACGCCGTATCCGCCGCCCGCCCGCTGGAAGCCGCCACCGCTGCCTCAAGCTGTTGGCGTGCCAGGGCATCAATCGATATCTTCTGCATGCGGACACCGTACCCATCAGGGACAGCCAGAGCTAGGGCCCAGCGTCCCTATCACTGGCCTTAGCAAGCTTGTCCGCCAGCCCCTTACAGCTTCGGGATCAGGACCGGGGTATTTTTCTTATATTCCTCGTACTCGCGCTCGCCGCCCCACTTCTTGTCCGCCTTCTTCTCCAGGAGCGGGATGCCGCTGCCCTTGATCAGCAGCAGCGCCACGAACACCGGGGACAGCAGTGCCACCCACTGCCAGCCCTCCAGCACCGGCACGGCGATCAGGAGCACCCCGACCCAGAGCACAATCTCGCCGAAGTAATTGGGGTGCCGGGACTTTGACCACAGGCCCGTGGAGATGAACCTGCCCTCATTGGCCGGGTCGGCCTTGAACCGGCCCTTCTGGTTGTCCGCCACAGCCTCAATGCCGAAGCCAACAGCCCACACCAGGAAGCCTGCCAGCGCCCACCAGTCCAGCCCCACCCGGGTGGCGGAGGTAATCGCGATCCAGGCCGCTGCCGCGGTGAGGACAACCCACAGGCCCTGCACGGTCCAGGTGTTCAGGAAGCGGAGGAAGGACGGCTTGATTTCGTCGAAGCGGTCGTCCTTGCCGTGCTTGCTGACGCGGCGGAAGAGGAAGCTTCCCAGCCGGAGGGCCCACACCACCACCATGGCCGCCAGCAGCAGGCCGCGCGCATCGACGCCCGGCGTGAGCAGGACCAGGAGGACGGTGATGGAGATGTAGGTCAGGGCGCCGGTGAGGTCGTAGTACTTCTCGGTCTGCGCCTTGAACGCGGGAATAAAGGCCAGCCATTGAATGAGGAACGCCGCCGCCACCCCCAGCGCAAAGAGGGGGAAACCGCCCACGGCGGCACCACCCTGGCTGCCGGCGACGGCAACGAGAGCCCCCACCAGCACCGCAATGACAAAAATGATGAGCGCCTTACGGTCCGAGTCCTTCATGAGGATGTTCCTTTCGCACGCCGGGCCGGAAGCCGCAGGAGGCACCGGCGCAACCGCCTATTCAAACTGATTTGATTACAAGCTTATCTAATTACTATATAGACTAGCGAAGGAGAGGAGGAACCATGAGCGCACGCACGTACCATCCGGCCGCCCTTGCCCTTCAGGCAGTGCTGGCACTGGCCAACGAGACCGAACGCGAAGTGGCAGGCAGGCTGGGGCTGAACCTCACCGACTACCGCGCCCTCTCCGCCCTGTCCCAGTCCGGACCCCTGACGGTGGGGAACCTCGCTGTGAAGCTGGGCGCCACGGCCGCCACCACCACCGCGATCGTCAACCGGCTGCAAACCCGTGGCTACGCCGAACGCCTCCGGGGCGGAGGCGACCGCCGCCATGTCAACGTCAGCGCCACCGCCGCCGCCTCCCGGGACATCATGCACCTGATGCGGCCCCTCATGGACGCCACCAACCGGCACATCGAATCGCTGCCCGCCGCCCAGCAGGACGCCGTGGCCGGGTTCCTCCACACCGCCCAGCGCCTCATGCAGGACCACCTGCACACGCTTACACCAAAGGACACCGCTTGAGAGAGTTCTCCACCCCGCTGCTGGTTGAACCGTCCAGCCACCGGAACGCCACGGAGCTGCTGATGCAGCGGTTCCGGACGTCCCCGGACCACGTCGCCTTCGAGGTGCGCGCTTCCGAAGGCGCCATCACGGACCCGTGGCGCCAGGTGACCACCCGGCAGTTCGTCGGGGAGGTGCGCGCCCTTGCCAAAGGCCTCATCGCCGCCGGACTGCAGCCCGGCGAATCCCTCGCCATCATGTCGCCCACCCGGTACGAGTGGGCGGTGGCGGACATGGCAGCGTGGTTCGCCGCCGCCGTCGTGGTCCCCGTCTACGAAACCTCCGCCCTGCCCCAGGTGGCCGCGGTCCTCGACGACGCCGCCGTCCGCCTGGCCATCGCTGGCACCGCCGGGCATGCCCTCCTGCTGGAACAGGGCTTTGAACAGGCCGGACGGACCAGCCTGGGCGTCTGGACCATGGACCCGCGCCCCGGCGCGGACCTTGCCGAGCTGACGCAGCGCGGCGCCGGCGTCCCGGACAGCGCCGTCGAGGAGCGGCGCCTGCTGCCGGACCTCGACTCGGTGGCCACCATCGTCTACACCTCCGGCACCACCGCCGCCCCCAAGGGCGCCCTTATCACCCACGGCAACTTCGTGGGCCAGGTGCTCAACGTGGGCGCCGCCTACACGGGCGTGGTCCGCGAAGGCGGCAACACCGTCATCTTCCTGCCCATGGCCCACGTGCTGGCCCGCGGCCTGCAGCTGATCTGCCTGGCCAACGGCATGCGCATCGCCCACCTCTCCGATCCCAGGGACGTGGTGCCCGCCCTCGGCGTCCTGAAGCCCACGTTCCTGGTGGTGGTCCCCCGCGTGCTCCAGAAGATCCAGGCGTCCGCTGCCGCCGCCGCAGCCCGTAAGCACCTGGGGCGGGTGTGGGTGGTGGCGCAGCAGACCGCGGTGGAGTGGGGCCGGTTCGCCGAAGCGCACGACGCCGACCCCTCCGTCCGCGCCCCGCTCGGCCTGCGTGCCAGGCATGCAGTGTTCGACCGCCTTTTCTACGCTCGGCTGCGCGCGCTGGTGGGCGGCCGCCTGGACTACCTGCTCTCCGGCGCCGCCGCACTGGACGCCGAGCTGTCCCTGTTCTTCCGCGGCCTGGGCCTGCCCGTCATCGAGGGCTACGGCCTCACGGAAACCACCGCGCCGCTCACCGGGAACATGCCGGACGCCATCAGCGCCGGAACGGTGGGCGTCCCGATGCCCGGAACCACCGTGCGCATCTCGGACCGCGGCGAGGTGCTGGCCCGCGGCGTGGGCGTGTTCGCCGGCTACCGCAGGCCGGCGGACAACCAGGACGCGTTCACGGACGGGTACTTCCACACAGGGGACCTCGGAGAGCTCGACGAGCTGGGACGGCTCACCCTCAAGGGCCGGATCAAGGACGTGATTGTCACCGCCGGCGGCAAGACCATCACCCCGGCCATCTGGGAAGGCTATGTGGAGGGCGATCCGCTCGTGGCCCACGCCGTCATGGTGGGCGAGGGTAAACCGTACCTGGGCGGCCTGGTGCTGCTGGACCCCGAGTCGGTCACGGCGTGGGCCGAGCGCGAGGGCATCAACGATCTCGCCGGGCTGCGGGTCCCGGACGACGGTTGCGCCGTCCAGATCGAGGACGCGCGCCTCCTCAGCACCATCGGCAAAGCGGTCAGTGCCGCCAACGCAAAGCTGGCCCGCTCCGAGCAGGTGCGCACGTTCGTGCTGCTGCTGGCCGACCTCAGCGAAGCCAACGGAATGGTCACACCCACCATGAAACTCAAACGCACCGCGTTCACCGAACGCGCCCGCCACATCGTGGAGAACCTCTACGCCGAGTCAAGGAGCCAAGCATGAACACCCGGACCAAAAGATGGCTGCTCTCCTACGCGGTCACCGCCGTGATCTTCGCTGTGCTGGACCTCGTCTGGATCAGCTTTGTGGCGAGCAACCTCTACCAAAGCCAGATCGGCCACCTGATTGCCCCCAGGCCCAACGCTGCCGGAGCCGTGGCCTTCTACCTCATCTTCGTGGCCGGGATGGTGCACTACGGCGTCCGCCCCAACGACGCGCACGCCACCCTGCGGCAGCGGGTCACGGGCGCGGCGCTGTTCGGCTTCTTCACCTATGCCACCTGGGCGCTCACGGCGTTTGCCGTGCTCAAGGACTTCCCCGCCGTCGTCGCCGTGACGGACATCCTCTGGGGCGCCGCGGCCTGCAGCCTGGTCACCTGGCTGACGGCCACCGTCCTGCGCCGGTTCCTCGCGAGGGACCGCGCGTCCTGACGCACTCCTGGCCAAAGCAGCAAGCACCGGTGCGGGTCCGACGGCGGCACGCACCCTCCGCCGTCGTCCTTTCCTTAGGCGTCAACGACGTCCTGCAGCACCTCGTTGTGGCGGAGGAACCACGGCTTGAACGGCGGATCAAAGCGGGCGAACCGGGGCGGACCCACGGGCGCCAGCCCTACCAGGTTCAGCGCGGCCTGCAGCCCCTCGTTGTGCCGGGCAAACGCAGCCTCCGAACCGCTGCCGGAGAACCGGACAACCGCTGTCAGGGAGCCGGGGACAGCACGGATTTTCACGTCGGGATTCTGCGGCACGGGCGCCGTCTCTGCGGTGACCCCCGCGGGCAGCACAAAAGCAACGGAAAAATCAGTGGGTGCACCGCCCTGCAGCGGGCCGCTTTGGAGCACGGGGGCGGTCATCGCCAGCTTCTGCGAGGCCCCCGGCGCCTGGATGACGGACGCCGTCATGGCGAGCTTCTGCCGCGCGGTGTTGCTGCCGCTGATGTAGTTGAAGAGGTGCCGGAATGCGGCGTTCCCGGCACGGTCAAAGGTCGCCTTGACCTGGACTTCCGCCACAGCATAGGCGGGATAGCGGCGCAGCTCGAAGTGCGGGTAGCGCCTCACGAGCTCATAGGGTTGCTGTTCAGTCATGGTCCCTCAGACCCTACGCCGCAAAGCCCCGAAGCGTAACCCGCGCGGCGCCATTGGGTAGTGTCTGATCATGGACAGCGACACCCTGCTCAACTTCCTGTTGGTCCTCTTCTTTGTGCTGCTGGGCGGGGTGTTCGCGGGCACGGAGATGGCGCTGGTGTCCCTCCGCGAGAGCCAGGTCCGCCGCATGGAAAAGTCCGGCAAGCGCGGGGCGCGGATCGCCGCCCTGGCGGGCAACCCCAACCGGTTCCTGTCCACCGTCCAGATCGGCGTCACGCTGTCCGGGTTCTTCTCCGCCGCGTACGGCGCGTCCACCATCGCGCCGGACGTCGAGCCCCTCCTGGAAGGCATCGGCTTCGGCTCCGCGGCCGAGCCGGTCGCCTTCATCGGCATGACGCTGCTGGTGGCGTACCTCTCCCTGGTGCTCGGCGAACTGGTGCCCAAGCGCCTGGCCATGCAGAGCGCCGTCGGCTTTACCAAGGTCCTGGCCCCGCCGCTGGGCGTCCTCTCCGAGATCATGCGGCCCGCCGTCTGGCTGCTGTCCGTCTCCACGGACGCGGTGGTGCGGCTCTTCGGCGGCGACCCCCATGCCAAGCAGGAAAGCATCAGCTCCGAGGAACTGTGGGACATGGTGGC
The DNA here is from genome assembly GCF_023708005.1 of Pseudarthrobacter sp. NCCP-2145. Classification (NCBI taxonomy): domain Bacteria; kingdom Bacillati; phylum Actinomycetota; class Actinomycetes; order Micrococcales; family Micrococcaceae; genus Pseudarthrobacter; species Pseudarthrobacter sp. NCCP-2145. The sequence continues at coordinate 22,202 of NZ_BRCG01000016.1, read as the reverse complement.
CGAGAGCGACATGCTGGAGGAACACAGCCGCGTTATCCTCAGCGACGTGTTCGGCGCCGGCGAACGCTCGCTGCAGGAGGTGATGCGCCCGCGCACCGAGGTGACGTTCATCAACGGCAGCCTGAGCATCGCCGAGGCACGCAGCATGGTGCGGGACGGCCCGTTCTCGCGCTATCCCGTCATGGACAAAACGCCCGACGACGTCCTGGGGTTTGTCCACATTCGTGACCTTATGCCCCGCGAGGGAGGGTACGACGACGGTCCGGTGCGGGGCATCGTGCGGGAGATCCTTCCGCTGCCGGGCACCAACAAAGTGCTGCCCTCGCTGTCCCGGATGCGCCGCCTGGGCCAGCACATCGCGCTGGTGCTGGACGAGTACGGCGGCACGGACGGCATCGTCACCCTCGAGGACCTGGTGGAGGAGCTGGTAGGCGAGATCTATGACGAGTACGACACCGGTGTGGACGCCGAGGACCGGATCACGCGGGCCAACGGGACGGTGGAGGTGGACGGCGCCCTGATCCTGCAGGAGTTCGAAACGGCGTCCGGCATCGAACTGCCGGAGGGCCACTATGAGACCGTGGCCGGATACGTCATCGACCGGCTGGGCCGGCTCCCCCGGGTGGGCGACAGCGTTGAGGTGGCCGGCCACGTGCTCACCGTGGCGGCGATGGACCGGCTGCGCATCTCCCGGATCCGGGTCACTCCCGCGGAAGGGCAGGCGGCATTCTAGGGGCCGAAGATGGTGTCCTCTGTCCTCATCATTGTGCTCGAATCCATTCGTCGCGATTCGAGTCTCGCTGCCATTGCTGCCGGGGTCCGATCCATTCACGCGCTACGTCCGTCAGCCAGATCGTGCTGTCGGGGTCCCAGCCCGCAATGACCGTTGCTGTTTCAGGATCGACCTGAAGTGGGCGCCCCGCGGCATTCAGGTAGCCCATGACTGTAAGGTGCATGGCGTCCCACTCGCCGGTGGCTTTTTCCCAGTCCGGGATTACCCATCTTCCATGCCGTCCGGTGGTGTGGAACCAGTCATGCCGCCTGGACGCTGTGACTTCCAAAGGGAACTTGCGGCAGAGGTCTACCCAGTCCCCTGCCGTATTTATCTCAAGTACCTTGCCGGATCCGCGAACGGGAACCGTCGTCGCGTGCTCCCACCCCAGAGAATCTTCCACCAAACTAAGCCCAGCCGGGAGTTGCCCGACGGTTTGGATCAAACCGTGCGGGATGGACCACCACGTTCCCGAAACATTAGCGGTGGGGTCGCTGGGGCGTTCTCGCGCCGCCGCTACTTCCTCCGCGCGTTCCTTACGCGCCCATTCTGCCAGCGTCTTTCCTGGGTTTTTCGGTAGGGGTGCTGGATCGTCGGCAAGGCGCCAGTCGATCGCCCACTGCTCTATCTGGCGGGGCTGCCAGCACCACTGCATATGGCGTGCAGCCATGAACTGTTCGGCGACCGGGGACAACGCCTCAGCTACTACCGGGAGTCCAGCCAGGACGTCTTCTCCATCGGGTGGTTGCCAATACTTTGCACTGTCAACGGACCGCTCAAGAGCGGCCTGCATCAGGTTGTCATCGAGGTTTGAGAAGTCCGTGAATTTGAGCCTTTCCGCAAAGCTCTCCACAGACGGAGCAGGGGGCCGAGGCTCGGTGTCACCGGCGGGAGCAGCGTTCAAAAGAACCCGTGATACCCCTCTGCCGCCTTCAAGTTCCTGGGCTAATCGGAACGCCGCATAGCGGATCTCCGAATCCACCTGCATGGCCAGTTCAAGACACATGCGGCGGCCTCGGGGCCCCTGGAGAATTCTGTGACGTTTGGCCGGGAGCATTAGCTCTCCAAAGGCGCCGGCGGAATGAGTCCATGAAAGGACTTCATCCGGGACTCGAATTCGTTGCGGTCTTCCGCTGCCAGAAGACCGTTAGCTCCGTAGCTCAACGCCATCGTATTCATCTGCCACTGTGCTCCTTCTGGCGGCCGAAGCCGTTCTGTGAAGGTGCCCGTGGCGTCCTTCGAGAGATCCTGGAACCTGAAGGCCAGCCACTGACCGGCACGGCCCAGCGCCACACCGGAAACAATAACCTGTTGGTCGGGAGTGAGACCTCCAAGATCCCGGATGCGGTCTTCGGCAGACCAGCTTTCCAAGCCATCGATTGCCGGCGCGTCAAAGCCGTATCTGCGGGCCACCTCTTCGATGATGCTGATTGCCCTTTGCTTTTCCTCCCACGTCTGCGGCACGGTGATGCTCTGGGATTCGGGACCGTTGACATTTACTAAGAGAGACTCGCCTCCGTAGTGGTTCTCGATAGGCCTATGAAACGGGCTGCTGCCCTTGTCGGCCACCGGGGCCCATTGGAGCCGGAGTTCCTCCGAGAGAGCAGCCTTAATCTCGGTGATCATCGTCTGCCCGGCGTCGTAGCCCTGCTGCGGAGTGGGGCCGTCCAAAACCTGTTGGGGATCGATCCCCGCGACACCCGGATATCCTCGCCAATACACGGTTCGTTCTGTACCGTCGGCGTTCTTGGCTACTGTGGTCCGCCCAACGGCGTTATCAAACATGTGGTGAATGACGCTGGCAACGGGAACCGCAGCTATCACGCCAACAATCAGGATCGCCGCAAGGATCCACCAGCGCCGGTGGCCGCGCAACCTGGTCTGTGACATCTACCAGCACCCCCATACTGTAGTAGCCACGACACTACAGCGAACCGGGGCGCTTACGCACCCGCCAGGTTTTCCAGGACACCAAGCGCGACGGCGGTCCCGTCCTCTGCGCGCACCAGCTCACCGGTGCGCGCGGCCTGACCACGGCAGCTTCCTGCCTCGCCAAGGACACGGGCCAGCGTGTCCGCGGTGAGTTTCCGGTACGGGACCGGCTGCGGGCCGAGGCCGCGCCGGTGCAGGACTGCTCCCCAGAACGGCTGGTCAGCGATGAACGGCACCACCACGGACGGAACCCCTGCCCGCGCCACGGCATGGACCGTTCCCGCCCCGCCGTGGTAGATCGCGGCCGCGGCGCGTGGCAGGACCAGGTGGTGGGCCACCGATTTTCTGACCAGGACATCACCGCCCATCGCAGCCGCCGGAATGTCGATCCCTCCCCAGCCCGTGGCAACAAGCGCCCTCAGGCCGTTCCTCCGGGCCGCCTCAATGATCGCTTCGCCGCGGGCCCGGGCGTCGCCGGCCTTCATGGACCCGAACCCCGCGTACACAACATCCCCGCCGTTGAGGAAAGCTTCCAGCTCGTCGTCGATTTCCGTGGCCGCGGGTTTGTCGGCCCAATGGCCCGTCAGGTGCACCGATTCGGGCCAATCGGACGGGCGGGGAAGCAGGTGGGGACTGACGGGGATCAGTGTGGCGCGGGTTTCCGTTGCCGGTGTGCGCCCTGGCGGCAGCAGGTCCAGCGCAGATTGCAGTTCCCGCCTGAACATCAGGGTGGCCGCCCGGGCCGGGGCGTAGCTGGCCCGGTTCAGCGGGCCCAGGCTGGCCGCGGGGATGATGGGCGACGGGAACTCCCTGGTGGGCGTCAGCGCGGGCACGGTCTCCACCAGCACTGACGGGATCCCCAGCCTGCGGGCCGCGGCCGGAGCACTGAGGACCTTCGGGTGATAGACCACCACATCCGGGGCGAACGCCACGATATGCTCCACGGCCGCGGAGAGAAGCTGGCCGACGGCGGGCCGGATCACTGTCCGGAAGGTCCTGGCTGCAGCCCGGGGCGAAACCCCCTGGTCACTGACGAGCCGGGCGAAGTCCATGCGCAGGCTGACGGTGTCCAGGCCGGCGGTGTCCGCGCCGGAGTTCTCCGGAATGGCGATCCGGACCTGGTGCCCCCGGGCCGCTGCGGCCCGGGCCAGGGCAAAGAAGGGTTCCACGTCGCCGCGCGTCCCGGCGGTCAGCAGCATCACCTTCATGGCACGAGGGTCCTTCCCCCGGTGGGGAGTGTTGGCATCATGCTGCCAGGTCCCGCCGGCGCAGGAAGTAGGCGGCCAGGGACGCCCCGGCCGCCGCCACGAGCAGCAGGCCCACCGCCCCCGCTTGGTTGAAGGATTCCACCGGCATGGCGGAGGAGTGCCGGAACGGGCTCGCGTCCTGCAGCCACGCCGGCAGGCCGAACAGCTCCCCGAACTCGCCCAGGACTATGGCCACAGCAAGCACGCCCCACGCCACCAGGATGCTCAGCCGAGGTGCCAGCGCGAAGGCGACAGCGGCCGCGGTCGCGAACACCAGGGCTGCCGGGACGTGGGCCAGCGCCGCCGGCACCAGTGACCAGGCGGGCCCATCGGAGGTCCCTGAGACAGCCAGGCCGACGGCGGCCGCGGCTCCCGCCGTCGTGGAGACCACGGCGGCGGAGACCGCGGCGACGAACAGGTTGGCGCCCAGCCAGCGGGCACGGGATACCGGCGCTGACAGCAGGATCTCCGCCCTGCCTTCCGCCTCCTCGGCACGCATCCGGAGGACTGCCTGGATCCCGGCTGCGGCCGCGAACACCCCTGCCATGCCCAGCAGCGCCGTGACGAACACGTCGATCAGTCCGGTCTGGCCGCCCGGCACCAGCCTGGCAATGAGCTCCCTCAACGGTGCAATGCTGGAGACTGTTTCGGAGGCCATGGGACTGAGCACGCCTGCCACCGCTCCCAGGGCGGCGGCCCCCACACACCATCCGGCCAGGGTGGAACGCTGCAGCCGCCAGGCCAGGCCCACAAAGGACTGGCCGCCCACGCCCGCACGCTCTTTGCCCACACGCTCGGGCAGCAGGCTGGCACCCACGTCCCGCCGTCGTCGGATCACTACCGCCAGTGCCGCCAGGACGGCCGCGGCAGCCAGGGGCACCAGCAGGACCGCCAGGTCCGGGCTGGTGAACGGCCGGGTGCGCTGGCCCCAGCCGATGGGCGAGAGGAGCGAAGGCCAGGCACTTGTGACGTGCAGCAGGTCCGCTGACGGTGTCCCCAGCGCGTCCCCGATGCCGCGGACAAGGTAGGCCACGCCGACCAGTCCCGCGGCGGCACCGTTCGTGCTCCGTCCCGACGGCAGGGCCTGGGCGGCCACGGCCGCAAGTGCCACGAAGAAGATGCCCACGCTTCCGACGGCGGCGCCCGCCGCAGCCGAACCGGCCGCGGGCAGTCCGGCCGCGATAAAGGCGCCGGCCACAAAGACGGCCAGCACCAGGTTCGCGGCGGTACCCAGCAGCAGCGTTGTCGCCAGGGACGCGGCCCGCGGGATGGGCACCGAGCCGAGGAGTTCCGCCCGTCCCAGCTCTTCGTCCGAGCGCGTGTGCCGCACCACCAGGAAGGTGCTCATGAGGCCGGCCAGGACTGCCGTGAACGCATAGCCCTGGAAGAACACCACCGCGCCCACGCCGGTTCCGTCCGGCAGGCCGCGGAGGAACAGGAACGCAGGATTCGCTGCTGCCAGGGTGAGGATGGCAACCTGCGCTGCTTCATCCCCGAACTGGGTGGCGACGGCGGTGGAGGTGGCGAAACTGAGCAGGGTGATGCCCAGGATCCAGACGGGCACCGCCACCCTGTCCCGCCGGGCCTGGAACAGGAGCAGCCGCAGCACCCCGGACATCACAGCACCCCGCTGTCCGTGCGCTCGCTGCTGTCCTTGCCGTTGCCGGCCCGCTTTCCACCCGTCCGCTGTCCCCCGTTACCGTCGCTGTAGTGGCGCAGGAACAGGGACTCCAGCGACGGCGGAGCCACCGACAGGCCGCTGATCCCCGGTTCCGCGATGCCGGCCAGGACAGCCCCGAGGTCCCCGGGGTCGGCGTCGAACTCTGCGGCGCTGCCGGCGATACTCACCCCGTGGGTGCCGGGCATCCCAGCCAGCCGTGCCGGATCAGCCAACCCGGTGACGCGGAAATGCGTGCGCTGCAGGTGCCGCAGTTCGCCCAGGGTGCCCGTTTCCACGGCTGTCCCGGCGCGGATGATGGTCACCCGGTCGCAGAGCTGTTCCACTTCGCTGAGGATGTGGCTGGACAGCAAAACGGTGGCTCCGTCCCGGCTGACCCGCGCAATCTGGCGCCGGAATACGGCATCCATCACCGGGTCCAAGCCGGCGCTCGGCTCATCCAGCAGGTACAGCCGGGCGGGGCGGGCAAACGCCGCTATCAGGGCGACCTTCTGCCGGTTGCCCTTCGAATACGTCCGGGCCTTCTTGCGGGGATCGAACTCGAACTCCGCAATGAGGTCGCGGCGCAGTTTGTCGTCGGCACCGCCGCGCAGGCCTGTGAGGAGGTCGATGACTTCGCCGCCGGAAAGGTTCGGCCACAGGCTCACGTCACCCGGAACGTAGGCAACGTCCCGGTGCACTGCCACCGGGTCGGCCCACGGGTCCAGCCCGAAGACGCGGGCGGTGCCCGCGGTGGGACGGATCAGGCCCAGGAGGATTCGGAGCGTGGTGGATTTGCCGGCGCCGTTGGGACCCAGGAATCCGTGGACCTCCCCCGGCGCCACGCTCAAAGTGAGACCGTCCAGCGCACGGGTTCTGCCGAAGTGCTTAGCCAGGCCGTGGGCTTCAATAACGGGTTGTGCTGCTGCGTTCATCGGCAGTCCGCTCCTTGGCTCGTCACGCGAACGCCCTTGGCGGCGCCAAGGCGTTCCGCAGGCATTGACTGCGGGCCGACCAGGCTTCCCGGCTCTCCGATCCACAGCATACAAGCGCCCGCGCCGGCGAGGAAGAGCCGCAGAGCACTGGCGCCGTGGCGCGTTTCCAGGGCGGCGCAGGGGCCCTCAGGCCACCAGCTTGGCCACCAGTTCGCCGCGGCTGCCCACACCCACCTTCTCAAAGAGCGACTTCAGGTGGTCGTGCACAGTGTGCGGGGAGATGAACAGGTGCCGGGCGATGTCAGCCGTCGGGTTTCCGGACAGCACCTCCAGGCAGACCTGCTGCTCGCGTGCCGTGACGCCATACGCGGCCAGCAGCAGGGTGGCCAGGTCATGGGTGGTGGCGGGTTCCACGGTGACCACCATCTGCTCGGGATCGTCGCCGGTGATCAGGCGGCTGGCCTGCAGCACCACCCAGTTGTTCCCGGCGTCGCGCATCCTGGCCCGAGCCGTGCCCGAAACGGCCGCGGAGGCCTGGGCCACCACCGAGTACAGCACCATGCTGAAGCGGCCCGGCGCGGCGTCCTCCACCTCGGCGAGCCAGGAAGCGGCCGCGGGGGTTGCCGCCTTCAGTTCCCCGTGCCGGCCGGCGATGACAATCACGGGTCCGACGGCGGCGGCCCGGGTTGGGTGCCCTGCCCTTACCGCGATCCTGGTGGCGGCCGCCAGGGTGGCTGTCACCGCCGCCAGGAACTCCACCTCGCGGTCCGTGAAATCCCGGCCGGCATCGCGGAAGATGCTGCCAACACCCCAGCAGGTGTCGTCCACGCGGAAGGCCGCCCGCAGTTCGTGCTCCAGGCCCTGCGGCTTGAGCAGGTCATTGATCCGGATGCTGCGGACCACCTCCCGGTGCGGGGCGTCGGACATGCGTGCGATGGGACGGGGACGCCGCAGCAGCTGGGCGAAGGTGTTCGGTTCGTTGCCCGCATATTCAGTCTCGGCGAAGCGGGCCGAGTACTCCACGTACTCCTCTTTCCGCACCGGCCAGGGCTTCCAGTTGGTGATGGACGTCATCACCAGGGTGTGGGGGTCGACGCCGGCCCAGCACCCCTGCTCGAACGGCACCGTGCGCTGCACCACCGCGAGCGCCGCAGGGTAGAGGTCCGCCAGGTTCATTCCGCTGGTGGCCAGGGCGGCGATGTCCCGCCGGGCACGCTCAGCGCGCTCCTCCCACATAGCTCCAGTATCCGCCCGGGGGGCCGCAGCGCAATCCCCCAAAGTGGGTATTCCCCGGGCACCCCGGAACCCCCTGGCAGGGGATGGGGAAGGTGCGCACCGCCGTCGTACTCTTCCCTCATGAACGCCGTATCCCAGATCTTCGCGGTCCTCGCCGCCGTGGTGTACATCGCGGTGTTCCCGCTGGAAAGCTTCCTGATGCACCGGCCGTGGGCGCAGAAGTTCCTGAGTACCCCGCCGCGCAATGTTCCGGCCGTGATGATGTGGGCCATCCCCACCGGGTTCCGGAACCTGGTGATCGGCCTGGGAGTCCTGGCGGGGGTGGCCGCGGTGAACATGGGCTACCTGGTGGTGGGCTACACCCTGGTGGTCTACTGCTGCCTGAACATGGTGTTGACCGCTCCGGCCATGTTCCTGGCGGACATGCTGGGCCACTACCCGAAGAAGGGCGACAGCATCCCGGGCACCCTGGGCGCCACCGTTCCGGCCCTGCTGGCACTGGTGACGCTGCCCTTCTGAAGCAGGGTAGCCCTGTCCGTTGACAGCAAATTGCGGCGGACGTGCAATTAAAGTGGTTCCGGCAGCAGCCGAAGCCAATCCACGAAGCGGCCCCCGCTTCCGTGAGGCCGCCCAAAAATTGGAGGTCCACAATGGGACAGGCACGCGAAGTCATGGACCGTCTCACCACGGCCATGGACGAAAAAGACAAAGAGACGCTGGCCCGGTGCTACGCAGCAAACGCTGTTGCCTACACCCCCGACGAAGGGGAACTGACCGGGCGCGACGCCATTACCAACTACCTCTTCCACTTCTGGGAGTCCATGCCCGACGTCCGGTACGAGCACGGTGACAGCTACGAGGCCGGAAACGTGGCCATTGACGAGGGCTTCGTCATCGGGACGAACACCGGGCCGCTGAGCCTGCCCACCGGCGAGACAATACCGGCCACGGGTAAGCAGGTCAGGGTCCGGAGCTGCGATATCGCCCGGGTTGAAGGAGGGGAAATTACGTCCCACCACTTCTACTTCGACCAGACGGAGTTCCTTGGACAGCTCGGACTGATGCGCGAACTGACGTCGCACTGACAGTGGGACGCCGGGACCAACTCACGGAAATGCCGTGGACACCCTGCGAGGGTATCCACGGCATCGTGTTGCGTCGTTGTCCTCTTCGGGAACTGCCCCTGAACTACGCGCGCTGGGCGATGTTGAGGATGTTCCCCTCGCTGTCCAGGAACCAGGCGCCCTTTCCGAATGAGTCGGTGGACACGCCGTTCTCCGTCTTCAGGCCAGGGAAGTCGTAGTCTTCGAAGACCACCCCGCGGCCCCGCAGTTCCTCCATGTCCCGTTCAAGGTTGTCCGTCTCCCAGCCCATCTGGGTGTTCTTTGCAGTGCCGGCGTTGTCGGTCTGGTAGATGAGGAAGCTGGTTCCCTTGCCGCAGCGGTACAACAGGCTTTCCTCGATGGTTTCAGAGGGTTCCAGTCCCAGCTTGTCCCGGTAGAAATCCTTGGCCCTGTTGATGTCCTTCGCGGGAAGAACAGCCATGATTGCTGAATCCTTGAGCATGGTGATTCCTTTATGCGTTGTGCGCACTGATGGCGGTTGCTCTCCCCCGGCTGCGCTCCCCCGGGACATCCCGGTGAGGGGCGCATGGCCGCCCGTCGCGCCACTTCCGGGGCGGCCACCTGGAACCGTGCGTGCCCCGCCAGCCATCAATGGCGCGCGTGTCCCCGAAGCCTACGTGGCCATTATGGAACCGAATTGCGCCCACGGAAATAGGGAAATGTTATTGACCCCGCGTAGGTTTCAGGCCCTTGGCGTAGGCGGCTTGTCCAACGTGCTGGAGGCAGTCGGCGAGGGTGCTGACAAGCCGCACACCGAGCGTGACGGGCGGGTCCCAGCGGGTGTCGACAACACGGTCAAGGTCACCATCACCGAGGGTCTCCAGGAAGTCCACGGTCTGCCGGTGGACGGCGTTGTAGTAGTCCAAAAGCAGTTGCGGCTCGGCGCGCACCGCGTCCACCTGCTCACTGGAATGTCCATACCCGGTGTCTTTCCGGGGCAACGGCAGGGCGAAGCGGCCCACGAAATCCTGCGCGGTCCACACCTGCTCGCGACCAGCGACGTCCGCCACCTGCGCATCCTCCACGCGGCCCAGGTGCCATAGCAGCCAGGCGATCGAGTTGCCGGTGCCGCCTGGCCGCAGGGCCAGCGCACCGCCGTCGAGCCCTTCAAGGGTGGCCTCCACGGTCTCTCGGATCCGGACAAAGGCGTCCAGCAGCAGTTCGTTGGTTTTCACGGTTCCCTTCCTGCGTTTTTCCCCAGGGGCGCGTGGGCCCCGTGCGTTACTTCCGGATCTCCGCCTGCCGCAGCCGGACCATCTCCTCCACCACGTCATCCGGGACGGGGTGGTCCGGGGTGAACCGGACGGTGCCCTTCGACAGTGAAAAGCCCTCCAGCCTGGGCGCGACGGCGTCCACCACCCCGGGCGAGAACGGGAAGATGGACAGGTGCTTGGCTGCCGCCGCCACACCGATCAGCGGCTTTCCGTCCAGCTTCAGGGCAGGCATCCCGTAGCTTCGGCCTTCCTCGGCGTCCGGGACAATGCGCCGCGCGGCCGCGATAACGCGCTGCAGGCAGCCGCGCGCAGGTTCAGCCAAGGCGGCAAGGGAATCGTCAACGTCACCCATGCGGTCAGTCTAGACCCGTGCGCAGCCCGGTGCCGCCAGGCTTTCCGGCTACGCTTTCGAAGCCCGGATCGCCTTGCGCACCGCCGCTCCGACGGCCGAAATGACTGGCACCAGGCAAACCAGTGCCACCACGGTGTTGGGCCGGAAGGACACCTGCCCGCCGACGTTCCGGTACACACCAAGCGGCAGCACCATTCCGCCTCCCCCGCCGCCGGAGGCGCCGTCCGGCCCGGCTTCGCCGCCTCCACCGAACCCGAAGGACACCAACGCCACCGGGATAACCTCTTCCCCTCCGAGCTGGACCGGGGAACCGTACGCCCTGGAGACGCTGACGTTCTTGAATGCTTCGATCAGTGTCGGGAATGCATCAGCCATGGCCCCACCCTATGGGCGTTGGTCCGGCGGCAACAGACCTGCCACCGGGCTTTCCGGTCAGGTTTGAACGCGCCGGCGGTAGTTCCTCGGCGTCTCCCCCGCGTCGTTCAGGAAGTGCCGGTTGAAGTTGGACAGGTTTGAGAAGCCCACTTCGTAACAGATGTCCGAGATGGGCTTGTCCGTCCGCTCCAGCAGGCGCCTGGAGTGGGCAAGACGGAGCTTGCGCACAAGATCGCTGAAGTTCTGGCCGGTGGCGCGCTTGAAGTACTTGGAAAAGGTGGGCTCGGGCATACCCACCAGCGCCGCTGCCTCGGACATTTTGACACTGCGGGCGTGGTTGCTGAACACATACTCCAGGACAAGGTCGACGACGGCGGCGGCCTGTCCGTCCAGCTGCGGCCTGAACCATTCCTCGGCAAGGTAGCGCCGTTCCTCCCGGGGTGCCCGGGTCAGGATTCCAAAGAGGGCGAACAGGTGCTGGAGCCGCTGCAGCCCGCTCGTAGCGCCCATCGCCTCGATGGCCGCGGCTGCCTCCTCCGCTGAACGTCCCAGGAACTCGATTCCCCGCCGGGACTGCTCCAGCAGCGGCCCCACCTCGGCCAGTTCGGGAACCAGGGCCGCCGCCTGTTCAACCCATCTGCCGTCGAACTGGATGACGGCATCCCGGTTCTCAAGCACCTCACCTGGCTCAAGGTCACTGACCCAGTCGTGCGGCAGGCCGGACCCCACCAAGGCAACGTGCCCCGCCTCGAACGTGCCGATATGGTCACCAACAATGAACTTTCCGGTCCCCTTGCGGATCAAGTGGATCTCGTACTCGGGATGGTAGTTCCACCGTGCCAGCGGGCTGGGGTAGCTGTGCTGGTGCCACCGGACCGAATGGTTGGGATCAGGCGGGATGACCTCGCGGTTTGCCCGCATCCCCAGCAGGCGTTCGGCGAGCCGTGCCGTGGCTCCGTCAGCTATTTCCGCGGCTGTCATCGAGGTGCTCCATAGGGGTGGCCGGTTATGAACTCGGGACAGGCATTGGTGGTCCTGGTCCCAGAGTAGCGCCTTCACGGGGGTGCACGGCGGGAAAATAAGTATCAGAAAACGGCAACCAGGGCGCTAGTTGTTACCTCAGCCTCCCGCCTAACCTTGAACTACATCAGCGAGGCACCCCGGAATCTCCGGTCCCAGCCCTCGCCCAGGTCCAGCACCCCGGCACGGCAGTCGAGGTGCGGTGACTGTGCACCCCTGAAGAACAAAGGAGTCCTTAATGCGCCCAAAAATACGTGCTGCGACCCTGGCCGCCGGCGCTTTGTGTGTCGCGCTGAGTGCCTCGGCCTGTGCAGGTGCCGGCGGCGGCAATTCCGCCGGAGACCCGAACAGCATCAGTGTCCTGATGGTCAACAACCCCCAGATGGAGGACCTGCAGCGGCTCACGGCAGAGAACTTCACCAAGGAAACCGGGATCAGGGTCAACTACACGATCCTGCCGGAAAACGACGTACGGGCCAAGATCAGCCAGGAGTTCTCCAGCCAGGCCGGCCAGTACGACGTCGCCTCCCTCTCCAACTACGAGATCCCGTTCTACTCCGCCAACGGCTGGCTGGCGCCGCTGGACGATGTCGCTGCCGATCCCGGATTTGACCAAAACGACATCCTGCCCGCCTACACGGCGTCCCTCACCGGTGAGGACGGCAGGCTCTACGGCGAACCGTTCTACGGGGAGTCCTCTTTCCTGATGTACCGGAAAGACATCCTGGACGCCAAGGGCCTGGCCATGCCGGCAAAGCCCACCTGGGATGAGGTCGCTGACATAGCGGCAAAGGTGGACGGCGCGGAACCGGGCATGAAGGGCATCTGCCTCCGCGGACAGCCGGGCTGGGGCCAGGTCTTCGCACCCCTGACCACCGTGGTGAACACCTTCGGCGGAACCTGGTTCGACAAGGACTGGAACGCCCAGGTCAATTCCCCCAAGTTCACCGAGGCGGTGGAGTTCTACACAACTCTGGTGCGCGAGCACGGTGAAGCAGGCGCCGCGCAGGCAGGGTTCACCGAATGCCTGAACAACATGAGCCAGGGCAAAGTGGCCATGTGGTACGACGCAACGTCCGCCGCAGGGGCACTGGAAGCCGAGGATTCCCCGGTCAAGGGCAAGATCGGCTACGCCCAGGCGCCGGTCAAGGAAACCGCCTCTTCCGGCTGGTTGTGGACGTGGTCCTGGGCCATGCAGGCTGCGTCCAAGAAGCAGGACGCTGCCGAGAAATTCATTGCCTGGGCCAGCTCAAAGGACTACGAGGAACTCGTCGCCTCCGAGCTCGGCTGGGCAAAGGTCCCGTCCGGCAAGCGCATCTCCACCTACGAAAACGCGGAATTCCAGAAGGCCGCCCCGTTCTTCGAGGCAGAACGCTTCGCCATCGAAAACGCCGACCCGAAGAACCCCGGCGCGCAGGAACGTCCCGCCGTCGGGATCCAGTTTGTGGGCATCCCCGAATTCGCAGCCCTGGGAACGAACGTGTCCCAAGGCGTCAGCTCCGCCATCGCCGGCCAAGGCTCCGTGGCCGACGCGCTGGCCAAAGGCCAGGAAGCCGCCCAAAAGGTCGGCGACAAGTACAAGCAGCCCTAACCGAACCGCAGGAGAACATCATGACTACCGCAACGGCGCGCATCTCCCGCCCGGGACGCAATGCAGCCACACCTTCACTCAACGCCCGGCAACGGGAACGTTCCCTGGCCTGGGCACGGCGTGCACCGCTGCTGCCGGCCCTGGTCTTCCTTATCCTGGTCACCCAGCTTCCGTTCGTGGCGACCCTGGTCATCTCGTTCATGAACTGGAACAGCCTCAGCCCGGACAAGACCGCCTTTGCCGGGCTGGAGAACTACGCCACGGTCCTGACCGACCCTGACCTGCGCCAGGCCATCTTCACCACCATCCTCCTGACCGTCTCCGTCGTGCTGATCAGCCTGCTGATCGGCCTGGGACTTGCCCTGCTGCTGGACAAGAAGTTCATTGGCCGCGGCCTCGCCCGGACCCTGCTGATCGCCCCGTTCCTGGTGGTGCCGGTGGCGGCGGCCCTGATCTGGAAACATGCCCTGCTCAACCCCACGTACGGGCTGATCAACGGAATCCTGACCTGGGTCTGGTCGCTGTTCGGCAGCACGGCGGCGCCGCAACTGGACCTGCTCTCGCAGGCTCCCATGATGGCCGTGATCCTCTCCCTGGTGTGGCAGTGGACGCCGTTCATGATGCTGATCCTGCTGGCCGGGCTGCAGTCCCGTCCCATGGACACCGTGGAAGCTGCCCAGATGGACGGCGCCACGCCCTGGGGGATCTTCCGGCACCTGACCCTGCCGCACTTGCGCCAGTATCTGGAACTGGGCGGGCTGCTCGGCGCCATCTACATCGTGCAGAACTTCGACGCCGTCTTCACCCTCACCGCCGGCGGACTGGGCACAGCCAACCTGCCCTACGCCATCTACCAGACGTTCTACTTCGCCAACGAATACGGCCTGGCCTCCGCCGCCGGCGTCGTGGTGGTCATCGGCACCATCATCGTGGCCACCTTCGCACTCCGTACCGTCTTTTCACTCTTCAAGAAGGAGGCAGCACGATGAGCACCCTCACCCCCGCTGCACCGCAAAGCTCAGGCCCGGCCCGTTCCACCTCCCCCGCCGCACGGGCAACCGGCCGCGCTCCACGCCGCGGCAAGGCGCGCATGGACCCCACCCGCAACAACACCGCCGCCGGCATTGCAGCATGGCTGCTGGCGCTTCTCTTCGCAGTCCCGGTCCTGTGGATGATCCTCACCTCGTTCCACTCCGAGACCGACGCCGCGACGAACCCGCCGTCCATCGCCGCGAACCTCACCCTGGATGCGTACCGGGAATTTTTCGGCGAAACGTCCGGCGTCAGCCCGTGGCCATCGCTGATCAACTCCGCCACCGCCTCGATCCTGTCCACGGTCCTCGTGCTGCTCCTGGCCTTCCCGGCAGCGTACGCGCTCTCCATCCGGCCGGTGAAGAAGTGGACGGACGTCATGTTCTTCTTCCTTTCGACCAAGATGATGCCCGTGGTCGCGGCGATCCTTCCGCTCTACCTTTTCGCGCGGACCGTGGGGGCACTGGACAACATCTGGTTCCTGATCCTGATGTACACCTCCATGAACCTGCCCATCGCCGTCTGGATGATGCGGTCCTTCCTGGCCGAGGTGCCTGAGGAAATGCTGGAGGCAGCACAGATCGACGGCGCCAACCTCCTGCTCATCCTCCGCAAAATCATCGCCCCCGTGGCCATGCCCGGCATCGCCGCCACCGCCCTGATCTGCTTCATCTTCAGCTGGAACGAACTGCTCCTGGCCCGGGTCCTCACCGGCGTGGTGGCAGGCACAGCGCCGGTGTTCCTGACCGGCTTTGTCTCCGGCCAGGGCCTCTTCCTCGCCCAGGTCTGCGCGGCCGCCGTCGTCATCTCCCTGCCGGTGCTGTTCGCAGGGTTCGCCGCCCAGGACAAACTCGTCCAGGGACTCTCCCTCGGCGCCGTGAAATAACAGGCCATGAAATAGCCCGCCGCCCCACCAAACTCTTTCAAGGATCACGTCAATGACAACACCAACCGCCCAGACCGTGCCCGCCACCGATCAGGCGCTGCCCGCCACCATGCGCGCCAACATCCTCAAAAGCCAGGGCGAGATGACCATGGAAACCCTGCCCCTCCCTGGGCTGGACGCCGACCAGGTCCTGGTGCAGGTCGCGGCCGTCGGCGTCTGCGGCAGCGACGTGCACTACTACGAGCACGGCCGGATCGGCCCGTATGTGGTGGACCACCCGCTCATCCTCGGCCATGAGCTTTCGGGGCGGATCGCCGCCGTCGGAAGTGCCGTGGATCCGGCCCGCATCGGCCGGCGCGTCGCCGTCGAACCCCAACGCCCGTGCCGGACCTGCAAGCAGTGCAAGGCCGGGCGGTACAACCTCTGCCCGGACATCGAGTTCTACGCCACCCCGCCGGTGGACGGCGCGTTCGCCGAGTACGTGACCATCCAGAGCGACTTCGCCTACGACATCCCGGACAGTGTCAGCGACGAGGCAGCCGCCCTTATCGAACCGCTCTCCGTCGGT
The DNA here is from genome assembly GCF_023708005.1 of Pseudarthrobacter sp. NCCP-2145. Classification (NCBI taxonomy): domain Bacteria; kingdom Bacillati; phylum Actinomycetota; class Actinomycetes; order Micrococcales; family Micrococcaceae; genus Pseudarthrobacter; species Pseudarthrobacter sp. NCCP-2145. The sequence goes on along the minus strand of NZ_BRCG01000016.1, from coordinate 6,261 downwards.
CTCTGGGCCTGCGAACGTGCCGGGATCAAGCCCGGCAGCCGGGTGCTGATTGCCGGTGCCGGGCCCATCGGCATCATCGCCGCCCAGGCCGCCCGCGCCTACGGCGCCACCGAAATCTACATCAGCGACATCGCCGAAGGCCGCCTGGCCTTCGCGCTGGAACACGGCGCCACCCACGCGCTGAACGCGAAGACGGACAACGTGGAAGGGCTCGACGTCGACGCGTTCATTGACGCGTCCGGGGCACCGCAGGCGGTCCGTTCCGGCATCAAGGCCGTTGCCCCCGCCGGAAGGGTCATCCTTGTCGGGCTGGGCGCGGACGACGTGGAACTGCCCGTCTCCTTCATCCAGAACCGCGAAATCTGGCTCTCCGGCGTGTTCCGCTACACCAACACCTGGCCCCTGGCCATCCAGCTCATTGCCGACGGGAAAGTGGACCTGGACATCCTGGTCACCGCCAGGTTCGCCCTCGCCGAGTCCGAACAGGCGCTCACGGCGGGCAGGCAGCCCGGCCAGCTCAAAGCCGTTGTCTACCCCGGCCGCTGACCATGTTCACCGTGATCGGCGAGTCACTCGTTGACATCGTTGACTCCCCTGACAGCGAAGGCGCGGCCAGGGCAAGCTGCCGTCGGGTCCATCCCGGCGGCAGCCCCCTCAATGTCGCTGTGGGCATTGCCCGCCTCGGCCAGGCAGCCACGCTCGTCACGCACTATGCCGACGACCCGCACGGCCACGTGATTGCCGGGCACCTCCGCGGCAACGGCGTCGAGGCGATTGTGGGAGGCGCCTCTCCGACGTCGTCCGCGGTGGCGCGCCTGGACAGCACCGGGGCGGCGGAGTACAGCTTCTCCATCACCTGGGACATCACCGGCGCCTCCATCCCGGCCCTTGCGGCAGTGGAGAGCTCCCTCCATGTCCATACCGGGTCCATCGCCACCGTCCTGGGTCCGGGCAACCAGATGGTCCGGCGGCTGGTGGCGGCTGGGCGCACGCACGCCACCGTCAGCTTCGATCCCAACTGCCGGCCCGCGATCAGCGCAGAGGCGGACGCGGTCCGGGGCGACATTGAAGGCTTGGTTGCCGCCAGCGACATCGTCAAGGCCAGCGACGAGGACCTGCGCTGGCTGTACCCGGGCAGGACGCCGGACGAATCCCTGGCTGCCTGGCTGGAGCTGGGACCGGCGCTGGCTGCACTGACGCGCGGCGCGGACGGTCCGGTGATCCTGACCCGGCGCGGACGTGTTGAAATGCCCGGGGAAGTTACCACCGTTGCGGACACCGTGGGGGCCGGCGACTCCTTCATGGCGGGCCTCATCTCCGGCCTGGCGCAGCTGGACGCGCTGGGCGCCGGCGGACGCGAACGCCTGCACAGCCTCTCCCCCGCGGAACTGGCTGCCCTGGCGTCCTATGCGAACCGGGCGGCCGCCATCACCTGTTCCCGGCCCGGCGCCAACCCTCCCACCTCCGCCGAGCTCGGCTCCCTGGCCGGCACGCCCGCGGCCGCGGCTGGCTAGCCCGTGCGAGCCCCGCGGTAGTCAGCTGGTCTGCGTGTCCCTGGCCCTATGAGCCTTCCGCACCGTGCCGGTCTGTACAACGGATAAGGGCTCACGGGAGACTGACCCCATGCGCAAACTGGCCTTCGCCATGAACGTAAGCCTGGACGGCTACACCGCAGCCCCCGGCGACAATCTCGGCTGGAGCGCACCAAGCGACGAGCTGTTCCAATGGTGGTCCGACCGGGTGGGTTCGACGGGCCTGGCGCTGTACGGGCGCAAACTGTGGGAGACGATGAGCTCCCACTGGCCGACTGCTGACCAGCAGCCCGACGCCACGCCGGCGGAGATCGAGTTCGCCCGCCGCTGGCGGGACATGCCGAAGGTGGTGTTCTCCTCGACAAAGAGCACGGTTGACTGGAACACCCGCCTGGTTACCGGCGACGCGGTCACCGAGATTACCCGCCTCAAGGCCGACGACGGCGGCTCCATGGATATCGGCGGTGCCACACTCGCCGCGGCAGCCATGCGGGCAGGGCTGATCGACGAATACGCCATCGTCACCCATCCGGTCCTGGTTGGCGGCGGCACTCCGTTCTTCACCACCCTGGACAACTGGGTGAACCTGAGCCTGATTGAGACCCGGATGTTTCCCGGCGGTGTGGTCCTGACCCGGTACGAGACCAGGCGCTGACTGCGGCGCCGGACAAGTATGCGGGACAAGTTTCCGCCGCGTTCTTGGGAAGGCAGTAGAGCGCCTCGTTCGGGTGAATAGGATGATAGGCCGCGTCACTCAGAAGTTAAGTAGTTGAGTCTCGGTTGTGCCATTGGTGTAGGTCACGTTGACGGGCAATCCTTGATTAGAAGCATTTTGCATTTCGTTTCCAGGTAGCCAGAAGGCAAACTGACCTTTTGCGACAGTTGCGAGCACCTCCTCATTAGCAGCGCTGGTGTAGCTAACGGCTACAACATCGGTTCCCACGCGACCTGACGCGATTGAAATGGGCTTATCGGCGATTGTTCCGGTTCCGAGTTGGGTAGCAACGATGCCTCGGGCCGGGAGTGCCGTCGCGTTACTTGGATTTCCGATGGAACCGATCATTCCTTTGCGGAACCAGGGTGCTGTGGCGTCGGTGGTGCATGTTGCCTCAAAACCGTCAGGGCCACTGAGGACGACAGTCACCCAGGCTCCCCGCCGCTCGGCGATGGCTACTTCCGCTGTTGAAAGTTCGGTTGAGTACATGCCGCCGCCTACATGTTGTTTTGAGTTGAGGCAGTCCGAGACAGCGGTGTCACGTTCTGAGCCAGTAAGTGTCCCGGGTGCTGCGGTCCACGTGGCGAAGGCCGGGTCACCTCCGGAAAGTGCCGGCATGACAAGCAACCCGGCTGTGACGGCTGCCAGGCCCCCAAGAGTGACTGCTCGTCGTCGGCGGTTGGCCTTGGGTTTGGACAGCTCGCGGCTAACCCCCAACCGGCTGTTTGGGGCTGCGGGAATTGGTGGAGAGCTGAGTATGCGGGCGAGGTCTGCTTGTGCCCGGGCAGGGTTCGGCTGTGAGTTTTGCTCTGCTGCGTCCATTGACCGCAGCAGTAAGTCGAGGTTCTGGTCACTTTTCATAGCGTTGATGCCTTTTCGGGTGATGCTGCCGGAACGTCGGACGCATGGTGAGGGAGGTAGTCGAGGAGGAGCCGCAGCGCCCGCCTGGCACGGGTCAACCTCAGCCGGAAAGCCACGGGCGAGATGCCCAGGACTTTGGCTGCCTGCGGCGCGGCAAGGTTCTCGAAGATGGCGAGTCCCAGGGCTTCTTGATGGACTTCAGAAAGAAGCGTCCAGGCGCGGCTTAGATCGATGCGACTAGTGACCCGATCAGCATGAGAATCGCTGCACAGCTTTGGTGTTGTCGTTTCAGCGAGCCGGACGCCCAACGCATGACGCCGTTGTTCTCCGCGCTGAGCGTTCAGCATGAGATTCCGCGTAATTCCGAAAACCCAAGCCCGGGCGTCACTCTCGCCTGCCGGCGCTTCAGAGAAGCGCCTCCAGACGACAAGAAATGCCTCAGCCACCACGTCCTCAGCATTCGCCGGCTCAGTGCGGCGCTGAACGAACTTCAGCAGGTCGGCGTATGAGGATTCGTATAGCGACCGGAAGGCGTCCGCCCTGTCAGGGGCCCTCGAAAGATGCTTCATACCTATACCTGTCCGCCACATGACTGGGTGTGTCGCAAACGATCAAACAATTTTCGCGCTACTCTCCGAGCTGGCCGAGCACCGTAAAGCCTAAACGCGCGGCCCGCTTTTCCGGATGAGCACGGAACTATCGGAACATGCCAAAGCCCTGTTAGGCCCAGCACACTTCCTTGCCGGAGACGAGGAACAGGAGCATACTTATTAGCAGGACTAATTAGCAGTGCTAAGTATTTTCAGGAGGCGCAACCCGGGCGTGACCACCACCGACACCCAGAACCCGAAAACCACCGGATCGGCCGGCCCGGACAGCCTGGCCATTGATCTCCGCACGGCAGTCATGCGCACCTCGCGCCGGCTCCGCGTCGAGGCCACCGGAGACGCCATCACTCCGGGGCAGTACACGGTCCTGGCGCTCCTGAACGGCAACGGCCCCAGCACCCTCCGCGCGCTGGCCGACAGCGAGCACGTACAGGCTCCGTCCATGACGCGGATCGTCAACGCGCTCGCGGACCAGGGCTTCGTGTCCAGGGCGGCAAACCCCGACGACGGGCGCCAGGTCCGCGTGGACATCACCGACGCCGGCCGGGCAGTCCTGGCCGAGGCCCGTAACCAGCGGACGGCATGGCTGGCGCAGCGGGTGGCCGGGCTGAGCGAAGAGGACCGGCAGATCCTCAGCCGCGCGGCGCACATCATGCAGGAAATGAGCGGCAAATGAGCGCCATGTTCCGGGCCCTGGAGAACCGGAACTACCGGATCTGGGCCAGCGGCGCGCTGGTGTCCAACATCGGCACCTGGATGCAGCGAATAGCCCAGGACTGGCTGGTGCTGACTGTCCTTACCAACTACTCGGGCGCCGCCGTCGGGATCACCACCGGCCTGCAGTTCCTTCCCATGCTGCTCCTCGGACCGTACGGCGGAGTGCTGGCGGACCGCTACCGCAAACGGGTGATCCTGCTGTGGACGCAGGTGGCCATGGGCCTGACCGGGCTGGCGCTGGGGCTGCTGGTGGTCACGGGCACCGCGGAACTGTGGCACGCCTACCTCGCCGCCCTCTGCCTGGGCATTGCCAGCGCCGTGGACGCGCCCTCCCGGCAGGCCTTCGTCTCCGAACTCGTGGGCCAGGACAACATCTCCAACGCGGTGGCACTGAATTCCGCGTCCTTCAACACGGCCAGGCTTACCGGCCCTGCCATCGCCGGCGTGCTGATTGCCTGGGTGGGAACCGGCCCGGTGTTCCTGCTCAACGCCGCCAGTTTTGGCGCAGTCATCATCTCGCTGTTCCGGATCCGGACCTCCGAACTTGCCCCCGCGGCGCCCGCCAGCAGGGGCAAGCACCAGGTGGCGGAAGGCGTCCGCTATGTGCGCAACCGCCCGGATCTGGTGCTGATCATGGTTTTGGTGGGCATCCTCGGCGCGTTCGGGATGAACTTTCCCATCATCAACGCCCTGATGGCCACCACTGAGTTTGGGGTGGGCCCCGGCGAGTTCGGGCTGCTGGGATCCATTATGGCGGTGGGCACCCTGGCCGGGGCACTCCTTGCCGCACGGAGGGCCGGTCCGCGGCTGAGGTTCCTGCTGGGCGGTGCGCTCGGGCTTGGTGCCTTTACCCTCCTGGGCAGCGTGTCGCCGTCGTTCTGGCTGTATGCAGCGGTCCTGATCCCGGTGGGCCTGGCCTCCATCACGTTTCTGAACAGCTGCAACACCAGCATCCAGCTCTCGGTGGAGCCCCAGTTCCGCGGGCGGGTGCTGGCCCTGTACCTTGCCGTGCTCCAGGGCGGAACCGCTGTGGGCGCTCCGCTCATGGGCTGGATCGGCTCGGAGTTCGGCGCCCGCTGGTCCGTGGCGGCCGGAGGGATCATCGTGCTGCTGGCGGCCGTGGCCGCCGTGGTTGTGGTCAGCAGGCGGAACAGCCTGAGCTTCCGGGACAACCTCCGCATGGTGTTCCGGCGGCGGCGCGAGCCTGCCGTCTAGGTCAAAGCACCAGGCAACGGACGACGGCGGCGCCGGACTATGCCTTGGAGGCACCCATGATGGGCCTGCTTCGGCGGCACGCACCGCCGTCGTTCGCTCTCCGCCGGCAGTAACGCCGCTGTAACGCCTGCAGGGTCTAATTCCAGTGGACGCAATGATCTCCTGGCGGTCCATGCTTTCCGTGGCCTGCCGGGACCCTACCCAAGGCTGGAACCCGGGCAGCACAGATAGTGATGGTGCGAGATGCACTCCTGCAGCCGTCACCCGATCGCCCTCACCTGGGCGGTCACCCTGGCGCTGCTTTTGTCTGCGTGCATGGCAACCGGCGGCGATGGTGAGCCGGCTCCCAGCAGCAGCACGTCACAATCGAGCCAGCCCATAGAGTCCGGCGTTCCTGGCGACACCCCCACCAGCGGCGGAGCGGGCAGCCAGTCCACAAGTCCGGAACAGGGCCAGGAACGGCCCGTACCCGGAGGGCAGCAGCAGCCCGATCCGGCACCGCCGCCGGCTCAGCCGCCTGGCCCGCCGGCACCAAACCAGCCACCTGCCCAGCCGCCGGGCCCGCCCGCACCGGCCCAGCCGCCTACCGCACCTGCCCCGAACCAGCCACCCG
>NZ_BRCG01000015.1:0-127321 GCF_023708005.1 Pseudarthrobacter sp. NCCP-2145 | reverse complement strand
GTGTTTCCGTGCGTCGCAACGGATCCCTCGGCAGCCACCCTCCCAGAGTAGGGGACCAATGGCTCTGCCACCCGCCCGGTCCCCGTGCCCATACTTAATGCCACCAACGGGCGGACGCTGCCGGCCCCCGCGTGCGCAGGCCTGCTGCGTGCGCCGGCCTGCGAAACCGCTGGGAAGGATAAGGGACCATGAATCACAGCAAGGACGCTGCCGCCGAGGCAGAGGCACTCCAGGCGGTTGAGAGACATCATGCGCACATGCTCAAACACCTCAACGGCCTGGTGGCCCTCCTGGTGGAAGCCGTGGAGGCACGTGATGCTGCAGCTGAAGGTGCAGCGCAGGCCATTTTCCTGGACTGGTGCGACACCCAGCTCATCCCCCATGCCCTGGCCGAGGAGGGTCCCCTGTACGGCGGACCGCACGCCGCGCCCGAGGGAAAGCTCCTGGTGGAGGGGATGCTTGCCGAGCACCGCGTGATCGTCGATCTGGTGGAGGAGCTGCGCACCTCCACGGGACTTGCCGCCGCCGTGGCCGGCTCTGCCATCCAACGGTTGTTTGCCCTGCACCTGGACAAGGAAAACCGCCTCCTGATGCCCTTCATTGTCCAGTCCCCGGACATTTCCCTTGCTGAATCAGTGCAGGGGCTGCACGAATTGACCGGAGAAGCCGCGGGCCAGCACGGCGGAGCGCACGACGACGGCACGCACCATCGCCGATGACCCGGACTTACTGCCCGTCATCGCTTTTCCGTGCGTGGCTTCCTTTTTTTCGGTGTGCAGCTTCCTCCGGGGCGTGGACCACCAGGACCGGGCAGTGGGCGTGGCTGACGCACGCCGAACTCACCGAACCCAGCACCAGGCTGCCGTGACCGCGCCGCCCCACGATGAGGAGGGAGGCGTTCCGGCTCCCTTCAATCAACTGCTCGCTGGCTTTTCCCCGCACAACCCGTGGATGGACAAATGCGGGCAGTTCCGGGCCGAAAGCGTCCGCAAGGGCCTGCTCCAGTGACTGCCTGGCGGCGTATTCGAAGCCCTCAATGCCCACCACGAGGTACAGCCCATAGCCGGGAGGCACATCCCAGCAGGCCCAGGCTTCCACCGTTGCTCCGAGCGGCCCCGCCAATGACCCGGCTGCATGAAGGGCCGCTATCGAGGCGTCGGAACCGTCCACGCCTACTACAATCCTGGGGTGCCGCTCGGGGGCGTCCATGAGGCTCCGATCTCTTGGGTCTGCTCCCAGACTGTACAGGGTCCGGGCAGCGGGATAGGGCCGAAAGTCACCGGCCGGCCGGTGGCGCCGGGCCGTCGGGGGCAGCGGCCGGTGAACGGGGCGGTTGTATGATCAGGACTCCAGACTTTGGTCCCTTCCGGCAGGTCCGCGCGGAAGGAAGGATGGGACTAGGCCCCTGGCACGGGCTGCCGGCACAGCAGTGCGGGCATAGTCCTTAAGACAATTGGGAGCATAGGGTGCAAAGGCATGAGTCAGGCCCGGACGGGGCTGCAAATTCCCAGGAGCCGCTTCGCGTGTTCATTCTCGATGACCATGAGCTTGTCCGGCAGGGCCTGAAGGACCTGCTGGAGGGCGAGGGGTTCGAGGTGGTCGGGGAAAGCGGGTCAGCGGCGGAGGCGACGCGACGCATTCCGGCGCTGCAGCCGGACATCGCGATCCTGGACGGACGGCTCCCGGACGGCACCGGCATCGAGGTCTGCCGGGACGTGCGCTCGCTGGACCCGCGCCTGCACTGCCTGATCCTGACGAGCTACGACGACGAGCAGGCCATCCGCGGCGCCGTCCTGGCAGGAGCATCCGGGTACATCCTCAAGCAGATCAGGAGCGACGACCTCCTCGCCGGGATCAGGAAGGCTGCCGCCGGCGAGTCCCTATTTGAGCCCGGAGTCAGGGAGCGGATCATCGCCGGGCTTTCCAAGACCCAGACAGACCCCCGGCTGGAAGCGCTCAGCGCCCAGGAACAAAAGGTCCTGGCCCTGATCGGCCAGGGCATGACGAACCGCCAGATCGGCGAGGAGCTCTTCCTGGCCGAGAAGACAGTGAAGAACTACGTCTCATCCATCCTGGCGAAGCTGGGATTCGAGCGGAGGACACAGGCCGCCGTGTACGTCACGCGGAACACCCAGGACGGGCAGTAGCCGGTCCCCTGGACCCGCAGCTGCCGGTCAATGGCAGCAGTTCAGTGCGGGCCGGTTTCCGGTTCCGTCACAGGCGCTGGGCGGTCCACGTAATCCTGGTGCCCTCCCCCGGCGCGCTCCTGATGGTGCAGCTGCCACCGAGCATTTCCGCCCGGTGCCGCATATTGGCCAGCCCGCTCACGTGTGCGGGTTCGTCAAAACCGCACCCGTTGTCCTGGATCACCAGTTCAACCTGGCGCTGGGTGACGGACACGGCAACCCTGATCTCCTTGGCACCGGAGTGGCGGGCGGCGTTGCTCAGTCCTTCGGAAAGAACGGACAGCACATGGCCGGCAACGTTCTCCCGGACTGAGTCCACGGGACCGGCAAAGGCCACTTTCGGTTCCACGGCGTAGCTGCGGGAATTGTCCTGGACCACTCCCAGGATCCGGCTGGTCAGCGGTTCATGGTTTTCCTCGCCGGTCCGAAGGGAATAGATGGTGTCCCTCAGTTTCCGGATGGTGTCGTCCAGTTCGGACGTGACCGTGGCTATCCGTTCGTGCGCTATGGGGTCCAGGGTATAGCGGCGGAGGCTCTGGATACTCAGGCCGGAGGCGAAAAGCCGCTGGATGACAAGATCGTGCAGGTCACGGGCAATCCGCTCCCGGTCCGTGAACAGGAGGTTCTGTTCACGGAGCGCATGGACCCGTGCAAGGTCGAGTGCCAGCCCGATCCTGCTTCCGAAAATAGAGCTGGATTCCGCCTCGGCCTGGCTGTAGGCAGTCGATCCCTGCGGACGGGCGAGGAGTAGCACGCCGTTCTCGCTGTTGCTGTGGCCGATGGCGCACACCAGCACCGAGCCCAGCTTTTCCGCCACCTGGTCACCAAACACCTGCTGGGGATCACGCACCACGCGGGACTCCCCCGTCTCGATGACCCTTGAGACGGCATCGGAAGCGCCGATTTCCTGCCCCGCCTGCAGGCCCTGGACGCCCAGGGAGGACCTGCACCTCAAGGCACCGTCACCAGCCGGAACAGCAATCACGGCAAGCGCGGAGTCTGACACCCGCAGGGCGGTTTCGGCCACCAGGTCAAGGTTGTCCGAGTCTCCGGGATGCGGCGCCATGATCAGCCTGCTGCTCAGTTCCATCCCCGCCTCCAGCCATTTTTGGCGCCGCTTGCTGTCCTCGAACAGCCGGGCATTCTGGATGGCCACCCCGGCAGCGGCGGCCAGGGCCACGGCAAGGTCTTCATCCTCCGGCGTGAAGTCCTGCCCGCCGTCCTTTTCCGTCAGGTAGAGGTTTCCGAACACTTCGTCCCGGACACGGACCGGCACTCCAAGAAAGGTGTTCATCGGGGGATGGTTGGGAGGAAAGCCAGAGGCCATGGGGTGCTGGCCGAGGTCGTGGAGCCTCAACGGCCGCGGCTCCCGGATGAGGTGTCCCAGGACGCCGTGCCCCGTAGGCAGGTCACCAATGGACCGGATGTCCTCTTCGTCGACTCCGACGGTGATGAAGTGGCTCAGGCTGCGGTCCTCCGCGATCACCCCCATGGCGCCGTACTTCGCACCCACCAGTTCACACGCTGACCGGACAAGGCGGTCCAGCACGGCTTCCAGGCTCAGGTCCTGGGCAAGGGCAACGACGGCGGCAAGAAGGCCGTTCATTCGTTCCTGGGTTTGCAGAAGCTCATCTGCGCGGGCTACGAAGTCCCGGAGGAGGTCTTCGGCCCGTTCCTTCATGGGAGAGCTCCACGGCTCAGTGCTCATGTCCGACCTCCTGTGGAAAGTGCCTGCGTCGTTGCGGGCCCTCAGCGGTGTTGCACGCGTCCGGGAAGTGGTTCCCCCGGCAACGCCGCTTCTGCCTGAGTACGAAGCGACGTCCCGGCACCAGTCTAGGAGAGGAAGTCAAGGTCTGAAATGCCCCATTTTTGGAACGCCGGATTCCAGCTGCCGCCGGGACCGGCTGCAGCAGGACCTTCTTCCCTAGCCCGGCCCCGCTCCGCGGCCTAGGCTACGGCCATGGACACAGCCGCAACAGAACCGGAACCCGAAAACCTTGGAGTGCATGACTGCTGGAGATACCTGCGGTCAACGTCCGTGTGCCGGATGGCCTTTACCCGCGGCGACACGGTGGAGATCTTCCCCGTCAACTTCGTGCCCAGCAACGGCACCCTGCTCATCCGCACCGGCCCGGGAACGAAGATGGATGCAGTGGCCGGCCGCAAGGCAGTGTCCCTGGAGGCCGACGGGCTGAACCAGTACGGCACCATTGCGTGGAGCGTGGTGGTGAAGGGGCACGCTGCAGTCGTGGACGACACCGAGGACTTCCAGGATGCCTCCGACGCAGGTTTGTCTCCCTGGCAGGCAGGGGCCAAGGACAGCCTCATCCGGGTAACGCCCGAGGAAATCACCGGGAGGAGATTCGTTATCGCCCCGCCAACCCGGTGGTGGGCCCCGCAGGAACCGGCCGACAGGGCCTGAAGCCCTGCCCGGCATTAAGAACTGTCAGCACCAGCAGCACCACGGAAGGTCACCCATGGACGCACACAAGCCCGTCGCCGTCGGCATCTCCGACTCCGCCCCTTCCAGGACGGCCCTGCAGTGGGCAGCCGCCCGTGCCCGAAGGCAAAAGGTGCCGTTGGCCATCCTCCATGTCCTCGACGACCGCTGGATGGCAGGCGAAAGGATAGAAGCGCTCCCCTACATCGACGTCCTGCGCAAGTCGGCGATGGACATGCTGGAAGAAGCCGGAGAAACGGTGCGCAGCGCAGAACCTGACCTTCAGGTTTCGCTCGAACTGCTGGAAGGAAGCGTTGGGGCATCCCTTGGCAAGTACTCGGAAAACGCCTCGATGCTGGTCCTGGGCAGCAGCGGCCACTCCCGAGGTGCGCTGACCGACCGGGCCCTCCAGGCAGCAGCCACGGCCGAATCCCCGGTGGCCGTGGTCGGGGCAGGCCAGGGCGGCGGGCAGGGTGTGGTGGTGGGTGTAGACGGGTCGAGGGAGTCCACGCAGGCCGTGGCGTTCGCCGCGGCCGAGGCTGATGCGCTGGGTGAGGAACTCACCGTCCTGTACGCGTTCACCGGCCCCAACCGCTGGATCAAGGCGGGCCTGCCCTCCAGCAGCTTCGCCGGACATGTGGTGGAAGAGGAACAGGTTGTCCTGTCCGAGACTGTGGCGGGGCTCCGCCAGGACTACCCGGGCCTTGTGGTCCACGCAGTCCTGGAAACCGTTATGGAACCTGCAGACGCCCTGGTCCGCGCAGCCGCGAACGCCAGGATGCTGGTCCTGGGCAGCCGGGGCAGGGGAAGCTTTGGCAGGCTCCTGCTCGGATCAACGGCGCACGGCGTCCTGACGCAGCCTCCCTGCCCCACAGTCATCACCCGGCTGAAGAAGTCCCGGCATGACTCATGACGGGCGGGCTTTGCGCTCCACGTGATGTTTGAAGCAGGGGAAAGCACCGGGCGGCACGTGGACTCCGGCGGCCCGGCGGGACGGCCGGGGCTGGACGGACTCAGCTCCGCCGAGGTCCTGGCACGGACCAACGCGGGACGGATCAACAGCATCCCCGGGGCAACCACCCGCAGTGCGTGGGACATTGTCCGGGCGAACGTCCTGACCCTTTTCAACGCCATCGTGGCGGCCTGCTTCGTCCTGCTGCTGGTGCTGGACCAGTGGCGGGATGCACTCTTTGGCTTCTCGGCGCTGGGGAATTCCCTGATCGGAATCATCCAGGAATACCGCGCCAAGCAGTCCCTGGACAGGCTGGCCATTCTCCACGCGGCACAGAGCAGGGTCATCCGGGACGGCAGCCCCCGGCTGATCCCGGCGGAGGCCCTGGTTCCGGATGACATCGTCCTGCTCAGCGCCGGGGAACAGGTGGCCGCTGACGTGCGGCTCCTGGACGGCGGGTACGTGGAGGCGGATGAATCCTTTTTGACCGGTGAGTCGGCCCCGGTTCCCAAGCAACCGGGAGCAGTGCTCCTGTCCGGGTCACTGATCATGGCTGGCAACGGGCGGGCGGTGGTGGTCCGGGTGGGACCGGACACGTTCGCCTTCAAACTGACTGCCGAAGCCAGACGGTTCGCCCTGGTCACGTCCGAGATACGCTCCGGCCTGGACAAGGTGCTGCGGGTCATCACCTGGCTGCTGCTGCCGACTGCCGTCCTGGTCACCCACGCCCAGGTCCGGAACGCCGGCGGCTGGGAGGCCGCCCTCAGCTCCGGACAGTGGATACCTGCGGCGGTAGGCCTGGTGGCCAGCATCATGTCCATGATTCCCCTTGGCCTGGTCCTGCTCACCAGCGTAGCTTTTGCGGTGGGCGGGGTCAGGCTTGCCGGCCATATGGTCCTGGTCCAGGAGCTTGCGGCCGTTGAGGTCCTGGCGAGGGTGGATGTCCTGTGCCTGGACAAGACCGGGACCTTGTCCTCCGGCGCCATGACATTCGACGCCGTGCACGGCGCCGGTGTCCCGCCGGCCGAGGGGTGGCGGAAGGCCCTTGAGTGGTTCGGCGCCAACGAGGAAGCCAGTACCACCGCCAAATCCATCGGTGATGCTTTTCCCGCGGCCGATGTTCTGCCGGAGGCTTCCTCCGTGCCCTTCACCTCTGCCCTGAAATGGAGCTCGGTGACGTTCCCGCCAGGCTCGCCGGCCGCCGGAACCTGGGTCCTTGGGGCCCCGGATTTCGTACTGGAGGAATCGTCGTCCGGCGCCCCCGCCCGCCGGAGCGCCGCGGCGCTGGCCTCCAACGGCCTGCGGACGCTGGCGCTCGCCCACCTGCCCGGGCCCCTGCCGGTACCCGCGCAAGGCGGCCGCCTGCCCGCTGGACTTGTTCCCGTGGTGCTGCTGACCTTCCGCGAGGATATCCGCAAGGAGGCACCAGGGACCCTTGCCTACTTCCGGCAGCAGGGGGTTGCCTTGAAGATCATCTCCGGTGATGACCCCCGCACAGTGGCGGTCCTCGCGCGCGCGGTTGGCCTTGGACCGGGCGGGGCCTACGCCGCCAGGAAACTGCCCGCGGACCCGCTGCTGCTGGAGGAAACGGTGGAGAAGCATCACGTCTTCGGAAGCGTGACCCCTTCCCAGAAGAGGGACATGGTCCAGGCCCTGAAGCGGCGCGGACACACGGTGGCCATGACCGGCGACGGGGTCAACGACGTCCTGGCACTCAAGGAAGCCGATCTGGGCATTGCCATGGACACCGCGTCTCCGGCCACCAAGGCAGTAGCCCGCCTCGTCCTCCTGGACGGGCGCTTCGACAGGCTGCCGGCGGTTGTTGCCGAGGGCCGCAGGGCCATCAGCAACATCGAGCGGGTTTCCATGGTGTTCCTCAGCAAGACCGTCTACATCACGGTCATCTCGTTGACGTTTGCCCTGCTCCTCTGGCCCTTTCCGTACCTTCCGCGCCAGATGTCAGTCCTTGACGGCCTGACCATCGGCCTGCCGGCGTTCTTCCTGGCACTGCAACCCAGTGCGCAGCGTTATGAGCCCGGATTCCTGAAGCGCTCCCTGGCGTTCTCGGTGCCGGCCGGGGTGTGCGGTGCCCTCTGTGTGCTGGCTGTCAGCCTGTACGCCCGCTCCGCCGCGCCAGGCAGCGCCGAGGCCACGCAGTCTGCCGCCGTCATCACCCTGGCCCTGGTGACCTCCTGGATCCTCGTGACCGCATCCCGGCCCCTCACCTGGATGAAGACCCTCATCCTGGCCGGCATGTACGCCGGCCTGGCGCTCCTGTTCACCGTGCCACCGGCAAAGGAGTTCTTCCGGCTCGACTGGCCGCCCCCGGACCTCCTGGCCGTTTCGGTCACGGTGGCAGTGGGCGGCAGCCTCGTCATCGAAGCAATCCGGTACTTCCAGCGGCGCCTGGCCGGCCGCCCAGCGGACTGAAGACCATGGTGACTTTCGGCTCTGGGAGGAACAGCCAAACCCGGCCATTGTTGAAGGAGCCGGCGGAAGGAGGAAAAAATGCTCGCATGGTGGGTGGGCCAGCCCGGGCCCCTGCCCGGCCGTCCCCTGGTCAAGGGCATCCGCGACGACCCCAGGCCCGCGGCCAATGAGCTCCTGGTGGACGTGAGTGTCTGCGGAATCTGCCGGACCGACCTCCATCTGGCCGAAGGGGACCTCCAACCACGCCGTCCCGGGGTTGTCCCTGGCCACGAGGCGGTGGGCGTGGTGGTGGAAACGGGCACGGGTGCCCACCGCTTCGCGCCGGGCGACAGGGTAGGCGTAGCGTGGCTGGGCGGCGTCTGCGGGACGTGTGCGTACTGCCGCCGCGGGGACGAGAACCTCTGTACGGCGCCCGTCTTCACCGGCTGGGACAAGGACGGCGGCTACGCCCAGCAACTCACCGTCTCCCAGGACTTTGCCTACCTCATTCCGGAGGTGTTCACCGATGAGCAGGCAGCACCGCTGCTGTGCTCGGGCATCATTGGCTACCGTGCGCTGAAACGCGCCAACCTGCCGGCCGGGGGGCGCCTTGGCATCTACGGTTTCGGCAGTTCCGCCCACCTGACCGCGCAGATGGCGATGTACCAGGGGGCATCGGTCTTTGTTATGACCCGGTCGGAGGAGGCCCGTGCCCTTGCCCGGAACCTGGGAGCTGAATATGCCGGGGGCGCGTATGACAATCCACCGGTGCCCCTTGATTCCGCGATTCTTTTCGCCCCTGTGGGCGACCTGGTGCCCGCCGCGCTCGCAGCCCTGGACCGCGGCGGCACACTTGCGATTGCCGGTATCCACCTCACCGATATACCAGCCCTGAACTACGAGGCCCACCTGTTCTACGAGCGCCAGGTCCGCAGCGTCACAGCCAATACCCGCACTGACGGGCGTGAGTTCCTTGCGCTCGCGGCCCGGATTCCACTCACGCCAACCACCACCGCCTACCCGTTCGATGCCGCGGACACTGCCCTCGGCGATCTCGCCGCGGACAGGGTTACCGGTTCCGCCGTCCTGCGGGTCCGCCCCGAAAAAGCATGAAGCCGGGGTGGGACCTTGGACTCTGGAACAGCACCTGCAGAGGGCGGAAGGTGTTAATGCCGGGTGATGCGTCGGCCCGGCTCACAATGAGCAGGAGGCAACAATGACTGACCTGATGAAGTGGTTCGATTCCCGCCGCTCCCCTTTGGATGTGATCGAAAGACTCTTTGAAGGAGAGATGGGATCGTCCGCCATCCGGGTGGAGGAAATGGTGGACGGCAACACCCTTGTGGTGCGGGCGGAGCTGCCCGGAATCGACCCGGAAAAAGACGTGGACGTGACTGTGACCGACGGCGTCCTGTCCATCAAGGCCGAGCGGCAGGAGAAGACGGAACACAAGGACAAGGACAGCTACCGGTCCGAATTCCGCTACGGTTCTTTCGTCCGGCGGCTCCCCCTCCCCAGCGGGGTGCAGCAGGGTGACGTCACCGCTTCCTACAAGGACGGCGTCCTGGAAGTCCGCGCTCCCCTTCCGGACCAGCAAGAGGTGGCCTCGGCGTCGAAGATCCCGATCAGCAGGGGCTGACGGTTTGTGCCTGGTCCCCCGTGGGGCCAGGCACGGTCACGCCAGGCATACGTACCGCCAGCCACCCTCAGCCGAACAGGACTGCTGCTTCCCGGTACCGGGCCTCGGGAACCACCTTCAGGCTTCCGAGCGCAAGCTCAAGGCCCACGGTGACGATGTCCGTGCCGCGGAGGGACACCATGGTCCCCCATGAGCCATTGGCCGCCGCTTCGACGGCCGCCAGGCCCAGCCGCGTGGCAAGGACGCGGTCATAGGCCGTGGGCTCCCCACCGCGCTGGATGTGGCCCAGGACAGTGGCCCGGGTCTCTATCCCGGTGGCCTGCTGCAGCTGCTGCTCCAACAGCCGGCCGATGCCTCCAAGACGGGGCCGGCCAAAGGTATCGAGCCCACGGGGCGCATAGGGTGTTTCCTGCCCCTCGGGCACAAAAGCTTCGGCCACCACCACCAGGGGCGCCCGCCCGCGGTCCCGTGCTGACAGCACCCACGTGGCGATCTGGTCCAAGGACACCGGGTGCTCCGGGATGAGGATGGCATGGGCGCCCGAGGCCATCCCCGAGTGCAGTGCGATCCAGCCGGCGTTGCGGCCCATGACCTCCGCGATCATGCACCGGTGGTGCGACTCCCCCGTGGTCCTCAGCCTGTCAATGGCTTCAGTGGCTGTCTGGACCGCCGAATCAAACCCGAACGTGTAGTCCGTCGCACCAAGATCGTTATCGATCGTCTTGGGAACACCCACCACGTTGACGCCCTGGTCACACAGCGCCTTCGCCGCGGCAAGCGTCCCCTCGCCGCCTATGGCGATCAGGCCCATCAGGCCGTTGCGCCGCAGGCTTTCCCGCACCGCGCCGGTCCCGCCGCCCTCCAGCGGGTTGGTGCGGGAAGTTCCCAGGATGGTCCCGCCCAACCGGGATATGCCGCGGACGCTCCGCCGGGGCAAAGGAACCACATCCTGTTCCAGGACTCCCCGCCAGCCGTCGCGGAACCCCACGAATCCAAATCCATGGACAACCTCACCGCCCAGCACGGCTCCGCGGATCACTGCGTTGACGCCGGGGCAGTCCCCGCCGCTTGTCAGGATTCCGAGCTTCTTCATGACGCGGCCGGTCCCTCCACCTGCGTGGGCAGCCGGAATGTCCTGACCTGGCCGGCCGCCAAGGCAGTTTTCCTGCCGTTGACGCGCACGCTGATGGGTTCAGCGTCTCCTGCCGCCGAGGCAATCCTCATGCGCCCGTCCTTGAGTTCGACGTTCAGGTAATGTCCGCGGTACCGGACCCTGAAGGCTACGGACCGGAGGCCGGTGGGCAGGTTGGGCGCGAAGACGAGTGCGTCGCCGCTGAGCCTCAGTCCGGCGAAACTTCGCTGGATGACGTCGATGCTTCCAGCCATGGCCCCCAGGTGGATGCCCGTGCGCGTGGTGCCGTGCTGGGTATCGTCGAGGTCGGCGTCGAGCGCTTCCCGGAAGCTGTCCCAGGCACGGTCGGCGTCCAGGGCGGCGAGCACGGAAGCGTGGGCAACCCGGCTCAAAGTGGACCCGTGGGCGGTCCGCGCGAGGTAATACTCGATGGTCCGGTTCAACAGGTCCCGCGTGAACACGTATCCCAGTTCCTGGAGCAGGGCTATCACACCTTCATGGCCCAGCAGGTAGGGCAGCATCAGGACATCGGCCTGCTTGGCAAGCTTGTACCGGTTGGTCTGATCTCCCTCGGCTTCCAGGATGAGGTCCAGCCGCTCGATGCTGTCATAGGATTCCCGGTACCGTTCCCAGTCGAGTTCCTCGAGGTCCTCGTAACCTGCAAACTGGCTGATGACGCCGTCCGTGTGGAACGGGATGAACATGGCCTTGCCCACCTGCTCCCAGCCCGCCGCTTCCTCATCGGTGATGTGGAGCCTCTCCATCAGGCCGGCGAGTTCGTTGCCGTGGAGGATGCCGGTGATCTCCGCAGCCCGGAGGCAGACCCAGGCAGCCATGGCGTTGGTGTAGGCGTTGTCGTCCAGCCCGGGATCCGTGCTGCCCGGGTATCCCGTGTGGTACTCATCGGGTCCGACGACGCCGCGGATGTGGTACCGCCCGGTGTCCTGGCTGAACCCGGCCCGCGAGGCGAAGAACCGCGCAACGTCGATCACCAGCTCGGCGCCCTTCCGAAGGAGCCAGGCTTTGTCGCTGGTGGCCTGGAAATACTGCCAGACGTTGAAGGCCACGGCCAGCCCGGAGTGCAGCTGCATATGCGAGTGGTCCTTCACCCACCTGCCGGATCTGTCGTTGTAGAGCCACTTGGGGGTTTCTTCCGTACCGTCGCTCCCGCTTTGCCAGGGAAACTGCGCGCCGGAGAAGCCCTGGACCGCTGCCGCGTGGCGGGCTGCCGGAAGCCTCCGCCACCGGTATTCGATGAGGGAGCGGGCCACATCCGGCGTCCTGGTGGTCAGGAGCGGCAGGACAAACAATTCGTCCCAGAAGACATGCCCGCGGTACCCCTCGCCGTGGAGGCCCCGGGCGGTGACCCCGGCGTCGAGTTCCGCCGTATGGCGTGTGAGGGTCTGCAGCAGATGGAAAATGTGGAGGTTGAGGACCAGGCGCACCTGCACCGGCGCCTCGATGTCCACCAGGAACGGATGCAGCTCATGCCGCCAGGCGTCCTGGTGTGCGGTCAGGAGGGCGTCGATGTCCCCGCCGGCACGGGCCAACACGGCAACCGCGGCTGCAGCCGGGGAGGCGATCGCCCGGTCGCGGGATGTCGCCACCGCCACGGTCTTGCTGATTCTTGCTGCAGCTCCGTCAGCGAGGGCCACCTCGAAGATCCGGAAGTGGAACGGGCCGATGCTGCCGGGCTTCCCTGCGCCTGTCCCGCCAGAGCCCGATCCGCGGCTGCCCGCTCCGCCGGCGCCGGCTCCCCCGGACACACTCGTGCGGAATGCCACGGCTACCCGGATCAGGCTCTGGGTGGTCTCCGCCTCAACCACGGAAACGTCGTCCGGAGCAGGCTGCCTGAAGCTGCCGCCGTCCATGGTCCGGTCAACAAGGTGAACCCTCGGGCTGGCGGCCGGTTCGGGGACGTTCGAGTTGGTGACGCCCGTAGTGACGCCGCTGCGCACTTCCACGGCACCGCTCCAGCCCAAGGGCGTTACCTTCGTTTCCATACCCAGCAGGTGGGGCTCAGCCATGGACACGAACCTGGTCTGCACGACCTCCATCCGCCGCTTGTCCCCGGCTTCCAGCAGGAGCCGCCGTTCCAGAACCGCCCGCTGGAGATCCAGGGTGCGGCGCTCGCGGACAACCGCCAGGCCTCCTTCCGACCACCACTGCCCGTCCGCCAGCCGCAGATCCAGGGGAAGGCAGTCAGGCGCGTTCACCATGTGTTCTTCCACGAGCACCTCGCCGGCGACTTCGGCCGCCAGGCGGTTGAAGACTCCAGCCAGGTACATGCCGGCATACCGGATGCTTCCGCCGCCCTCCGGGGAGGCGCCCCGCACAGCCAGGTAGCCATTGCCAAGGGTGGTGAGCGCTTCCCGGTGGCCCTCGTGCCCGGCATCGAAGCCCTCATAGACAAGCTGCCAGGGATCGCCAAGGACGAGTCCCAGGTCCAGTTCACGGACGTCATTGAGGACTGTGCCGGCACCGGCGGCCTCGAGTTCCCGCCGGGTTCCGCTGCGGTCGATGCCCACCACCAGGCCGAACCCGCCCCGGTGCGCTGCGAGGACCCCTGCCACCGAGTCCTCGATGACCACGGAGTGGGACGGCGATACCCCAAGGCGGAACGCGGCCGCCAGGAAGACGTCGGGGGCGGGCTTCCCCCGCAGGCCCAGGTTGGCTGCAGCAGTCCCGTCCAGGATGACGCCGAAAAGATCCGGAATGCCGGCTGCATCAAGGACCGAGGACGCATTGCGGCTGGACGTGACCACTCCGGTGGGGACCCCGGCGTCGGAAAGCCTTTGCAGCAGTTGCACCGTGCCCGGATAGCTCTGGACACCGTCCCGCCTGAGCCGCTCCTGGAAGAGCCGGTTCTTCAGGGCACCAAGGCCGAACGCTGTCCAGGTGCCGGGCTCGTCACCGTCCGATCCCTTGTCGACCTTGACCCCCCTTGATGCAAGGAACTTCAGTACGCCTTCCTCCCTGGGAAGGCCGTCGATGTAGGTGCGGTAGTCAGCTTTGGAAAGGGGTGAACGGTCGGCGGTGTCCGGCACCCTGGGGTCCTGCAGGATCTGTTCGAAGGCCTCCCGCCAAGCTGCCTGATGGACCAGGGCCGTATTGGTCACCACCCCGTCCAGATCAAAAATGACGGCGTCAAAGGGCGGCCTCGCAGCTGCGGCAGTGGGTGATGGCGCGGTCATATGACAGGGATACCAGCAGGCCGTCCGCGGTTGACAGTGCCGTTAGGCCTGTCTGGCCAGCCGCTGCTCGGCTGCGGCAATGGCGGGCAGGGTCTTCACATAGGTGTCCGGGTTCAGCGAGATGGAATCTATGCCGCGGCCGATCAGGAATTCGGCAAGATCCGGGTGGTTGCTGGGCCCCTGCCCGCAGATTCCGATCTTGATGCCTGCGGCATGCGCCTTGTCGATGGCCTGGGCAATCATCGCGCTGACGGCAGGGTCCCTTTCATCGAACAGCCCGGCAAGCTGTTCGGAATCGCGGTCCACCCCCAGCACCAGTTGGGTCAGGTCGTTGGAGCCGATGGAGAACCCGTCGAAGCGTTCGGCGAACTGTTCGGCCAGGACCACGTTCGAGGGTATTTCGCACATCATGTAGAGCTGCAGCCCGGCACTGCCCCGCACCAGTCCCTGGCCGGCCATGGCTTCGATGACCAGGTCCGCCTCCCGGACGGTCCGGCAGAACGGGACCATAACGATGATGTTGGCGAAGCCCACTTCTTCGCGGACCCGCTTGAGGGCTTTGCATTCGAGGGCGAAGCCTTCCCGGTAGTGATCGCTGTAGTAGCGCGAGGCTCCGCGGAAGCCCAGCATGGGGTTCTCCTCCGGACGCTCAAAGAACCCGCCGCCGATCAGGTGGCTGTACTCGTTGCTCTTGAAGTCGCTGAGCCGGACGATCACCGGTTTGGGGTGGAAAGGCGCCGCAATTTTGGCGATTCCGGTGGCCAGCACGTCAACAAAGTACTCCGTGGGGTCGCTGTAGCCGCTGGTGAGCTTCCGGATGAGCGCGGCTTCCTCCGGGTCTGTGACTTTTTCAGGGTGGACCAGTGCCATGGGATGGATGCGGATGAGGTTGTTGATGATGAACTCCATCCTCGCCAGGCCCACTCCCGCCGCCGGCAGCCGCCACCATTTGAAGGCTGCGGCAGGACTGCCAATGTTCACCATCACGTCAGTGCGGGTGGCGGGAAGGGCCTTGAGGTCCACTTCTTCCACGCTGAACTCCAGCAGCCCCTCGTAGACGCGCCCTTCCTCGCCTTCGGCGCAGGACAGGGTGATGGGGGCGCCGTCAGGCACGGCTTCCGTTGCGTTCCGGGTTCCGACGACGGCGGGCACGCCGAGTTCCCGGCTGACGATCGCTGCGTGGCTGGTTGGGCCGCCGTGGTCGGTCACGATGCCGGCTGCCCGCTTCATGACCGGGACCCAGTCCGGGTCCGTCATCCTGGTCACCAGCACGGAACCGTCCACGAAGGATTCGATGTCTTTTGCGTCCCGGATGACGCAGGCCCGCCCGCCGGCGATGGCATCCCCAATGGCCGCCCCCGCGGTCAGCAGCCGCCCCTGCTGCCGGAGGTGGTACGTCCGGAACGACGTACTGCTGCGCTGGGCCTGCACCGTTTCCGGCCTGGCCTGCACCATGAACAGTTCGCCCGTCACGCCGTCTTTGGCCCACTCCATGTCCATGGGCCGCCCGTAATGGTCTTCCACGGCCTTGGCCCAGCGCGCCAGCAGGACCACTTCGTCGTCGGACAGCACAAGGGTTTCCTGCTCCCGTTCGGTGGTCTCCACCATCCGGGTCCGCGCATTGCCGCCCTGGCTGTAGATCATCTTCCGTTCCTTGGCACCCCGCTCCCTTTCGATCACGGGGCGGAAGCGCCCGTCGGCGAGCAGCGGCTTGAACACCTGGTATTTGTCCGGATTGATGGTCCCCTGGACAACGGTCTCCCCGAGGCCCCACGCCGCGCTGATGAGCACGGCATCGGGAAAGCCGGACTCGGTGTCGATGGAGAACATGACCCCGGAGGCGCCGAGGTCCGAGCGGACCATGCGCTGGACGCCCACGGACAGGGCCACGTCGAGGTGGTCGTAGCCCTTCATTTCGCGGTAGCTGATGGCGCGGTCAGTAAAGAGGGAGGCATAGCAGTTCCGGCACGCTTCGAGGACGGCGCGCTCCCCGGCCACGTTGAGGAATGTCTCCTGCTGGCCAGCGAAACTGGCGTCCGGCAGGTCCTCGGCCGTGGCGCTGCTGCGGACTGCGACGGACACCTCATGCTGGCCCGCCCGGCGGGAAAGGAGCCGGTATCGCTCCTGGATCGCCTCGCCGATGCTGTCCGGGAACGTTGCTGACAGGAACAGCTCCCGGATTGCCGCGCCCGCCTGGCGCAGCGTTGCGCGTCCGGCCCGGTACTCCTCGATGTACGTCCTGATGCGCGGCTCCAGGGCATTCGAAGCCAGGAAGGCGCGGTAGGCGCCGGCGGTGGTGGCAAACCCGTCGGGAACCCTCACACCGGCGGACTGCAGGGAGCGGCTCAACTCGCCCAGCGACGCGTTTTTTCCCCCAACGGACGCGATGTCCCCGATCCCCGTGTCCTCGAACCACTTGACGTGGACATCGGCCGAGGACGTTGCGGGAGCAGTCATGCCTTGATTCTGGGCCGTGCCCGAAACGCCCGGCAGAGTCTTTGGTCCTAAGCAGCCGCATGTCCAGGTCAAGGTACAGGACCACAGTCCGGGGTCACCGGGCGCTGCGGCCCCTGAAGCCCTTATAGGCCCAGTCCGCTGCCAGGACCGCCGGTACCGCCAGGGCGGCCACGAGCAATCCGGCCGCCGGCGGCGGGGCCTGGCCCAGCAGGGCGGCGAGCTGCGGCAGGTACAGGCAGGCTGCGAGCACGGCCAGTTCAGCCAGGACGGCCCACGCCAGGAGCCTGTTCGAGCCCCACCCCAGCCTCCACGGCGGCACGGTGGCACTCCGGCAGGCGTAGGCGTTGGCCAGCTGGCCCAGGACCACCGCGGTGAAGGCAGCCCCCGACGCGGCCATGAGGAGCCCGGGATCAGGGGGCTCGCCCCGAACCCAGCCGCCGCCGAAGAGCACAACGGAGAACGCGGCCATTTCAACAAGGGCCTCCACCGGGCCCAGCACGCAGAAGACCCGTACCATCAGCTGCCGGTCCATCAGGTGCCGGCGCTCCGGCGGCCGGGACAGCACCCGTTTGCCTGGCGGCTCGGCACCCAGGGCCAGGGCAGGCAGCAGGTCGGTTCCGATGTCCAGGGCAAGGATCTGCAGGACGCCCAGCGCAAGCGGGAACTGGCCGCCGGAGAGGGCCCAGACCACGAAGGGGGTCAGCTCCGCCACGTTGTCGGTGAGGTGGTAGGTCAGGAACCGGTGGATGTTCGAGTAGGTGGCCCTGCCCTGCTCGATAGCTGCCACGATCGTCGCGAAGTGGTCATCAAGGAGCACCAGGTCGGCCGCTTCGCGCGCAACGTCTGTGCCGCTCAATCCCATGGCCACCCCGATGTCGGCCTCACGGAGGGCCGGCCCGTCGTTGACGCCGTCCCCCGTCATGGCCACCACATGGCCCCGGGACTGCAGGGCTTTGGCAACCCGGAGCTTCTGCTCCGGGGATACCCTGCTCACCACTACCCCGTCCCGGTCCAGGAGCGCCCCCAGCAGCTGCTCATCGTCGGGAAGGTCCGATCCCTCCAGGACGAATTCCGGTGCCCCCATCAGCCCGATCTCCCGGGCAATTGCCGCTGCGGTCGCAGGATGGTCGCCGGTGATCATGGCCAGTTTGAGCCCTGCCGTCCGGGCAGTCCGGATCACGTCGCCCACGTCCGGCCGCGGCGGATCATGGAGCCCGATCAGTCCCAGCAGCTCCATGCCGCGTTCGATGTCCCCGGAGGGGCGCGACTCCCAGTCGGCGGACGGTCCATTGAGCCGCCTCCGCGCCACGGCGATAACACGGAGTCCGCGGGAGGCCATCAGCTGGACCTGGTCAGCCACCGGCCCGTCGACGTCGCTGCACAGCGGAAGGACGGCCTCGGGGGCGCCCTTGCAGAAAAGGTCGTGTCCTACGATCGCCGACTCCCGCCGTCGTGAAGGATCAAAGGCGAAGCGGCGCGAAGGCGCCATGCGGGCACCCGCCACTCCCAGGCGCCGCGCCAGCACGTCGATGGCGGCTTCCATGGGGTCCCCCGAGGCCCGCCATTGCCCCTCATGCAGTTCGGCCCGTCCCTGGGAGGCGGCGAGCGCTGCGAGCGCAGTTTCCGCGGCTCTCTCCTGCCCGTCCCCCTGGACGGTACCCTCCGGGTTGTACCCCTCGCCCGCTATGTGGACCGACCCGCCGGACGTGAAGACTTCGACGGCGTTCATCCGGTTCTGGGTGAGGGTTCCGGTCTTGTCAGTGCAGATGAAGGTGGTGGAACCGAGGGTTTCCACGGCTTCGAGGTTGCGGACCAGTGCGTTGCGGGAAGCCATGCGCTGCGCCCCCATTGCCAGCGACAGCGTCACGGTGGGCAGCAGGCCCTCGGGGACAAGCGCGACGGCGACGCCGATGGCGAACAGGAAGGAATCGCGCCATTCGATCCCCACCAGCAGGGATATCAGGAAGAACAGCGCGGCGATGGCCAGGGCAACTGATGCCACCACCCGGACAATCCGGCGCAGTTCCAGGGACAGCGGCGTGGGCGGGGGTACCGCGCCGCTGGTGAGGGCGGAGATCCCGGCCAGTCGCGTCCGGGCACCGGTGGCCGTGACAGTGGCCTCGGCATCGCCGTTCGCCAGGAACGTCCCGGCCCAGGCGGAGTCACCGGGCGTCTTTGGCACCGGATCGCTTTCGCCTGTCAGCATCGACTCGTCCACGGCGCAGGCTTGCGCCGTGGCCAGGACGACGTCCGCGGGGATGCGGTCACCGGCTGCCAGCAGCACGGCGTCGGACACCACCAGTTCGTTGGCGTGGACCTTGCGGACGTGTCCGTCCCGCCGCACCATGACGTCAGCCGGCAGCAACCCTCGCAGCCTGGCCGCGGCGTGCTGGGCCCGTTCCTGCTGGATGTGGGCAAAGACTCCGTTGACAAGGACGACGACGATGATCGCCACGCCCAGTTGCGGCAGGTCGGCGAGGAAGGCCAGGGCTGCCGCGCACCACAGCATGAGGGCAAAGAAGTGCGTCAGCTCCCCCCAGAGTTTCCGCCACTGCGGTACGGGCTTCTCGGCGGGGAGGATGTTCGGCCCTGCCTGCTTCAGGAGTTCCGCAGCCTGATCCGAGGTCAGGCCCGCCGCCGTCATGGCAGGTCATCCGCCTCCTGGCCCACCAGGAGCACCGGGCACACCGAATGCGCTGCGCAGGCCTTGCTGACCGAGCCCATGGACGTGCCGAGGAATCCGCCCTCACCGTGCCGGCCGACAACCAGCAGCTGCGCCCGCCGGCTCTCTTCCACGAGGACTTTGCCGGGCGGCCCGAACTTGACGGTCACGTCGATGTCCTGGGGCCGGTCCCCGGTGAAGGCCCTTCCCAGGGCGTCCTCCACCAGGCGGCTGGCGGTTTCCTCGAGCCTTGCCGTCAAGGGGTGCTCGGCGTTTTCAAGGTGGGCCACCACCAGGTAATCGGGCATGCCGATGCAAGTGATGACCTCCAGCCGCGCACCCAGTCGCGCGGCGAGGGTTCCGGCGTACCGCAGGGCGGCGGAGGAATATTCGGAGCCGTCGACGCCCACGATGACAGGCTTGGACACTGTTTCTGCGTTCATACCCACCACATTCGCCATTGCTGGCCGAGTGCGGAAGGGCCGAAGGTCATGCCGGGGCCTGCCGGATCAGGCCCCGGCCGGAGGGTTTCGGCGGCCGGGCACCGTGCAGGGCCCTCAGCCCGTTCAGGATCGTGGCAAGGTCCACGAGTTCCTGCAGGAGGGCGCCGGTAACCGCTGGGATGTAGCCCGTCATGGCCACGGCCATCAGGCCGATGCTCAGGCCTATGCCTGTCCAGATGCTCACCAGGGCCACCGCTACGGTGCGCTTCCCGATTTCAACCGCCACGGCTACCTTGGACAGGTCGTCGAGCATGATCACGACGTCCGCCGACTCACTCGCGGCGGTGGCACCCTTTGCCCCCATGGCGATGCCGACGTCCGCGGCCGCCAGGACGGGGGCGTCATTGACGCCGTCGCCCACCATGATGACGGGGCGCTCCCGGACGGCGGCCACCGCGTTGACCTTGTCCTCCGGCAGGCAGTCAGCCTGCACATGCCGGATGCCGGCTTCCTCGGCGATGTGCGCCGCAGTTCCGTGGGCGTCGCCGGTCAGCAACATGGTGTGCCGGACCCCCAGCCGGTGCAGCCGGGCGAGGGTCTCTCCTGCGTCGGTGCGCAGCGGGTCTTTCATGATCAGGGCCCCGGCATAGTTCCCGTTGACGGCGACGTAGATGGCCAGTTGGCCGCTCTGCAGGGCAGCTTCCCGGAAGCCCGCGGATGAGTTCCGGACCAGCCCTGCCTTGCCCACCACCACAGTGTCCCCGCCGCAGACGGCCTCCACGCCCTGGGTGGCGTGTTCTGTGGCCCGGGTGACGGGGAGGAGCTCAAGGTTGCGCCTGGCGGCGGCTTCGATGACCGAGGCCGCCAGGACATGCGAGGAGTACTGCTCGGCTGAGGCGGCGAGCTGCAGGATCCTCACGGCGTCCACCGCAGCGCCTGCTCCTGTTCCCTGGTCCTGTGCAACCTGGACCGTGTCCAGGACGGGGCGCCCTGAGGTCAGGGTTCCGGTCTTGTCGAAGACCGCGGTCCTGGCTTTGGCCAGCTGCTCCAGGGTCCCGGTGTTCTTGATGATGATGCCCCTGTGGGCTGCCTGGCTGGTGCCGGCGAGGAACGCCACGGGCGCGGCGATCAGGAGCGGGCAGGGTGTGGCCACCACCAGGACCTGGGCGATGCGCACGGGATCCCCGGACAGGGCCCAGGCAGTCCCGGCCATGAGGATCGCCAGCGCGGTGAAGGGAACGGCGTACCGGTCGGCCAGGCGGACCACCGGGGCCCGGCTGGACGCTGCTTCCTCCACCAGGGCGATGATGCGGCTGTACTGTGAATCCGTGGCTGTGGCGGCCGCCCGCATCCTGATGGCCGTCTCGCCGTTGACGGAGCCGCTGAGCAGGAGGTCCCCCCGGACCCGCTCCACGGGCAGGCTCTCCCCTGTCAGCGACGACTCATCCAGGCTCGCGGCCTGGGACAGGAGCTCACCGTCCACGGGGACCAGCTCGGAGGGGCGCACCACCAGAACGTCGCCGGGAACAACCTCGCCCACGGGTGTTTCCTCCAGGACTGATCCTGCAGCCTCCCGGTGGGCGAAACGGGGCGCCCTGTCCAGCAGGGACCTGAGTTCGCGTGCTGCCCGTCCCTGGGCGAAGCTTTCGAGCGCCTCACCGCCGGACAGCATGAGGATCACCACGAGGGCAGCGAGGTATTCACCCACCCACACGGTGCTGGCAATCGCCATCAGGGCCAGGACGTCAATCCCCCAGCGGCCCTCGCGGAGCGAACGGAACATCGCCACCGCACGGATGACGGCGACGACGGCGGCATAGGCGGACGCGCCGAGCCGGGCGGGCTCTTCCAGTCCGGACTGCAGCAGTATCCCGGTGGCGGCGAGCATCAGGCACGTCAGCGCCACCAGGGGGTACTGGCGGACAAGCGCGGAGGCCCGGCCCGGGAGCGACGTGCCGGGCTCTTCGGGACCGGCCTCCAGCTGCGGCGGGACGGGGGTGCCGGGCGGGGCTGCCGGCTTTCCCTCAGGCAAGGCCCGCCCGCGTCGGATTATCCAGATGGCTCCACCAGGTCAGCGGGGAGGTGACGGTGAAGCGCCGGCCGCTTACCGCCGTCGGAATGATCCGCACGAAATGGTCCTTGGGGCCTGCCTGCCAGGGGAACAGGGTGAGGCCGGCACCGGCCATCAGCTCCGGTGAGGGCTCGAGGACCTCGGCGTGGCCTTTCACAACGACGCTCCAGGCGGTTCGTTTGTCCTGGTCAGTGCCGTCCGCTTCAAGCGCGACGGCGGTGGGCTGGGCGGCGGCGTGGAGCTTCGTCCCTTCTCCGGTGCGGAAGACCACCGAGCCATGGTCCACCTTGTAGTTCACGGGAAAGATCTCCGGATGGCCGTCCACCAGGACAGCCAAGTGGCCCACCGAAACCCCGCGCAGGAGATCCCAGCAGTCGTTGGTGCCCAGGACGTCCACGCTGGATGCGGCGTCCCGTTCCGGTGAGTTATTGCGCATACAGCTGAAAATACTGCCGCCAGGCCGGGCACGCTAGGGCATTTAGGCCCAGCCGTCCGCATCCGGCGACAAGGGGCTTCCCCGGGCAGGTCAAAGGTCTTTGGGCCCTGTTGGGCAGCATTGGCCACACCATAGGATCTGGGCATGACCGACAAGAACATGGTGCCCGAAGCTGAAATCCTCAACGCGGACGAATGCTGGAAACTACTGGAACACACGAGTGTTGGACGGCTCGGCGTCGTGGTGGACGGCGAACCGGACGTCTTCCCGGTGAGCTTCAAAGTCGACGGTGAGGGCCTTGTCTTCCGGACTGGCAGCGGAACAAAGCTGCAGGCCATTGAAGCGAACTCGATGGTTGCCCTGGAGGCGGACAGCGTGAGCGCCGAATTCGGACTGGCCTGGAGTGTGGTGGTCAAGGGCAAGGCTGTCCAGGACGACGCAGCGGGTCCAGCCCTGAATGAGCCACGCCGGGGGCTCTTTCCCTGGCAGGGCGTTGGCCAGGACCACCTCATCCGGATTGTTCCGCAGTCGGTGACGGGCCGCAGGTTCACTTTGTCAGCCACCGGCACCTGGCAAACCCCGCTGAACGAGGCCACCCGCGCAGGGCTCGAATAACCGCCGCCGTTCCGGTGGACGGCGGCGAACCCTGGACCGTTGACCGCTTCTTTGAGGGTTCCGGCACTGCCCGGGACATCTACGAGGCGGCAGAACGCATGGCGTCCGCCATCGGCCCCATGACGGTCCGCGTGTCCAGGAGCCAGGTCTCGTTCCGCCGCCGGAGAGGCTTTGCATACCTTTGGCGCCCTGGAATGTACGTCAGGTCCGTTGTTCCCCTTGTCCTGTCGCTGGCGCTTCCCTATGAGATCGGCTCACCCCGCTTCAAGGAGACAGCGCACCCTGCCCCCGGCATCTGGATGCATCACCTTGAACTTATGGACAGCAGCCAGCTCGACGGCGAGGTGGAGCAATGGTTGCGCCAGGCGTATGAGGCTGCAGGCTGAGTGCGGCGCGGGACTCTCCGCCCGGCTGGTCGGACGCTTTAGAGTCCTAAGGCCCTGTCAGGCCCGGTGCCGGCAGCGCACGCTGGAGATATGAATGACTCTGGCGCCCACCCCAGGAAAGTCCACCTCGCTGAGCAGCCGGTCGCCGTCGTCCGTGAACGCGTCCGGATGGACGCACTGACGGATTTCTTCGGCCGGGCCTTTGGGACGGTCATGGCAGCAGCGCAGCAGCAGGGCGTGGCCCTTGCCGGCCCTCCCTTTGCGCTTTACCGTGGCAAGCCCGGCGAGAGCGTTGACGTGGAAGCGGGCTTTCCCGTGGCCGGGAACTTCACGGACGCGGACGGAGTGGCCGGCGGGACGCTGCCGGAAGCTGACGCCTTCGAGGCCCTGCACACCGGGCCCTATGACACCCTGGAAAACACCTACAACGCGGTCCTTGGCCGGATGCAGGCGGAAGGCCTCACCCCGGGGGACATCATGTGGGAGTACTACCTGAGCGACCCCGAAACGGAACCCGACCCCGCAAAGTGGCAGACACGGGTCATCTGGCCCGTCGCGTGACTGCCCGGGCCCCAGGAGGTCCTGTGAGAATCCTTGTTGCCTACGCAACCCGCCATGGTGCAACAGCCGGCATCGCCGAACGCCTCGCCTCCCGCTTCGCCGAGGACGGCATCCCGGCCGAGGCCCATCCGGTGACCGCCGTGGACGACGTCGCTTTGTACGACGCCGTGGTGCTGGGCGGCGCCGCCTACATGGGGCACTGGTTGAAGGAGGCAACAGCTTTCGCCAAACGGCACCGGCAGGAGCTGCAGGACCGGAAGGTCTGGCTCTTCAGCAGCGGCCCGCTCGGAAACGACGCCGTCGACAAAGCCGGCGAGGATGTCCTGCACAGTGCGCGGCCCAAGGAGTTCACCGAACTGACCACACTGCTCCAGCCCCGCGGCGAGGAAGTGTTTTTTGGTGCGTGGAATCCGGATGCTCCTCCCGTCGGCATCGGCGAGCGCCTGATCCGGCTCGCTCCGGCGTCCCGGGAAGCACTGCCGGCCGGTGACTTCCGCAATTGGGACGCCGTCGATGCCTGGGCTGACCACATCGCTGCCGAACTGGCAGCGGGCAGTGAACCCACGCCGGGGTCCGGTGCATCAGGACCTGCCCCGGTAAACTAGCTGCCGCCGCCCTCTGCCTCCCGCGGCGCACCGGGCTGAAGTACACCGGGCTGGAGGACACCGGGCTGCGGGACACCGGGCTTCCCAACCATCGCCCGGAGCTCCTCCAGCATTTCAAGCTGCCGGCTGTTGATGGCCATCAGCCGGTCGAGCTCCGACTTGGACTGCACATCCGTCTCGTAGTCGTGGCGTGCCATCGCCGCCGCTATGGCGTCCTGGCGTTTGGCGGCAATCAGCAGGATGGCGCCCTGGAGTCCTGCCAGCATCGAGAGGAAAAGGTTGAGGAGAATGTAGGGATACGGGTCCCAGGCTGCTGCTGCCAGGACATAGGTGTTGTACCCGGCCCACGCCGCCATGGCGGCGAGGAACAGACCTACGAAAGTCCAGCTGCCCATGCCGTTGCGGAGGACGTCCGCCGCCCGCTCACCCCGGCTCAAGCCCTCCTTGTGCCGCGCATGCCACGTACTTCTTCGCTCGCTCATGTGCTTAGGGTATGCGGCGCCCCGCGTCCTCCGCCGCACCAATGTGCGGATGGATCCACCGGCCGGGTTGCCCCCGGCGAACACCCCATTACGGGACCTTGGCCCCTAATGGATTGCCCCGTCCTCTGGCACGGTGGACGGAGGCCGAGGCAGGACCATCGAGGGAGAGCAAATTTATGGCGGGAACGTTCGAGCTGTTTGCCGATGAGGATTCGCGGATCAGGTTCAGGCTTGTCGCGCCGGACGGAACCGTGCTGGCGGTGTCCGGACAGTACCCGGACAAGTACCAGGCTGCCGCCGCCATCAGGGATGTCCGCGAGTGCGCGGGAACGGGTTTGATCAGTGACCTCGCTCCTGCGGCCGCCCTGGCAAGGGTGGGGGCGCAGCGGAGCCCGCACCACGTCCGCCCGTACAGTACCGGCACGGCAAATTCGCGCGGGGCCGCGTAGAAGCCGGCTGGGCTAGAAACTGGATGAACTGCCCGAACCGGAAAAGCTACCGCCACTGCTTCCATACCCGGTGGTGCTGCCGCCTCCGCCCCGGGCGGAGCTGACGCTGCTGACTCCCGTGTTGAGGCCGGAGTTGAAGGTGGCCACCGAGAAGAAGTGGTAGGACGGATATACGGTGCCCAGGATGCTTGGCTCGTAGCTGCGCCGCCCCCTGTGGTTGAGTCCGTCCTGGGCCGCCTGCATCTCCTTGCGCATCACCTCCGCTTCGCGTTGGTTTTTCGCGAATCCCCCAATGACTGTTTGGGCATGGTTTTCCAGGAGCACGGCCAGCCGGGACCGGGCGTCGTAGAGGCGGTCGAGCGCCTTTTCGGGGGTGGTTTTTCCTTCGGCCAGCTCCGCCGTCCACCGTTCGATGTCCCGGAGGCTCTGGTCCCGGAAGGACCGCAGGGCCGCCGCGGTGGCCGAGTCCCCCTGCCCGTGGCGCTTGCTGAGGACTTGCTCCAGCCCTGCAAGATCCTTGCGGAAGGGGGCGAGCTGGCGGTCCCACGCCGTAGGCCACGTGCCGGCCTTGTTGAGGAGGGCGTTGGTGTCGGCGATGACATCGTCCAGTGCGTCGAGCTCCGAGGCTGCATCCGCGTATTCCCGGGCGAGCCTGAGGTGCCTGCGGCGCCCCAGGTCGCGGCTGGACAGCGCATGCACCTTGTTTGAGAGCTGGCTGGCGGTGTTGTACCGGTTGAGGAAAGTCCGGTGCTTCTCAAGGACGTGGCCTCCGTACCGGGAGGCCTCGGGAATGGTGCCCGCGTTCAGCTCTGTCACCTCAAGGTCCATGCTGACGTTGGCGTAGCTTTGGTCGCCGCGCGCAATCTCTTTCCGGCTGGAGGATCTCGTGACGGCCCGCACGATGATCCAGGCGGCCGCACCCAGGGCTGCTGTTCCTGCGGTCACCCAGGCTGTGATGAGGAATGCTGCGGACCGGTACCACGGCTGGCTGATGAGCTCGGCCGCACGGCGGACGCCCGCCACGGTTCCCTCCGTCCACTGCGCGTCACGGAGGAGATCCCTGGCCGCGTCCTGGATGTCTTGCCGCTGCTCAAGGGACACCTTCCGGTCCTCGCCCATGTAGGTTCCAACATGGCGGCCCACCGGATCAAGGGCGAAGATGAAGAGCCCGTCTGCCCACTTCTGCCCGTCCGCGCTGATCCACTCGGGATGCCCGCTCCGGGCAAACCTCAGGACCTCTTCATTGAGGTTGTCCCCGGTCCTGCCGTTGTAGGTGTAGATGGCAACCCGTGTGGGCTCGTAGAAGTCGATCCCCTCCAGCGCCGGTACCAGCTGGTTCCGGTCCAGGACCCCGGCAGTGTCCTCCACCTGTACGGATACCGGCGGATCAGCGAAAGCGGCGGCTGCTCCCGCCGGCAACAGCGCTGCCAGGACCAGCATCAGGCCTACGAGCCTGTGCACTGCGGTACTTATCCGGTCCACCCCGTTGCTCCCCTGCGTGCTCAGACGGCGTTCCATCCGTTGTCGGAGGGAAGCACCACGCCGTTGATGTTTGAGCCGTCCCTGCTGAGCAGGAATGTAATCCCGGCGGCGACTTCCCCGGCTTCCGCGATGGGCGGCACGTTTGCCTGGAGCAGGGGGCCAAGGACCTCAGCGCCCAGCTGGGACTTGAATTCTGCGTGGATGTTGGTCCTGGTGCCGCCGGGAGCTACTGCATTGACCCGGATGCCGCGGCGCCCGTACATGACCGCTGAGCTGCGGGTCAGGCCGATCAGGGCGTGTTTGGAGACGGTGTAGGCAGCACCTGCCGCCGCCCCGCGCAGGCCTGCCTCGGAGGAGACATTCACTATCGAGCCGTACCCCGCCGCCAGCATCACCGGCACTACGGCCCTTGTAAGGCGCATGACGGCAGTCAGGTTGACGTCCAGCACCCGCTCCCACATGCCGTCGTCGAGCTCATGGACGGGCTGGAAGCTGTCCATGATGCCTGCCACGTTGGCCAGCGCGTCGATGCGCCCGCCGGCGGCGGCCACCACCCCCTGCACCACGTCTTCTCTGCTGATGTCGCCGGCAACCGGCACAAACCCGAGCCCCGGGTATTCGGCTACCAGGTTGTCCAGGCCTTCCCCGCTCAGGTCGCTTGCGATGACCCGGCCGCCCTCGCGGGCAACACGCAGGGCAGTTGCGCGTCCTATCCCGGATGCGGCACCGGTGACAATGACGGTCTGGCCTTCGAACCGGCCCGTCGTGATGTTTTCCTGCCACGCAGCCATGCGGTGCTCCTCAATCCTCAGCATGTCTTGCTTCCCACTGCTGTGTGGTGCTCTGCTTGGTTGAGCGGGTACACAGGAACCCACGCCACCAGCATGCAGTCACGGAAGAAACCCCCACAGTGCCGAAAGTCCCCTGACCAGGAGCGCAGAAGCTATGCAGGATTCACGGTCCATCGTTGCCGGCTATGACGGTTCTGCTGAGGCTGCTACCGCCATCCACTGGGCGGCGGAGCAGGCGCAGCTGCGCAACCGCCCACTCCTCGTGGTGCACTGCTCCATCTGGCCGCTGCTGACCAGGAACCTCGGCCCCGTTCCCGGCGTCGCGGACAGCGGGCTGGAGCGGGCGGCGCAGGCAATTCTGGAGGAGGGGATCAGCCGTGCCGAAGCGGCGGCCCCCGGGCTGAAGGTTGAAGGCACCCTGCTGCACGGATTGCCCGCATCGTATCTCGCCGAGATTTCTTCCGGGGAGGAGATGATCGTCGTCGGCAGCCGGGGTTTGGGCGGCTTCCTGGGACTCCTGGTGGGATCCGTAAGCCTGGAACTGGCGGCCACCGCAACCTGCCCGGTAGCAGTGATAAGGCCGGATCTTCACCCCGGCGGGCCCGTCGTCGTCGCGGTGGACGGCACGGGGTCCTCCATGGCGCTGGAAGACGCCTGTGAACTCGCCTCTGCCTGGCAGGCGGGCCTCACCGTCGTCCATGTCCACCACACGCCGCCCGGATACGGGCATCGCGAGATGCCGGACGCCGTGGCCGCCGCCGGGGAGGTCCTCAATTCCGCCCTTGCCCGCGCCCGCGCCCTCTCCCCTGCTGTTCCCGTGGAGGGAAGGGTGCTGACTGATACGTCGGTCGCCCATGCCGTCCTCAAAGCGTCGGAAGGTGCACGGATGCTGGTTGTGGGCACCAAGGGCCAGGGGCTCCTCAGGGAGACGATAGGTTCCACCGCCCACGCTGTCCTGCACCACGCACGTGGCCCGGTCCTCATCTCACGCCGCGGCACGACCGCCCGCATCAGGGAGGAACAATAAGGCCCCTGGAGCCAAGTGGTCCGCCTTGGTAGCTTCAACCCATGGCCATCACATTCGAGAACGTCGGCATCGCCGTCCGCGACATTGAAGCAGCAATTGCCTTCTTTACCGACCTCGGGCTCACGGTGGTCGGCCGCGATACGGTCAGCGGCGAGTGGACGGATACGGCCGTCGGGCTGGATGGCAACCACGCCAGGATTGCCATGCTCCAGACCCCGGACGGCCGCGGCCAACTTGAGCTTTTCGAATACATCCACCCCGAAGCGAACCAGACCAATCCAACCCGCCCCAACGACATTGGCATGCACCGCGTGGCCTTCTCGGTGGACAACCTGGACACAGCCCTTGAGGCAGCCGCGAAGCACGGATGCCATCCGCTGCGCGGCGTGGCGACCTACGGCGACGCGTACAAGCTCACATACCTCCGCGGTCCGAGCGGAATCATTCTGATGCTCGTCGAAAAACTGCAGAAACGCTGACACCAGCGGACGGCACAATCCTGGCCACCGGGACCTAGGACCCTTATCGATCCCGGCACCCTCCTCCATCCTTGAGGTTGACGCAGCAGTCCGGGATCAACCCGATCGCCGACCAACAAGGAGCAGTCATGAAGGCCATTGTCTACGGCGGGCCCGGGAAAAAATCCTGGACCGATGTGCCGGACCCGTCGATCATCAATCCCAGCGACGCCATCGTCAAGGTGGACACCACCACCATCTGCGGAACAGACCTGCACATCCTCAAGGGTGATGTCCCTGCAGTCCAGGAGGGACGGATCCTGGGCCACGAAGGCGTGGGAACCATCACCGAGGTGGGGGCCTCCGTCACCACACTGAAACCTGGCGACAGGGTGATCATTTCCTGCATCAAGTCCTGCGGCCACTGCGCCAACTGCAAGACTGGGCTCTATTCCCATTGCCTCGGGGACGAAGGCGCATCAGGAATCGGCTGGGTCTTTGGCCACCTCATCGACGGCACCCAAGCCGAATACGTCCGCGTTCCCTATGCGGAAAACTCCCTTCATCTCCTCCCTGAGGGGGTTACGGACGAACAGGCCGTCATGCTCTCGGACATCCTCCCCACGGGCTTCGAAATCGGGGTCCAGTACGGCCGCGTGAAGCCCGGGGACACGGTGGCTGTGGTGGGAGCGGGCCCGGTGGGGCTGGCAGCGATTGCCACTGCGGGCCTCTACGGGGCGGCCACCATCATCGCCATAGACCTTGACCGGAACCGCCTGGAGCAATCCCGCGCGTTCGGGGCTACACACGTTGTCCTGTCAGGCGATTCCGACTGGAAAGACCAAGTGCTGTCCCGGACGGACGGGCAGGGCGTGGATGTTGCCATCGAGGCCGTGGGCATTCCCGCCACCTTCGGTATGTGCACCGAGATTGTCCGGCCCGGCGGCACAGTTGCCAATGTTGGCGTGCACGGCAAACCGGTGGAACTGCACCTGGAAAACCTCTGGATCCAGAACATCAACATCAGCATGGGCCTGGTCAACGCCAACACGACGCCAATGCTCCTGAAGCTCGTTGCGCAGAAGAAGCTGCCCGCAGAAAAGTTCGCCACCCACCATTTCCGCTTTGAGCAGTTCATCGACGCCTACGACACGTTCGCGCGGGCCGCGGAGACCAACGCACTGAAGGTGGTCATCACCGCCTGAGGGGCGCGGCGGGTGGCGTCCGCCCGGCTGGCAGCCGCGCCGCGGCCTATGCTGGTCCAGTGACCCCTGCCCCCTCCCCAAGCACGCTCGACGTCGTCGTCCATTCGGGACCGGCCGACTGGTGGGTCATCCTCGCCGGCCTGGGTCCCCTGGCCGTCCTCATCGCCGCCTTGCTGGCGTTCTACATCAATTGGCGCACGCTTAAACAGCGCACTGCAGCCGATGCCACTGCGCTGGAGCAGAAGCGGGAAGCGGACGCCCATGCACTGCTGCAAAAAACCGAAGCGGACAGCCGTGCGGAGTGGTGGCGCCGGACGCAGTGGGCGCTGGACCGGGCACTGGACCAGGATGAAGGAACGAAAGCCCTGGGACTGGCAACCCTGGAAGTCCTGGCACGCAGCGAACTCGCCCGCAACGAGGAGCTTGAGCTGTTCGACATCGCCTGGAAGAGCGTGTGGGGCGACGAAAACGCGGACGACGACGGGCTGGGCACCGAGGCGGACCCGGAGACTGGGTTCGTGGACGCCGGTGGCAACATAGGCGAGAATGGAACCACGGGTGAAGACACTACCAAGGAGGTTGGACCATGAGCGCAGCATCGTCTGAACACCGGTTCGTCCATACTCCGCGGAGCGCCGCCGCCAAGCCGGCCCCGAAGAAAGCCACCCCTGCCGAGCATCGCGTCCAGGTGGCTGCTGCCAGGCTGCGTGTCACGCTCGACCAGCGCCTCGGCCGGGAAACACCGGCCAGGACCAAGGCGCTGGCCAGGGAACCCATCTAGGTTCCGTTCTGCAGGCTGTGAAGGCCAACGCACATGTGTGCTGGATTGGGTGAGTAGTGGCTGCAGTAATTCTTGGATGGAACCCGGGCGGATCCGGCCCATGGGACTACCGTGCCGCCGTCGGGCTCGTGGCGGAGTCCGGCAGGTTCCTGCGGCGCTGGAGTACTGTCCGGCCACTCAACGTCCCCGCAGGAAGTGAAGCCTGGCTCTTCGTCCAGGGTGGCAGCGACGCCGGCACAGGGCTGATCGGCCACGGGGTGGTGGTGTCCGAGCCGTACCAGGTGCTGTCCGGGGATGACGCCGCCGCGGCCTGGCACGCCGGCGTGCTGTTCGACGCACTGCTCCCCCTCGGTGAGCAGATCCGTCAGGAAACGCTCCGCGCATCAGTCCCCGGGATTCCCTGGAGTGAGGCACTGATCCGCCCGGGCGTTACCGTTCCCGGTCACGCGGAGCCCGCCCTCCGCCGCCTGTGGAGGGACCTCGGGCCGGCGGCCACCGGTCCTCCACACGTTGTTTCGGGCACGCTCCCGCCGGACGCCGTCAGCACCATTGACGTGAACCGCCATGAGCGGGACCCTGACGCACGCCGGGTGTGCCTGGCGTTCCATGGAACGTCCTGCGCTGCCTGCGGTTTCTCCTTCGAAGCCTTTTATGGCGACGCCGGCTCCGGGTCCATCGACGTCCACCATGTGGTGCCGCCGGAGCTGCTCGGGAGCGGGTACCAGCTGGACCCCGTCGCCGACCTTGTGCCGCTGTGCCCCAACTGCCACGCCCTGGCACACCCCAGCGGCGGCCCGCCGCGCACCGTGTCGGAGCTCCGGCACATCATGTCCGCCTCCGGCCACCTGAGGGGCGAGGTGGTCAGCGACCTTGCCCTCCAGGCCCAGGAAGATGCGAGGAGGATTCTGGAAGGACCACGCACAAACCGGCAGGAGCCTCCGGCCTAGGTTGCCTGGCGTTAGTGCCGCGGGTGCCTGAGGGCTAGAGCGGCGCGTGCGTTGCCGGCAAGATGCACCAGGGCCGCGACCACCAGGAAAGCCGCCAGGACCTGGGCTATGGACGCCAGGGCAGCAGGCCAGCCGCCCTCAAGCGTGGGATCCAGGAAATCGTAGACGTACCAGCCGTCGATGGAACCCCGCACCCAGGAAAAGATGAGGAAGGCCACCGGGTAGGCAAGCCACGCCAGGGGCCGCCACCAGGGACCCCGGCCCATCCTGCTGACCAGGAGCCAGTCGAACACAACATAAAGCGGGGCCAGGCGGTGGTGGGCCATTTGCGGCCAGTAGAGGTCCCAGCTCCACCATGGTTCCTCCGGCGGCGCCACGAGGACAATGTAGATAAGTCCCGTCATCACCAAGTAGAGGACAAAGGCGCCGAAGAGGTGGTCCCACCAACGCGGAAGCCTTGCCGCCGGCCATGCCGCCGATCCGATCAGCAGGAACCCGAGGCCGAGGTTCGCCTGGACGGTGAATTCCGAATACAACTGAAAACTGTCGACGTCGGTGCCCGGCAGGGTTGCGTCATAGGTCTTCTGCACGAGTGCGGCGAGCACGAACGCGCCCACCAGCAGCCGGACCGCCCTGACCCACGGGCTGTCCGGGCGCAGGGCGCTGGCCGGGTCGCGGTGATGCTCCTCCAGGGGAACCAACTTGCGTGCGCTGCTCATTCGCAAAGTTTCGCACGCCAGGGACGTCCCTGCGCAGGGCACAAAGACCGCTGTCAGCTGCTTTCACCCGACGGGCCCCGCATCCCGCTGTAGGCCGTGGCGGCGCCTGCCAAGAAGATGAGGACAGCGACGTACACCGGGCCGAGGTGTCCAATCGTTGCCAGGCCCCAGGGGTAATGCGCCGGGACAGAGATTGCGAGACTGACTGCCGTAACAGTGACGGTGGCGGCGAAGGCCCACCGTTCACCCCGTCGCACGCCGAACCAGGACATGGCCGCAATGGCCAGCCCGGTGGCAGCGATGAAGCCGCTAAGCGCAATGTGCAGATGGCTGATGTAGTGATACAGCCGGGGGCTGAACGCCTGGACCTCCGCCCTGCCTTTGTCCACCTCTTCGGGACCGATGCCCAGCTCCAGGAAGGCGCCCGAGAAGTTGAGAGCCAGGAAGGCTGCGGCGTATCCCACGAAAGCCAGCCCGGCAAGCGCCATCAGGGCTGCTCCGACCCGGAGCCGGAACTGCTGTGCGGAAGTAGTTTGGATGGCAGGCACAGCCGCCACCCCCTCTCAGGTTCACGTTCTTCTTTGATGAGAGTCCCCTGTTCCACGCCTGTCAAGGGAACTTTCCCGGGAAGCGGCGGGCTGATCAACCCCTCAGAAGAAAGCCCCTGTTCCCGGCTGCACGAAATAACCGGCAGTGTAATCCGCAAGAAAGCTTGACGGTTGCAAAACGTTTTGCATATAGTGATGCAAGCAACATACAAAACGTTTTGCAAAGGAACGAAGTCAATGGCGACAAAGGTAAACATCAGGGACGTGGCCAAGGCCGCAGGCGTCTCCGTGACCACTGTGTCGCATGCCCTGAGCGAAGCGCACAGCTCCCGGGTCAACGCCCGGACCGTGGAGCACATCAAGGCAGTGGCCGGCGACCTCGGCTACGCCCCGAACCGGCTGGCAAGCGGACTGCGCAACCAGCGCTCCCAGATCCTGGGCCTCGTCAGCGACGAAATCACCACCACCCCTTTTGCCGGCGCGATGATCCAGGGCGCACAGGATGCCGCTTCCGAACACGGGCACCTGCTCATGGTGGTCAACTCCGGCCTGGACAACGAACTCGAACTCCAGGAAATCCGGGCACTGCAGCAGCACCAGGTGGACGGCATCATCTATGCGCGCATGTTCAACCAGCAGGTATCCGTCCCGGAGGAGCTCCAGGCCGTGCCCACCATCGTGCTGGATGCCACCTCGGACAACCCGGGGCTGTCCTCAGTGGTGCCGGACGAGTTCGGCGCCGGTGACTCTGCCGCCGAGCTGCTGGTCAGGGCGGGGCACCGCACTATCGCCATGATCAACAACGAGGACGACATCCCCGCGGCCCACGGGCGGCTCGCCGGGTTCCGGGCGGGCCTGGACCGCCACGGGCTGCAGCTGCCGGAGGAGTTCCTGGTTGCAGGCCATCCCAGTACAGCGGGAGGCCGGGAAGCTGCGCTGGAGCTGCTGTCCCGGCAGGAGCGTCCCACTGCGCTGTTCTGTTTCAACGACCAGATGGCCATGGGCGCCTACCAGGCGGCCGGGCACCTCGGCCTGGGCGTCCCGGCGGACGTTTCGATCGTGGGCGTGGACAACCTCGAGCTCATCGCCGACGGCCTGTGGCCCGGACTATCCACCATGGCACTCCCCCACTACGAGATGGGCCGGTGGGCTGTCCTGAAGCTCCTCAGCGAGCTCGAAAACCCCGGGGCGCCCCGGTCGCACGAAAAAATCCCCTGCCCGCTGGTTGAGCGGGAGTCCGTCGCTCCGCCCAGGGGCTGAGCGGCTTCGTCCAGGGGCCTGACCGTCAGCACCGGGTCCGCCCCGGCACCACCGGCCCGGCTTCCGGCCCGGACCACAAACCATCCCCTCCACCCTTCCCACAAAAAACGGGAACGCAGCCGTTGCAGCGGCCGCGTTCCCTGCAGGACCCAATCAATCCCTCCACCCTGTCCAAGCAGAAAGACCGACCCATGAACAAGAAGCTCACCAGGATCCTGGCGACCAGCATAGCCGCTGCCGCCCTCACCGCCACCCTCGCCGGCTGCGGCAAAGGCAGCGCCTCCTCCTCCACCGAAGGGTCCGGGGAAATCGCCCTGTGGACCCACAACGCCGGCAATCCGGAAGAACTGGCCGCGGTCCAGGGAATCGTCGACTCCTACAACAGCAGCCAGGACAAAGTGAAAATCAAAGTCCAGGCCTTCCCCCAGGACTCCTACAACGATTCCGTGGTCTCCGCGGCCGCCGCGGGCAACCTCCCCTGCATTGTGGACATCGACGGCCCCAACGTCCCCAACTGGGCCTGGGCCGGCTACCTGGAGCCCCTCGAACTGGACACGGACCTGTCCAAGCACCTCCCCAGCACCGTGGCTGAATGGGACGGGAAGCCCTACGCCGTGGGCTACTACGACGTCGCCCTCGCCATGATGGCACGCGCCTCGGACCTGGAGGCGGCCGGCGTCCGCGTTGCCACCATGGACCAGCCCTGGACCAAGGAAGAGTTCCAGGACGCCCTCACCAAGCTCAAGGCCCTGGGCAAATGGGAGCACCCGCTGGACCTCGGCACAGCCGGCACCGGTGAATGGCTCCCCTACGCCTACTCCCCCTTCCTGCAGTCCTTCGGCGGAGACCTGGTCAACCGGGACGGCTTCCAGAGTGCGGACGGTGAACTGAACGGCGAGGAAGCAGTCCAGTGGGCCAACTGGTTCCGCGGGCTGGCCAACGAGGGCTTCATGGCCAAGAAGAGCGGCAAGGACTCCACCCAGGACTTCCTGAACAACAAGAGCGCCATCGTGTACACCGGTTCGTGGGCTGCGGACAAGGCCAAAGAGGCCCTCGGGGACGACCTGGTGGTCATGCCGCCGGTCGACCTCGGCGAAGGACCCAAGATCGGCGGCGCCTCCTGGCAGTGGGGCGTGACCAGCGGCTGCAGCGATACCGGGGCAGCCATGGACTACCTGGCCTATTCACTGAAGCCGGAGAACATCGCCGCGGTTGCCAAGGCCACCGGCGCCATTCCGGCCAGCGAGGAGGCTGCGGCCCAGATCCCCAGCTTCACCGAAGGCGGCGCCAACCGGATCTTCATGGACTTCTCCCGGGAATACGCCGTGATGCGCCCTGAAACTCCCGCCTACCCCTTCATCGCCACCGAGTTCGGCAAGGCCACCCAGGACATCCTGAACGGGGCCGACCCCCAGGCCACCCTGGACAGCGCCGTGAAGGCGATTGACGCCAACATCAAGTCCAACGGCGGCTACAAGAACTAGCCGGAGCACGCCGGAGGGATGCGCCGCAGCGCGCCGCATCCCTCCCGCCGCCCGACCTACGGAGACCCCCATGGCAACTGTTCCCCTTCCCACACGCCCACGTCCCGCTACCCCGGAAACCGCACTGCCGCCGTCGAACGCCAGGCGCAAGGCCCCCACCAAGCACCGCAGGCCCGGCTCCGGCCGCGAGCAGCTCAGCGGCTGGGGCATGATCGCCCCGGCGGCAGTGCTGCTGCTGGCCTTCATCTTCATCCCGGCCATCCTCGGCTTCGGCCTGGCCTTCACCAACGCACGGCTCATCTCGCCGCGGCCGGTGGAGTTCGTGGGCGTGGACAACTTCGCCCGCCTCTTCTCGGACCCCACGTTCTACCGGGCACTGCTCAACGTCGCCTACTTCACGGTGGTCATTGTTCCGGTGCAGTCCGGCCTGGCCCTGGTGATGGCGCTGCTGATCAACAAGAAGTTCCGGGGCGTAAATTTCTTCCGCACCGTGTACTTCCTGCCCGTGGTCACCTCCATGGTGGTGGTCTCCCTGCTGTGGCTGTTCATGTACCGCAAGGACGGCCTGATCAACGAGATCCTCTCCGCCGTCAGCTTCGGCCTCATCGACGGCCCGGACTGGCTCGGGGACCCGAACACCGCTATGCCCGCCATCATCATCCTGTCCATCTGGCAGGCCGCCGGCTTCCACATGATCATCTGGCTGGCCGGGCTCCAGGGCATCTCGGGCGAACTGTACGAGGCGTCGCAACTGGACGGCACCAGCCGCTGGCAGCAGTTCCGCTACGTCACCTGGCCGGGCCTCTTCCACACCCGCAGCCTGGTCCTCGTGACCATCACCATCCAGGCCCTTGGCCTCTTCGACCAGATCAGCGTGATGACCCAGGGCGGTCCGATGGACTCCACCACCACCATCATCTACGAGGCGGTCCAGTCCGGCTACCGGCAGCAGGAAACCTCCTACGCCTCCGCCATTTCGCTGGTGTTCTTCGTCCTCGTGCTGATCGTCTCCGCGGTGCAGCGCCACCTCACGCGGGAGAAAGACTGACATGAAAAACCAACTGTTCCTGAAAGACGCGGGCACCATGCTGGTCCGCATCCTCTTCGCCGTCGTCGCCGCGTTCCCCATCGTTTTCATGCTGGTCTCCTCGCTGAAGCCGGACCAGCAGATCTTCGGCGACATGTCCTCCCTGGCCGCGTTCCTGCCGGTGGGCAACATCTCCTTCGACAACTACGCCGCCGTCTTCGACCGAGTCCCGGCAGCCCGATTCCTGCTCAACTCGGTGGGCGTCTCCGCCGTCACGGTGATCCTCGGCATTTTCGTCAACAGCCTCTGCGCCTTCGCCCTGTCCCGCATGCAGGTCCGCGGGAAGAAGATCGTGTTCACCGCGATCCTCGCC
Source organism: Pseudarthrobacter sp. NCCP-2145 (assembly GCF_023708005.1). NCBI lineage: Bacteria > Bacillati > Actinomycetota > Actinomycetes > Micrococcales > Micrococcaceae > Pseudarthrobacter > Pseudarthrobacter sp. NCCP-2145. The sequence goes on along the minus strand of NZ_BRCG01000015.1, from coordinate 90,100 downwards.
ACGCTGATTGTGCCTTTCCAGACCCTGGCCCTGCCGCTGGTGTGGTGGGTCAACCAGCTCCCCTACTTCGAACTGAACGGCTTCAGCCTCGAGTTCTCCAAGGGCTGGCTGGACACGTACCAGGTCCAGATCATCCCGTTCATCGCCAACGCCTTCTCCATCTACCTGTTCCACCAGTACTTCGAGTCCATTCCCAAGGAGCTGGACGAGGCCGCGCGCATCGACGGCGCCGGCTGGTTCAAGATCTACCGCCAGGTGGTCATGCCGCTCTCCGGGCCGGCCACCGCCACCGTGGCGATCCTGACCTTCCTCCCTGCCTGGAACTCCTATCTCTGGCCGCTGATGGTGGTCCAGTCCGAGGAACTGCGTCCGGTAATGATCGGCATCCAGTACTTCTTCCAGCTGAACGTCTCGTGGGGCGAGGTGATGGCATACGCTTCCCTCATCACTGTTCCGGTGGTGGTGCTTTTCATCGCCTTCCAGCGTTCGTTCGTCAACAGCATCGCCTCCAGCGGCGTGAAGGGCTGACCGTGAATTCATTAACGACGGCGCCAGGGGCACCTCCCGCCACCACCGCGGACCCTCACCGGCCGGAGTTCCACTTCACCGCCGAACGCAACTGGCTGAACGATCCCAACGGGCTGGTGTACCTCAACGGCACCTACCACCTCTTCTACCAGCACAACCCCTTCGGCACGGACTGGGGCAACATGTCCTGGGGCCATGCCACCTCCCCGGACCTGCTCCACTGGGACGAGCAGCCGGTGGCCATTCCGTGCGACGAGCGCGAGGCCATCTTCTCCGGCTCGGCGGTGTTCGACGAGCACAACACCAGTGGCCTTGGCACGGCCGGCAATCCTCCGCTGGTTGCCATTTACACCAGCGCCTACAGTGCCGCCTCACCGCTGGCGGGCCGGCAGGCGCAGTCGCTCGCCTACAGCCTCGACGAGGGTGCCACCTGGACAAAGTACTTTGGCAATCCCGTCCTGGACCGCGCGTCCGCCGACTTCCGGGATCCCAAGGTTTTTTGGTACGACGGCGCTGCGGGCAGTTACTGGGTGATGGTTGCCGTTGAGGCGGTGGAGCGCCAGGTGGTGCTGTACAAGTCGGCCAACCTGAAGAGCTGGGAGTACCTGAGCACCTTTGGCCCGGCCAACGCCACCGGCGGGGTGTGGGAGTGCCCGGACCTCTTCGAGCTGCCCGTGGACGGCAACCCCGGTGAGTCCAGGTGGGTCCTCATCGTCAACCTCAACCCGGGCGGCATCGCCGGCGGTTCCGCCGGGCAGTACTTCCTGGGCGCGTTCGACGGCGTGGAGTTCCGTTCCGGGTCGACGGTTACGGAGGGCTTCCAACAGGACGGCAGCCGGATGCGTGAGTACGGCTGGCTCGACTGGGGCCGCGACTACTACGCCGCGGTCTCCTTCAGCGGGGTTGCCGACGGCCGGCGGATCATGATCGGCTGGATGAACAACTGGGACTATGCCGGCTCCACCCCCACCGGCGGGTGGCGCAGTTCGATGTCACTGCCGCGGGAGGTCTCACTGGCCAGGCTGGACGGGAGATTGGTGCTTCGGCAAACGGCCATTGACCCGTTTGCCGGGCAGGAATCCCCAAGCTTCAGCCTGGGTCCGCAGGCCCTGGCATCTGGCGTCCAGGAGCTGCCGGTGGCAGCCGCCGTGGGGCGGCTGGAGGTGGTTTTCGAGCCGGGTGCGGCAACCCGTGTGGGGCTGGTGGTCCGGGCCGGCGGAGCCGAACGTACCGTCATCAGCTACGACGTTGCGGACGGCGTGCTTCGCCTGGACCGGAGGGAGTCGGGACAGGCAGATTTCCATGCGGCCTTCCCTTCCGTTGAGGCCGTCGCCGTTCCGCTGCGGGATGGCCGCCTTGGACTGTCTGTCCATCTGGACCGCTGCTCCGTGGAGGTCTTCGCCCAGGACGGGCTCGCCACCATCACGGACCTTGTGTTCCCTGCGGAGGCGAGCACGGCCCTGGCGGTCTTCGCCGAAGGTGGGGGCGCGCACCTCGTGGCGCTGAACGTCGTCGGACGCTGACGCTGCCGGTGGTCCCGGGGTTCGGGACCACCTGCCCTCAGGCTGGGGACGTTTCGGTTGAGCCCGTATCGGCAGCCTGCAGCCAGGTGGTGAGCACCGCACACGCGAGCCCGAGGTTCCCCATCTGGCAGTGCTGGCCGGCGTGCTCGGCCCGGGTGAACACCCGGGTGGTGACGCTTCGGGCCGCCACGAGCGCCCTTTCCTGTTCCCTGGCCAGCGCTGGCGGTTGGAAGGCGTCGTTTTCGCCAACCATCAACAGCACGTCCTGGTTCACCCGGCCGCTGCCCAGGTGCGTGGCATTCATGCCAAGGAACCATTCGGCGACGTCGGCCGGGTCGTCGCTGTTGAGCATGTACAGGACCTGGTCCACCACCACACGGAGGGTGGGAAACAGCCGGGCACGGGTCCGCACGCTCCAGCGCATGAAGCCGCGGTGCCGCACCATCGCGCGGACCGGGCCGCGCGCCACGCGTGGGAGCCTGTAGAGCCAGTCGTACACCGGCGGCCAGGCCACCACCCGGTGGATCCGGGGCTCGCGGCCTGCGGCGCGGACTGCCCAGTAGCCACCCATGGAGATGCCTACCAGGGCGGCGTGGCCGAGCCGGAAGTGGTCCAGCACCGCCCCGACAGGCTTTTCCCAGTCGTGGTCGAAGGTCAGCCCGTTCAATGTCCGGGCACCGCCTTGGCCCGGGCCCTCGAAGGCAACCACCTGGAAACCTGCGGCGGCTATCCGCTGGCAGATGGGGAAGAACTCCTCGATCAGGGAGTCGAACCCGCCGTGCAGCAGCACCGTGCCGCCGTTTCGGGTCCCGGACGCCGGAAGCGAGTAGGCCCGCAATGACGCTTCGCCATAAGGGATGGTGTGACGGGTCAGGCCGGCAGCGGCGAATGCCGTCTCGAAGAGCTGCAGGTAGCGGCGGTAGCGCGTCGCCTTTTCGGCTGACCGCGGTGGCGTGAAGAACTCTGCGATCCTGGCGTAACCCGCCGCCTGCCGGTGCCGGTCCTCGGCTGCGGCGCGGTTGGACAAAGCCTCGAACACGGCGACGCAGTCATCCATTCCCCGCACGTGTGGTGCGGCGCCGAGCAGTTCATCCCGGTCGGCAAAACCCAGGGCATGTGCCCGGTTGAGTTGGTAGTTGATGAAGGCCCGCCGGTGGAACCGTTCGAATCCCACCGGCAGGGGAACAAGCTCCGGATCGCTCACATCGCGATCGTACTCCTGGGCTGATGGACGGCGCAGTAGATTGTCGGACCCCCTTGGCAGGATGGGTTTATGGGCAGCGAAGCGGTGGCGAGGGCGTTTGCGGATATCAGGGCCGCCCTTGCCGTGCTCAATGCGGAGGTGGACGGGTGCGGTTCGGAGCCGTTCTCTGCTGCCGATCCCTTAGCCGGGCTGGCAGATGGGAGCCTGGACATCCTCGCCGGTGCAGCAGCGGTGGAAGCCGGCGTGGCGGGGTTGAAGGCCCGCGCTGCCATGAAGTACGCCGACACCGCCCACGCCCTGGCCCCTCCCGGGATGCCGGTGCAGGCACAGGAAATGGCCGTGGCCGCGGAGATCGGGTGCGTGCTGGCCCTCGGGCCGCGGGCCGCCAGCGCGTTCCTGTCCGTATCCCATGCGCTGACCACCACCCTGCCCCTGACCCTCGCGGCCCTGCACGCCGGCACGATCTCGTGGCAGCACGCCCGGGTCATGGCGGACGAGGCAGCCACCCTCGACGCCGCCGGCGCCACCGCCCTGGAAGCCCACTTCCTGGACCCGGACACACCACGACCAGCCACCGCAGCAACGATCGGGGAGATGCCCGCTCACCGGTTCAAACACAAAGCCCGCACCTGGCGCGAACGCCACCATCCCGAATCGCTGGAGAAGCGCCACGCCAAGGGGGTGGCGGACCGGCGGGTCGAATACCGGCCTGACCAGGACGGGATGGCCTGGCTCTCCGCTTGTTTGCCCGCGCACCAGGCGCTGGCAGGCTGGAACCGCCTTAACGCTCTCGCGCGGGCCGCACAAGGACCCACCGAACCCCGCACCCTCACCCAACTCCGGACCGACCACTTCGCCGAAGCCATCCTCACCAGCGGAACCAGTGCAACCTTCCATGCAGACAACAGTGCAGGTAACGGCGAGGAAGCAAGCGACAGCGACGGAGCCGGCGCAGGAACCTGTGCTGGCCTGCTTTCCCCGGGGATCCGGGCCCAGGTCCTGGTCACCGTGCCGGTGTTCTCGCTGATGGGCCTGACGGAGGAGCCGGCGGTGCTGGACGGGTTCGGCCCCGTTCCGCCGTCCATGGCGAGGGATCTGGTCGCTGACGGGGCTGATTCGTTCTACCGGGTCCTTGTTGATCCGCGGGACGGGGCGCCGTTGGAGATCGGGCGGAGCAGCTATAGGGTCACCAAAGCCATGCGGAACTGGCTCCGGCTAAGGGACGGCCAGTGCCCGTTCCCCGGCTGCAGCAACCCGTCTTTGGATAACGAGGCAGACCACCTCCTCGCCTGGCACCACGGCGGGACCACCGGGATCAGCAACCTGGGACAACCCTGCCCGAAGCACCACAAACTCCGGCACACGAGCGGCTGGAAACCAACACCAGCCACCAAAAACCAACCACCCGGCTGGACCTCACCCACCGGCCGCCACTACAAAAGCGAACACCAGGACTGGGAACCACCCCACTGGCCAGAGTCTGCCCTGTCCGCCATGCCCGCTCAGCCCGGCGGCCACGCGGACTATCTATACATTCCACGGTCCCCAGGAGAAGAAAACCTGCACCGCGTCCTCTACGGCAGCTCCTGACCGCTGTGCAGCTCCCTGCCTTCGGCTCCCCCGCAAGAGGGCTCTGTTCTAACTGGGGCTCAAGGCGCTGCTTCAGCCCGGTCGCGCACGTTCAGCAGCATTTTGCGCATCATCCAGAAGTCGCCGAACTCAAGCAAGAGGGAGAAAGCTATGGTGGGCGAGAGCCACCGGTACCGCGAGCGCACACGGCTGATCAACCGCGTTGAGCCGTCCGACATGGGATCGAGCTGCCACGTCCAGGTGGTGTCACCGGGCGTACCCCAGATCATGGACTTCGGTGCGTCCATCGCCTGGACCGGCATGCCGTGCTTGCCGTCAGGGCTCATCGGCACAATGTCGCCGACAGCGAGGTGTTGAAGTTCGGGGATGATGCGCCGGGCGCTTGGACGGCCCAGGTTGTCGAGGATGTCGTAGCTGTACCAGCCGGCACGGGTCAGCCCGGCCTGGACCAGCCACGGCCAGATCCGCTCCGGCGGCGCTCCAACCGTGACCGCCCGCGTGGCGTTGAAGGATGGACCCGGCACGAGGTCATCTCCGGGCAGAGCACGTGAGACCTCTTCCGGCGTCGCGCCCCAGTGGAGCTGCCGCGGACGCAGGTACCGGGCATAGGTTGCGCCCGCAGCAGCAGCCGCGAACACGATGACCAAACGCCTGTGGAACCGCATCATCCCAGTTTGCGCTTCACTCCCCTGCCGGATCCAGAGGCCAAACGTCCCGGCCGGTTCAGCGACCGCCAAGGCCTTGGAGGATGGCTGCGCCCCACTGCGCGCTGTTGGCCAGGACCACGAAACCGACTGCCGGAACGCTCAACGCCCAGGCTGCCTGCCGCCGTCGCGCTTGTTCAACCATCATCCGCAGGGCAGTGAAGCTGTCCTGAAGGGCGGGCAGATCGCTTGCGGCAGGAGGCTTCCGGCACCAGGTCCCCGGCTGGACGGCCGCCGACGCGATCCGGGCCACCTGCTCCGGGCCCAGGACGGCCTGGCTCTGGCGCAGCCAGGCAAGGAGCCGTGCGTCCCTCACCACGGCCACGCGCTCGGGCCGCGCTTTGATGGTCAGGCTCTTCGGTTGGACGATGACCACGACGCCGGTCACCTCGACAGGGAAGCCAGCCGCGGTGCCCAGAAGTCTTGCTGCCCGGGAAGCTTCGTACGCAGCGCTACGAATGTGGTGTGTCCTCTTTCCCGCAACCAGGAGTGCCCGCCCCGCCACCCAGACGGGCTGGCCGGAGTGGTTCTTGGTGTTCAAGGTGAAAACTCCCGCAGGCCCCACCAGCACGTGGTCAATATCCGAGGCACCGGCGCCCACCGGCACGGCATGCAGGACCAGCCACTCGGGACCCAGCCCCTCAAGGATCCTTCCCACGGCAATTTCGCCGAGAGCCCCCTTGTACCAGGGCATGCTCTCCGGACCGAGCGGGCTGGCACCAAGCAACCGCTTAAGCCAGCTGCGGCCCGGAACGCGGCTTTGCACCGCCATCAACGTCTCGAGCACTGCCTGCCCGGGAACCCGTTCCTGCAGCAGCTGTGGTGTGGCATCAGGGCTCATGGTCGTCTCCCAAACTTTCGGATGCTGGACAGCGTAGATCGCGAAGAGTTCGGAAAATAGCGGCCGAAGGCCCTGCTTCGGAATGCTTCAGGAATATTTGCCCAACGTTGAGCCCTTCTTGCGGGAACACGAAATCTGGTGCTTCGTCCAGCGCTTCGCACCCCCGTGGCGCATCCTTCTACGGCAGCCCGTCCACCCCGTCGAGCCCGCGCCGGGCGACGACGTACCCCCAGAGCAACAGCGCATGGGGACGTGTCCCCTTCCAGCTCATGGGGGTAGAAGCGCCGTCCCGCTCCACAGCAGTGGCTGACCAGCGGCGGCGTACCAGCCCGGGCCGGCGGAGGCGGAGTGTGGTGAGGGAGGCGTACGGGATCCAACGGCCTGCGTGCTGCTTAGCGAGCCTGACGGCACGCGCCGACGTCACGGTGGCGCGCTGAAAGCGGGGGTTCCCGCCCGGGTCCAACGGACCGTGCGGGATGGTTCCGGCGGGCAGGATGAGGATGCCGTTCATGTTGACCCACACCTGGACCTGCCGGCCATCGCTGGCGGCGTCCCCGCACACCAGCCGGCACAGGTCGTCGTCCTCTTCAGGTTCCACCTGCTGCGCCGGACGGGACGTAGTGGCTGGGGCGTCCAGGTGGACTCCTCCTCCGGCCGGGACATCCTTTTGGTCCGCGACATAGGGGTCATGTGCCCGCAAGTTGGCAGCTGCGACAGCCTGCATCACGGCTGCGCGCAATCCATCGGCGCACAACCGGGGCGCGTCAACGGCGAACACCTCCCGATCGAGCTGCACAACGGAGCGGATGCCGGCCTGCCCGCCCAGGAGTTCTGCCAGATCGTCATGGTCGCGGCGAACAAACAGGCCGACTTCATCACCCAGTCCCACCTGCCAGCCGTGGCCGGCAATCTCGGGCTCGGCGTCGGGATCGACATCGATCCAGTCCGCCAGCTCCGCCGCACGAACCGGTCCCAGATCCTCCCCTGCGCCGTAAGGCAAAAGAAGTCCCAAACGCCGGACAACATCAGCGGTGTGAACAGTACAGTCATGTTTGTTCGGTCGGTGCTGCACCAGCAGGCTCCCCCAGGATTAGTGCGGGCCAGGACCGGGGCCGCCCAAAAGTGCGGGCATCGGTACTCTTCCTGGATCCCGCAGCGACATGTCATCGAATTAGCCGGTCTCGAAGTGAGTCTGATCGTAAGTCATTTCGCCTGGGGTGAAGCAGGATCCGCACCAAAAGTTTTGGTCCTGTACCTGGCTTGGCTCTATTTCCCCGCCGCCTGCCCAGGTGTGGCCCTGGCTGGTGCAGATGAGGGTTCACGGGGCTGGACTGGAGTTCTCCTCCACGAAGCGGACGACGGCGGGACGCGGCTGCTGCTGCGGACACGCACCGGTCCGGGGCGGCCGGCAGGACTGCGCTTCATGGACTTCCTGCTTCAGCCGGGTTATTTGGTCATGGATCGCGCGATGCTGTTGGGCATCAAGCAGCGCGCTGAGGAGTAGCCGAAGAAGGATCGGGCCTCTGCGGAAAGCCCGCTCAGCTATTTCCGGCCTGTGCTCCGGGCGATCGGGATAGAGCGAATGCCCATCCACCGGCGGTTCCTATGGCCAGCAGCACGGTGACGAAGCCGATGGCCGGTGCGCTCGGCCATGCCAGGGCGCCGCCATACCGCAGCAGGGCAAGCGCCTGCAGAATGACGAAGGCAACCGAGGTCAGGGCCACGGGGCGGACAGAGCGGGGGTCGGCGCTGGACTGGCCCTGCGCGGCCGACCATCCCAGGCCGACCAGCCACGCTCCGACCGCCCTCGCCGTGAGCTCGGACAGTGTCCACGGCCACCACGCCGCGGCATAAGCGGGTACTGCCAGAAGCGCCACACCATAGAGCAGCAGTACCCCGGCGATTCCCGCCATGAGCAGCCGGAGCGCAGGGGGCAGTACTGGCCGTCCTGGCTTGACGGACCTTGCAGCAGGACGCCGGGAGCGGATCTGCATCCAGCTGACCACGAGCATCGCCACCGGCACGATGGCATAGATCGCCAGCCACGCCCAGGTGGCCACCCGGGCAAGGGGGCCATTTTCTGGCGAGAGGTGGAAGCGATCCAGATGAAGCAGGGTGACCCCAAGAGTCAGCGTGGTGAAGACGAACACGGGCCAGACGGCCAGCCTCGCCGATTCCCAACTCGATGAGCGGGCGCCGGTCACTTCCAGGCCGGCGGCCGACCAGTATGCCGCCCCGAGGAAGACGGCGGTCATGGGCGGATTGACGGTCCACGCGAACCATTCCGCCGTCCGCAGCGGAAACACGAACAGCACGAGCCCGGCAAGAAACACGAGGAATGCAGCGACGTAGAGCAGCCACCGCATCGGCGGAATCAACGGTGTGCCCTCAGTTGAAGTGGACATCTCCGGGCAGCTCCTCGGGTACGGCAGCATCACCTGGGGCAGGAGGCGAAGCAGGCAGGGGGTGCTCGGCCAGGTAGGTGTGGAGCATCGAAACCACGGTGGCCCCGTCCCCAACAGCGGTAGCCACCCTTTTGATGGAACCGGCCCGTACGTCGCCGATCGCGAAGATGCCGGGCATGCTGGTTTCCAGGGCCAGCGGATGCCTCCCGGGCCTGAGGGACCCGGCGTCGTTCACATCCCGGTTGGCGCCAGTGCGGAGGAAACCGGCCGGGTCACGCTCTACGGTGTCGGGCAGCCAGGAGGTCCGCGGCACCGAACCGATCAGCACGAATAGACCGCCGGCTTCGATCTCCTCGCCCGGCGTTGCGTCGGCGGCGCCGGGTGAGGCGACCTTGACCGAGGCAAGGAAGCCGTCCCGGTCGCGGGCGCCCACGATTACGGTGCCATAGCGGATCGCAACGTTCCTGGTGGCCTCCAGTTGGGAGATGAGGTATTCCGACATGCTCACCGACAGGGTGGGGCCACGCACCAGCAGCGTCACCTTCTTCGCGAACTTGGCCAGGTGCAGGACCGCCTGTCCGGCCGAGTTCCCGCCACCCACAACGCAGACGTTCTTACCGGCCATCGACGGCGCCTCGGAGACTGTGGCCCCGTAGAAGACGCCCCTGCCCACCAGATCCTCTATCTGGGGTATCCCGAGGCGCCGGTAGTCCACTCCGGTGGCCACCACCACTGTGCGGCACCGCACCTGGCTGCCATCGGAAATCGACACAGCGTAGAGTGCTCCGTCCGCGCCGAGGCCTTCCACCTTCCGCAAGAACAGGAAGTCCGTGCCCAAAGTCCAGGCCTGGTGGAACGAGCGGTAGGCCAGATGGGCGCCACTGACACCCCGGGAGAAGCCAGGGTAGTTGCGGATCAAGGAGCTGGTGCCGGCCTGGCCCCCCACAGCCTCTCCCTCAACCACCATGGTGGCGAGGCCCTCCGAGGAGGCATAGACGGCGGTTGCAAGACCGGAGGGACCGGCTCCAACCACCACCACATCGAAAACCTTGTCCGGTGGTGGCGGTCGCGTCACCCCCATCGCCTCGGCAATCTCCAGGTCAGTTGGGTTCTGGAGGACAATTGGTGAAGCAGTGAACTCCAGCACCAGGACTGGCAGCATGGGGTCGCGCAGGCCAAGGCTCTCCAGCGTCCGTTCCGCCGTCTCGGACCCCACAGGATGGAAGCCCACCGGAATGTGGTTTCGGCTCAGGGAGTCGCGCAGCGAATGGGTCCTCCCGTCGCCAACCTCCCCGATCAGCCTGACAGCCTCGAACCCGACCCCCTGGGCCAGGTGCCAGTCGTCAAGGGCGTCAGTGATCGCCCCATGGAATTCTTCGTCGCGCGAGCGTTCTGGTCGGATGATCAGCAGCTCCGCGTGCCCCTGCCCGATCGCACGGAAAACGGTGGGGGCGCTGGCGAAGTCACCCCATGTCACCACAACTGCCCGCTTTGCGGCCGGGTGAAAGCCATAGGCGCGACGCAGGAAATCGAGCCCACCGCGGTCAGCCGGGCCATAACACCCGAGTATGAGCGCTACCGGGCGGTTCCAGCGCCGGAGCCCCTCAAGCACCGCCCGCCCGTGGGCGTGTCCCTCGCAGGCCACCACCTCATAGTCGGCACCGTAGCGCCGGCGCAACTCATCTCCGAGAATGCGCCGGGAGTCCGAGTCAGAGGTGGCAATCAGCATGATCGGAACCGAGTGATCCATGGCCGCCGTCTTTCCGGTTCAATGGTTCGGTGGCGCTCACGATACTCGCGCTGGGACAGTGCAGACAAGGGCGTGGAGATTCTGCCAGACTTGCTCCCGACGGGGGCAGCCGGGATGACCTGAGCAGGACCGGAGTGATGGACATGGAGTACCCCTTGGAGGACCGCCCTATCGCGGGGATCAACCTTGCCGCCACACCCAGCGGAACAGGGTGCCTGGAGTGCCTTGGCGGTGACGGCCCGGGATGGTGGCTGCATCTGCGCCGCTGCGCCCAGTGCGGCCACATCGGATGCTGCGATTCATCGCCCTCCCAGCATGCCAGCGACCACGCGCGCAAAGCCGGTCACCCCGTCGTGAGGTCCTTTGAACCCGGGGAGGACTGGTTCTACGAGCACCCCACGAAGAAGTTCTTCCGTGGACCGCGACTTCCGGATCCCCAGTCCAGGCCACCGGAACAGCCCTCACCTGCACCGGCGGACAAGGTACCTGCAGACTGGCGGGAACACATCCACCGGTAGCACCGCATCCAGAAACAACCTTGCCGCCGCCTGCTAGTGACCCGGGGGCATGCGCTGGCTAAAATCAAGGTTCAGCGCTCCATCGGCAGTAACCACCGCGTACGTCAGTCCGATAGAGACCCAGGCGAGCAGAGAGGCCAGCCATGGACGTCAACCATTCCGCTGAACACCAGCTCGACCCCTTTCCCCATTACGAACGAATGCGGAAAACTGCCCCTGTCTATTTCGACGAACAATCCGGCAGTTGGCACGTCTTCCGGTACGACGACGTTCAGCGGGCTTTGTCTGAATACGCCACCTTCTCGTCGCACATGGGAGGTGACGATGCATCGGGGCCCGGCCAGCTGTTTTCCTCGAGCCTGATCGCCACCGATCCTCCAAGGCACCGGCAGCTGCGCTCCCTGGTCACCCAGGCGTTCACTCCCAAAGCCGTGGATGCGCTGGCTCCCCGCATCGCCGGGCTCACGGACGAGCTGCTGGAGGGGTTCGCGGTCCGCGGCAGCGCAGACCTGATTAAGGAACTGGCGTACCCGTTGCCCGTCATAGTGATCTCCGAACTCATGGGGATCCCCCCGCAGGACCGTGAGCGGTTCAAACGGTGGTCCGATGTGATTGTCAGCCAAACGCGGACCGGTGCGGCCAATGAGGATCACACCGCAGCAAACGTGGAGATGACGGAGTACTTCCTGGCCCTGATCGACCAACGCAGGAGCCGCCCGGGCCAGGACCTGATCAGTACCCTGCTTGCAGCGGAGATTGACGGCCAAAAACTGACGGTGCCCGAACTGCTCGGTTTTTGCGCCCTGCTGCTCGTCGCAGGAAACGAGACCACCACAAATCTCATCGGTAACGCCGTTTTATGCCTGGCTGAGAACCCCGGAACCATTGACCGCCTGCTCAGGGAACCAGCCCTGATTCCCCAGACCATCGAGGAAGTGCTGCGCTTTCGGTCGCCGGTGCAGTCCATGTACCGGTTGACCGTCGCGGACCACCCTGGGGGACGAAGTGATTCCAGCCGGCGCACCGATCGTGGCGTGGATCGGCTCCGCCAACCGCGACGAGCGGCAGTTCCAGCGGCCTGCCGAGTTCGATGTTGATCGCGGCCACAACCGGCATCTGGCGTTCGGCCACGGCATTCACTTCTGCCTCGGCGCGCCGCTGGCCCGGCTCGAAGCCAGGATTGCCCTGGAGGCCCTGCTGTCCCGTTTGCCCGGGCTTTCCCTGGAACAGGGAGCGCCCCTGGAACGAATGGACAGCACCATCGTCTATGGGGTGAAGGCACTCCCGGTGCGTTGGCAGCCGGCCTGACCGGCAAGAGTTGGTGTGCCCATGGGATCGAGGGAGAGGCGCCACCGGATTGCCTTTGCGGTGTCCTTGCTGATTCCTCCAGGGTTACTGGCCGGGTGCACGTACGAGTACATCGAACCCGGGCATCCGCCAACACGTGGCACTGAGCCACTGAACAAGCCAACGTCCGAACCGGCCGGGGAGGCTGCGTCCGCGCCGGTTTATGTCGACCCGTTGGTCCTGGAGCGGGAGGTCAAGAACTACGGCGAGCTGGACCGGCTGCTCAAGGCGGTGCCGGGGCCCGCCATCCTTTTTGAGGAGGGACCATTGGATGGCCCGGTCAGGGGCTTTGGAGCAACGGAGCAGGTGCCGGCGGCCGGGGAGTACATCGTCACCGCTGCCTGTGTTGGTGCTACCGGCGCCGCGGTGTCCGTTGGGCAGGAGCATCCGGGTGCACCCTTCCGGCCGGTTGAGCTCGCGCTGGATTGTGATGGAGCCACTTCGCAGGTCATTGCGCTTGAGCAGGGGTACGTTTTTGCGCATCTGGTCCTTACCGGACCCGGTGATACTCCGTGGACGGGGGCAGTTGGCGGGGTCCGCGTGACCGGAGCAGTCCCCGCAGCAGATGAAGGCGGACGGTGACGTCCCACTGCTCACTCCGGCTGGTCCTCGAGGGACGAGACAATACTGCCGCAGCCCTGGAAGAACATCCGCCGGCCAAGACCGCCGTCAGCCCAGATCCAGATGATGGAGTAGTCACCCGTCATGGCATCCACGACGCCCGTGCCGGAAAGGCCTGCGTCCAGAAAGCTGCCCCTCTCCCCCAGTGTGAACCGGGGATGCCGGATCCTCTTCCGACGCAGCTTCGAGTGGGAGGTAAACATGTTCATGAAGGTCCTTGGGTCGCGGGCGGTTCTGCCAGCTCATTACGACCCTGCCCGCTGCTCCCAGGTCACGCCTACACGTGGTGAAGCCACAGTATCCGCATTGTTGGGCGGCTGCAGCGGGAACGCTTGTTTTTCGAATGTGACCGGCCAACGCCAGCCCCGGACAGCCGGTGATGGGTGGAAGGCGATCCACAAGAACATCGTCATTGCCGCACCCTAAGCCCGCACCGGCGCAACATTATGGGTTATGCCTTCTTAGCCCAGTGAGACCCGACGCCCTTTGCTGAACCAATAGGGCAAGGTTGCCGGTTTCCATGGGCCCCGGTGCACACTGCCATCGTGCGGGTGGATAGGCTGGGTGGATGGCGACAGTTATCCTCGTGCGGCACGGACGCACCACAGCCAATGCCACTGGACTGCTGGCCGGGCGGGCCGCCGGTGTCAGCCTGGACCAGACCGGGCGCGAGCAGGCGGCTTTGACCGGAGAACGGCTCGCGGCGGTGCCGGTCGTCGGGGTGGTATCTAGCCCTCTCGAGCGTTGCCAGCAGACCGCCCAGCTCATCCTCGACCGCCAGGCCGGCACTCCGTACGCGCCGGTGGAACCCGACCTTACCGAATGCGATTACGGCCAGTGGCAGGGCCGCATGCTCAGTGACCTCGCAACCGAAGATCTGTGGTCGGCCGTGCAATCCCAGCCGTCCGCCGTCGTCTTTCCCGGCGGTGAATCCATGGCCGGGATGCAGGCCCGGGCGGTGGCCGCCATTCGCCGCCACGATGCCGCCTTCGAAGCCGAGTACGGGCCAGGAGCCGTCTGGGTGGCGGTGAGCCACGGTGACGTCATCAAATCAATCATCGCCGACGCACTGGGCATGCACCTGGACCTGTTCCAGCGAATTAACGTGGGTCCGGCCTCCGTATCGATCGTGCGCTACAGCGCCACAAGGCCAAGCGTTTACGCGACCAACACCGAGGCCGGGGATCTGTCCTGGCTGTCGAATGGCGTCCACTCCACCGACGCGCCGGTGGGCGGCGGTGCAGGGCACCAGGCGCCTTGAGGCGCCTGTGCCTAAAATGCTCTTATGCCTACACGTGTTCATGAGTTCGACTGGCCTGATCGGGTAGTCGTCGGCACCATTGGCCCTCCGGGGGCACGGACGTTCTACCTGCAGGTGCGGGCAGGGAATCAGACGGTCAGTATCGCCATGGAGAAGCAGCAGTCGGCCCTGCTCGCGGAGAAGATCGACGAAATCCTCGACCAGCTTCTCACCATTGAGGGGAACCCTCACAGCGTTCCCACCAGCACTCCCATTGAATTGGTTGACAATGACCAGCTCGAGACCGTTCAGGAGCAGTTCCGGACCGGCGCCATGAGCTTAGGTTGGGACCCGACAACGGCCCAGGTCGTGATCGAGGCCTACCCCATCTCCGATGTCGACGCTGATAACGGCGACGAACCGCTTGATGAGGACGACGCCGACGTGCCCGAAATGCTGCTGGTGCGGATGCCGGTCGGCACCGCCCGCGCCTTCGCCAAGCGCACGCGGGAGGTTGTGGGCGCCGGGCGTCCGGCGTGCCCGCTGTGTGGTTACCCCGTAGACGCGGACGGTCACGTCTGCACCCTGCCCGAGGCCTGATGCCTGCGCCCGACCTGGTGACGGCCGAGCTGACGCTCACGGGGCGCATCACGACGGCGTCGAACGCCACCTTCCTGGGCAGCATCGGCGACACGGCGGTTGTCTATAAGCCGGTTGCCGGGGAGAAACCGCTGTGGGATTTTCCCGACGGGGTCCTTGCCCACAGGGAGGTTGCCGCTTATCTGGTCTCGGAGGTCCTCGGATGGAACGTGGTGCCCCGCACCTGGCTGCGCGATGGTCCGTTGGGCGAAGGGATGGTGCAGCTGTGGCAGGAGGCAGACCCCGACCAGAACGCGGTGGACCTCGTTGCGTCGGACGACGTACCTGAGATCGGTTGGAAACACGTCCTCGAGGGCCAGGATGAGACCGGTCGGATGGTCGCCCTCATCCACGAGGACTCC
Source organism: Pseudarthrobacter sp. NCCP-2145 (assembly GCF_023708005.1). Lineage (NCBI taxonomy): Bacteria > Bacillati > Actinomycetota > Actinomycetes > Micrococcales > Micrococcaceae > Pseudarthrobacter > Pseudarthrobacter sp. NCCP-2145. The sequence continues at coordinate 74,828 of NZ_BRCG01000015.1, read as the reverse complement.
CCGGCGCTCAGGCGCATGGCGGTGTTCGACGTCGTCGTCAACAACGCCGACCGCAAAGGCGACCACATCCTTGCCATGACGGACGGACACCGGCACGGCGTGGACCACGGGCTTACCTTCCACCGTGACCACAAGCTGCGCACGGTGCTGTGGGGGTGGCTGGGGGACGCCCTGACCGCCGAGGAGCTTGAGGGTATCGACCGCGTCAGCGAAGGACTGGACGGTGACCTGGGCCGGAACCTGGCTGACCTGCTCAGCGCCGAGGAAATTTCCTCGCTCGCTGCACGCTGCGCCCGGTTGCGCTCGGCCGGCCGGTTTCCCGCTCCACGCGGTCACATGTCGGCGGTGCCCTGGCCGCTGTTCTGAGGCTTGGGATGCCCGCCCGGAACGGCTGCCTGGCGAAAAGCCCAACGGCCCCGCACTGGACGTGCGGGGCCGTTGGCAGCAGCCTTTGGTGATGATGAAAGGCGGACTTAGAAGTCCCAGTCCTCATCCTCGGTGTTGACGGCCTTGCCGATCACGTAGGACGAACCGGACCCGGAGAAGAAGTCGTGGTTCTCGTCAGCGTTCGGGGACAGGGCGGAGAGAATGGCCGGGTTCACGTCAGTGACGGACGCCGGGAACATGGCCTCGTAGCCCAGGTTCATCAGGGCCTTGTTGGCGTTGTAGTGCAGGAACTTCTTGACGTCTTCGGCCAGGCCCACGCCGTCGTAGAGGTCGTGCGTGTACTGGACCTCGTTCTCGTACAGCTCGAACAGCAGCTCGAACGTGTAATCCTTGATTTCCTGGCGCTTCTCCTCGGAAACCCTCTCCAGGCCCTTCTGGAACTTGTAGCCGATGTAGTAGCCGTGCACTGCCTCATCGCGGATGATCAGGCGGATCAGGTCGGCCGTGTTCGTCAGCTTGGCGCGTGAGGACCAGTACATGGGCAGGTAGAAGCCCGAGTAGAACAGGAAGCTCTCCAGCAGCGTGGAGGCCACCTTCCGCTTCAGGGGGTCGTCACCCTGATAGTAGTCCATCACGATCTGCGCCTTCTTCTGAAGGTTCTCGTTCTCGGTGGACCAGCGGAACGCCTCGTCGATCTCCTTGGTGGAGGCCAGCGTGGAGAAGATCGAGGAATAGCTCTTGGCGTGCACCGACTCCATGAACGCGATGTTCGTGTAGACGGCTTCCTCGTGCGGGGTCAGCGCATCCGGGATCAGGGAAACGGCGCCCACGGTGCCCTGGATGGTATCCAGCAGTGTCAGGCCGGTGAACACGCGCATGGTGAGCTGCTGCTCTGCCGGCGTCAGCGTGTTCCACGACTGGACGTCATTGGACAGCGGCACCTTCTCTGGCAGCCAGAAGTTGTTGACCAGTCGGTTCCAGACGTCCACGTCCTTGTCGTCCTGGATGCGGTTCCAGTTGATGGCCTCGACGTGGCTAAGCAGCTTGACCTTCTCGGTCATGTCATCCCCTAAGCGTTGGGTGGGTTTCACTAAGTTAAAGCGTACGACGGCGGGCGGGCGCCCGCCGTCGTACTGTCGCGTTGGTTGAAGCTACAGCATGCAGCTGACGCAGCCCTCAACCTCGGTCCCTTCCAGCGCGAGCTGGCGGAGACGGATGTAGTAGATGGTCTTGATGCCCTTTTTCCAGGCGTAGATCTGGGCCTTGTTGATGTCGCGCGTGGTGGCGGTGTCCTTGAAGAACAGCGTCAGGGACAGGCCCTGGTCCACGTGCTGCGTGGCAGCGGCGTAGGTGTCGATGACCTTCTCGTAGCCGATCTCGTACGCGTCCTGGTAGTACTCCAGGTTGTCGTTGGTGAGGTAAGGCGCCGGGTAGTACACGCGGCCCAGCTTGCCTTCCTTGCGGATCTCGATCTTGGACGCCACCGGGTGGATCGAGGAGGTGGAGTTGTTGATGTAGGAGATCGAGCCGGTGGGCGGAACAGCCTGCAGGTTCTGGTTGTAGATGCCGTGCTCCATGACCGAGGCCTTCAGCGCCAGCCAGTCAGCCTGCGTGGGGATGTGCACGTTCTTGAACAGCTCCGCAACCTTCTCGGTCTGCGGCACCCATTCCTGCTCCGTGTACTTGTCGAAGAACTCGCCGGAGGCGTACTTGGACTTCTCGAACCCGCCGAAGGTCTGGCCGGTTTCCATGGCCAACAGGTTGGACGCACGGACGGCGTGGTACACCACCGAGTAGAAGTAGATGTTGGTGAAATCCAGGCCCTCTTCGGAACCGTAGTGCACCCGCTCGCGGGCCAGGTAGCCGTGGAGGTTCATCTGGCCCAGGCCAATGGCGTGGCTCTGGTCGTTGCCCTTGGCGATGGACGGCACCGAGGTGATGTTGGACATGTCCGAGACTGCCGAGAGGGACCGGATGGCCGTCTCGATGGTCAGGCCGAAGTCCGGGCTGTCCATGGTCTTGGCGATGTTCAGCGAGCCCAGGTTGCAGGAGATGTCCTTGCCGGTCTCGTCGTAGGAGAGGTCATCGTTGTACGTGGTGGGCTGGGAGACCTGGAGGATTTCCGAGCACAGGTTGGACATGATGATCTTGCCGTCGATCGGGTTGGCCCGGTTCACGGTGTCCTCGAACATGATGTACGGGTAGCCGGACTCGAACTGGATCTCGGCGAGCGTCTGGAAGAACTCGCGCGCCTTGATCTTGGTCTTCTTGATCCGGGAGTCGTCCACCATCTCGTAGTACTTCTCGGTGACCGAGACGTCGGAGAACGGCATGCCGTAGACGCGTTCGACGTCGTACGGGGAGAACAGGTACATGTCCTCGTCCCGCTTGGCCAGCTCGAACGTGATGTCCGGGATGACGACGCCGAGGGAGAGGGTCTTGATGCGGATCTTCTCGTCCGCGTTCTCGCGCTTGGTGTCCAGGAACCGGTAGATGTCCGGGTGGTGCGCGTGCAGGTACACAGCTCCCGCACCCTGGCGGGCACCGAGCTGGTTGGCGTAGGAGAAGCTGTCTTCGAGGAGCTTCATCACGGGGATGACGCCGGAGGACTGGTTCTCGATCTGCTTGATGGGCGCGCCCACCTCGCGGATGTTGGTCAGCGCGAAAGCCACGCCGCCGCCGCGCTTGGAGAGCTGCAGGGCGGAGTTGATGGAGCGGCCGATCGACTCCATGTTGTCTTCGATGCGGAGCAGGAAGCAGGAGACCAGCTCGCCGCGCTGCTTCTTGCCGGCGTTCAGGAAGGTGGGAGTGGCCGGCTGGAAGCGGCCCTCGATGATCTCGTCCACCATCTGCAGGGCAAGCTGCTCGTTGCCGCGCGCCAGGTGAAGGGCAACCATGCAGACGCGGTCCTCGTAGCGCTCCAGGAAACGCTTGCCGTCGAACGTCTTCAGCGTGTAGGACGTGTAGAACTTGAATGCGCCCAGGAAGGTCTCGAAGCGGAACTTCTTCTTGTACGCGCGGTTGAACAGCTCACGGATGAAGTTCATCGTGTACTGGTCCAGCGTTTCGCGCTCGTAGTACTGGTTCTTCACCAGGTAGTCGAGCTTCTCTTCCAGGTCGTGGAAGAACACAGTGTTGTTGTTGACGTGCTGCAGGAAGTACTGGTGCGCAGCCTCACGGTCGGCCTCGAACTGGATCTCGCCGTTGGGGCCGTACAGGTTCAGCATCGCGTTGAGCTCGTGGTAGCCCAGGCCCTTGTACGCTGCGGGCATCTCGGGCTTCTCGGCCCTGGTTACTTCTGTGTCTGCGACAGTCGTGTCCAAAACGTGTCCAATCCATTGTTTACGCGGGCCACGTCTTCTGGCGTGCCCATTAATTCGAAGCGGTAGAGGTGCGGCACTCCGCACTTGGCGGCGATGATGTCCCCCGCCATGCAGTAGTTGTCCCCGAAGTTGGTGTTGCCGGCCCCAATGACTCCGCGCAGGAGTTCCCTGTTCTGCGGGTTGTTCAGGAACCGGATGACTTGCTTGGGGACGGAACCCTCTCCCCCGGTGCCACCGTAGGTGGGCACCACCAGCACAAACGGCCGGGTGGCGAGGAGGGGTGCTTCCTTGGCTAAGAGCGGGATCCGGGCAACCTCACGGCCAAGCTTCGAGACAAAGCGGCTGGTGTTCTCGGATGCCGAGGAAAAGTAGATGAGCCGGCTGCCGGTGACTACCGGCGGGACCGGCCCGGAAGAATCCACACGCTGAGCCGCGTGGAAATCCTGGACTGCTGGTGCTGCCGTTGAAGTCACCTCGGCTGGTTGTTGATTGCCGGCAGGGAAAGGGTCCCTATGCCACAGAGGAAACGGCGGAGAGAGCCAGTTCCTCGATCTTGTCCGGGCGGAAACCTGACCAGTGGTCCTGGTCCGTGACCACAACGGGTGCCTGCATGTAGCCCAGTGACTTCAGGCGCTCGAGGGCCTCGGCGTCCTGGGAGATGTCAACGCTCTGGTAGGTGATGCCCTTTTTGTCGAGCGCCCGGTAGGTGGCGTTGCACTGAACACAAGCAGGCTTTGTGTAAACCGTTACGGTCATGGTTCCTGTCCCCTTTTCTGGAAAACTTGCTGGTCCGGTGTCCCCGCCCAAGCTGTACCTAGATACTACATCTAGTGCAGACGCCTCTTTGGAACCCCAAGATGATGTATTACAAGTATGTCATTTAATGCACTTTTAATCCACAGGCCGGTACCGCCAAAATGTCCGGAATCCCGCTGTTTTTGGGGAGGGAGTCCACACCCTGTGGAGTACTTAGCCACAATTTTCCCCCAGCGTGTCGGGGAAAAGACGGCGTGTCGCGCAGCCCCGGGCAGCCGCACGCGGGCACCAAAAAGGGGCCCCGACGTGACCTTCGGAACCCCTCATGGTGATGAAACGCACGGCGGCGGCAGCCGCCCGGCGGCAGCGGCTAGAGCTGCGCCTCCCGGCGGTCCAGGACAACCTGCTGCACGTCCAGGTAGCCGGACTGGAAGCCTGCCCGCGAGTAGCACAGGTAGAACAGCCACATCCGCTGGAACACCGAATCGAAGCCCAGCTCCGCTACCTCCTGCGAGCGCGAAAGGAACCGTTCCTCCCACAGCCGCAGGGTGGCGGCGTAGTGGTCCCCCATGCCCATCCTCTCGCGCACCCGCAGGGTGGTGTGCTGCTGGGTGACGCCCTCGATGGCGCGGACAGAGGGAAGGAAGCCGCCGGGGAAAATGTACTTGTGGACCCAGGTGTAGGCGTTCCGGGTGGCGAGCATGCGGCCATGCGGCATGGTGATCGCCTGGATGGCCACCTTCCCGCCGGGTGCCAGCACCCGGTCGATGGTCTGGAAGTAGATGGGCCAGTACTCGTACCCCACGGCCTCGATCATCTCCACCGAGACGACGGCGTCGTATTCGCCCTCAGCAGCCCGGTAGTCCTGCAGGGCCACGGTGACCTTGTCCGCGTAGCCGGCAGCCGCAATGCGTTCCTGCGCGAGGGCCTGCTGTTCACTGGACAGGGTGACGCTGTAGACGGTGGCGCCGCGTGCCGCTGCCCGCAGTGCCAGCTCACCCCAACCGGTGCCGATTTCCAGGAGCCTGGTGCCTGCCCCGACGCCGGCCTTGTCCAGCAGCCTGTCGATCTTCGCCTGCTGCGCTTCCGCCAGCGCCTCCCAGCCGACAGAAGCCAGGGGCCCCGAGGTCAGCGGAAACAGGGCCGACGAATAGCTCATGGTGGAGTCGAGGAAGTTGGAGAACAGCTCGTTGGACAGGTCGTAGTGCCGCGAGATGTTGCTGCGCGTGTTCTGCTCGGCATTCCGTTCCTGCCGGGGCGTGCGCGGCAGGTACAGCGCGCGCAGCTTCTGCAGCGGCGTGGGAATGAGCGTGTCCACCGACGCGGCAAAGACCTCCAGGACTCCTGCGAGGTCGCTGGCCTCCCAGTCCCCCGCCATGAAGGACTCGCCCAGCCCGATCAGTCCGTTGTCGCCGATCCGGGCTTCAAACGCCTCCGGCCGCACCATGGTCATCACCGGCGCGTCCGGGCCGCCCGTACCCAGCACGGTGCCGTCGGGGTACTCCACGCGCAGCGGCAGCCCCTTGACCGCCCCCTTGAAGAGGAGGCCAGCGGCCTTGCCGGCCACCGCGGCTTTGGCGCCCGACGGCGGCTGCGCAACTTCCGGCCACAGGTCCGGATCGATGGTGGCAGGCGAGGCCGGCACCCCCGTTGCGGTCCAGGCCGCGGCGTAGGGCGTGGCAGCATCCTCGAGAGTCCTGCGCTGCGCCTTGCCTTCGGCGGATGCAGTTGCCTGGTTGTCGTCCGTCATTGTCATTGAACTGCCTCCTGTGAGGGGTGGTGTGGTCGGGCGACGACCGGCAGGCGTCTTGCCCAGAGTGTAATGCCCTGCACCCTGATGAGTGCGGAAACCAGCAGTGGCGCGGCGGGCACGGCAACGGCCGCCGCCAGGATGTTCCGGACCGTGGCGGGCCGGCGCGTGCCGTCCATCGAGGCCACGAAAGGCCGGTGGCCCTCGCGCTCCAGCACGATGGACACCCCCAGCTTCTCCCCCGGTGCGGGCAGCTTCATGCGGTACTGCCCGTCCACATCGTTGAACGGCGACACGTAGAACGCCTTCGGCACCGAAGCGCGCCCCGCCGCGTCCGTCCGCAACAGGTAGCAGTGGCGCTCCCCGTAGGTGTTGTGGACTTCTGCCACCACGCACTCAAGTTCGCCGCTGGTCCGGTAGCACCAGAACAGCGTCAGGGGGTTGAATACGTAACCGAAGACCCTGGCGCTGGTCAGCATGTGGATCGCCCCGCCGTCGGGCTCCAGGCCCTGGGTGCGCAGGAACCGCTCCACGTTGCTCCGGATGCTGGCCCCGGGGTCCCCCAGGTGGTCACCGGACCTGAAGACGGCGAGCGGCCGTAGCAGGAACGGGAGGCGGGGCAGATGATCCACGTCCACGAACCAGGAGTAGCTGCGGTACATGAAGGCGTTCTTCAGTGGCGTGCGCCGCACATGCGAGATGGAGGTGCGGTAGATCGCTGCCGCCGTGGTCATGCCGGTTCCGCCGCGGAAAGCAGCTCCCGTTCCCCGCCGTCCCGGGAATCAACCCGGTCAGCGGCCTGGGCGGCTGGCCACGAGCGGCCCAGCGCCCCGGCCGCCCGCACCCCGGAGAGTGCGCCGTCCTCGTGGAATCCCCAGCCCAGGTAGGCGCCGGCGTACGCGATCCTGGTGTCGCTGAGCCCGGCGATCGCCTGCTGGGCCCGCAGCGATTCGGGCGTGTACTGCGGGTGCTCATACACCATCCGCTCCAGGACCCGGTCATCCCCAATCAGCTCCGATTCCCCCAGGCTCACCAGGTAGGGTTTGCCGTCCGCCGGGCTGAGCCGCTGCAGCCGGGTGAGGTCGTAGCTGACAAGGACCTTGTCCGGCCGGGCCCCGCAGGAGGGCAGGCGGTAATTCCAGGACGCCCTGGCGTTCTCCGCGGAGGGCAGAACGGCGGGATCCTGGTGGAAGACGGTGTGGTTGACCGAGTAGGGCATACCGCCCAGCGCTTCCTTCTCGGCCGGGGTGGCGTCGGCGAGGAACCCCAGCGCCTGGGCCGGGTGGGTGGCGATGACGACGGCGGCGAAGTCTTCCTGCCCGTGTGCAGTGGTGATCTGCACGCCGTCGGGAGTGCGCCGGATGGCGGTCACGGGGGTGTCGAGCCGGACGTCCGTCAGCGTGGCGGCCAGTTTTTCGACATACCTGGCGGAACCGCCGGTGACGGTACGCCATTGCGGGGAGCCCTTGACGCCCAGCAGGCCGTGATGGCCCAGGAAGGTGAAGAGGTACCGCGCCGGATAGGCCAGCGCGGTGGTGGGGTCGCAGGACCAGACGGCGCTGACCACCGGGGTCATGAAGTGCGAAACGAAGTAGGGGCTGAACTTTTCGCGCTCCAGGAACTCGCCGAGGGTGGGTTCGGGAACCTCGAGATCCGGGTTGACCGAGGAAACCGGAGCCGTCTCCAGCAGCGCCCGCGCCTTGCGGTAAAAACGGGTGACTTCCAGAAGCATCAGCAAGTAGCGGCCACGGAGCAGGCTGGAGGGCCGGGCAATGATTCCGCGTCCGCCCTCGCGGGCGCCTGCGTACTCCAGCCCGCAGCCGTCGCACCGGATGGACATGCTCATCTCGGAGTCCTGCGTCTCCACCCCGAGTTCCGCGAACAGCCTCAGCAGCGTGGGATAAGTCCGTGTGTTGTGGACGATGAAGCCGGTATCCACACCGATGGTGGAGCCGTCCGCCTGCGGCATGTCGTGCGTATGCGCGTGCCCTCCCAGCCGGGAATCCGCTTCGAACAGCGTGACGTCGTCCTGCCTGTTAAGGACGTAGGCTGCGGTCAGGCCGGCCACGCCGCTGCCAATGACGGCCACCCGCCGTGGCCCGCCTCCGGTTACTGCTGGGTCAGGTGACAATGCATGCTCCTCTGCTGGACATTTGCCAATGCTAGAGGGCAATTCGGCACCGTTGCGGCAACGGATGGGTGCCGCGCCCTGCAACTTCTTCGGGGCGGGCCGGCGGAGTACTGTGGGCAGGTGGTAAACCCGGTACACCTGAAGACCCTCCTGGAGGTCACCCGGCTCGGCTCGTTCGCGGCCGCGGCCGCCACGCTGGGCTACACTGCCTCAGCCGTCTCCCAGCAGATGACCGCCCTGGAACGCGACACCGGCGTCGTCCTTTTCCAGCGCTCGGCCCGCAGCGTGGTGCCCACGGAAGCCGCCGTCGTCATGACCCGGCACGCCGCCAAGGTGCTGACGGACATCGAGGCGCTGATGGCGGCCGCCTCCAAAACCCAGGACGCGGCCAACCAGGAACTGCGGCTGGGGATCTTTCCCAGCCTGGCCACCTACGTGCTGCCGCGGATCCTGAAGAACCCGGCGTGGAAGAACCTGGGAATCGACCTCAAAGTGTCCGTCGCCGAACCCGGGCAGACCATCCAGGGGCTGCGCACCGGCGGCGAACTGGACCTCGCCGTGGTTTTCCAGGTGGGGCAGACCGGTTTCGCATGGCCCAACACCATCAACCGGCAATGGATCGGCGACGACGACTTCCGGGTGGTGCTGCCCGCCGGCTGGGGCTTCCGCAGTGACGCGAAGGTCGCCGCCGACCACCTCTCCGAAATGCCCTGGATCATGCACCATCCGGGAACCAGCGACGCCATGGTGATTGAGCGGCTCTTCGCCGGCTGCAACCTGCACCCGCGCGTGGTGGCCCACAGCGACGATTTCCACGCCAGCCTGGAGATGGCGGCCGCAGGACTGGGGGCGGCCCTGGTTCCGGAACTCGCGCTGCGGAACAAGCCGGCCGGCGTTGTGGTGCTGGACGTTCCGGAGATCCGGCTGGCCAGGAACGTCTTTGCGCTCATCATCAATGACAGGAAAACTGCGCGGGTCCAGCTCTTCGTGGACCTCCTGGCCGAGACGCTCGCCGGAATGCGGACGGCCGTGAATTAGGCCTGAATGCTGGAATGCGCCGCTGTTCAGGTCTATGTTGAAACTATGAGCAAGGTAGCGAGCCGGCACTTTGGAGAGATCGAACTCAACCACGGCAAGGATCACTTAGTGGCCGCGAAGCACGAGCTTCGCGGGCATCCGCTGGAACTCGACCTCAACATTACGGCGCACGACCACTTCGATGAAGCCGCGCTCCGGAAGGTGGACTACCGCCTGCGGTTCCTGCCCGAACTCGTGGACGAGGTCCGGGACATGATCGCCGAGGAGCTGGAGCAGGAAGGCACCAGCCCCCAGGAATACCTGCACTTCCACTGCAATGCCCTCAAAGACGAACACCTGCAAAAAGTCTTCGGCGTCACCGACCGCAGCCAGCTCACCAACGAAGTCTTCCTCAAAGCCCTGAAGCTGGGCCACGTGGGCATCTACCCTGGCCAGCCCGAGCGCTACTTCGTCCTGGACTTCACCCTGGGCGAGCACTTCACCGATGAGGTCCTGGTGGCATCAGCCGACGAGGACGGCGTGGTGGACGACGAGATCCTCTGGGAGTCCTGAATCGAGTGCTCCGTACCTACCGTTTTGAACGTCGATAACGGCAAGTACGGAGCAATGGATGGTTAGATGCCGACGGCGGCCGGTCACGCGGGCTTCCCACGTGACCGGCCGCCGTCGTACTTATTACTTGGCCGCTTCCAGCAGGTTGGCGCGGACCGCCTGGGTTGCCTTGACCAGGTTCCGCAGCGAATCCTCGGTCTCGGCGTAGCCGCGGGTCTTCAGGCCGCAGTCCGGGTTCACCCACAGCTGGCGGGAGGGGACGTGCTTGACGGCGGTGGCCAGCAGTTCGGTCACCTCTGCCTCGCCCGGGACACGCGGCGAGTGGATGTCGTAGACGCCCGGGCCAACGCCGCGGCCGAAGCCGTGGGACTCGAGGTCGTGGACAACCTCCATGCGGGACCTGGCGGCCTCGATGGACGTGACGTCCGCATCCAGTCCGTCGATCGCGTCGATGATCACGCCGAACTCGGAGTAGCAGAGGTGGGTGTGGATCTGGGTGGCGTCGGCAGCACCGGCGGTGGCCAGGCGGAAGGAGTCCACGGACCACTTGAGGTAGTCGGCGTGGTCAGCCTTGCGCAGCGGAAGGAGTTCGCGCAGTGCAGGCTCGTCCACCTGGATGACCTTGATGCCGGCAGCTTCGAGGTCTGCGATTTCGTCACGCAGGGCCAGGCCCACCTGGTTGGCGGTCTCGCCCAAGGGCTGGTCGTCGCGGACGAAGGACCAGGCCAGGATGGTGACGGGACCCGTGAGCATGCCCTTCATCGGCTTGCTGGTCAGGGACTGCGCGTACTTGGCCCACTCAACCGTGATGGGCGCACTGCGGGTGACGTCGCCCCACAGGATGGACGGGCGGGTGCAGCGTGAGCCGTAGGACTGGACCCAACCGTGGACGGTGACGTCGAAGCCCTCCAGGTTCTCGGCGAAGTACTGGACCATGTCGTTGCGCTCGGGCTCGCCGTGCACCAGCACGTCGTAGCCAAGCTCTTCCTGCAGCTCAACAACGCGCCTGATCTCGTCCTTCATGAGCTTTTCGTACTGCCCGTCGGTGAGGTCGCCCTTGTTGTTGCGGGCGCGCGCCGACCTGATCTCGGAGGTCTGGGGGAAGGATCCGATGGTGGTAGTGGGCAGCGGCGGCAGGTGCAGCGCTTCTTCCTGGGCGGCTTCGCGGACTTCGTAGGCCGAGCGGGTGAAGTCGGCTGCGGTTAGCGCTTCGGTGCGTGCACGGACGTCGGAGCGGCGCACGCCTTCTGCGGTGGCACGGGAGGCGATGACGGCCGTTGCCTCGTCGATGGCCGCCCGGGCGGAGGCGGGATCGGCCAGGTAGGACGCGAGGGTCTTCACCTCGACGGCCTTTTGGTCCGAGAACGCCAGCCAGCTGCGGAGCTGCTCGGAGAGCTGGGTCTCCTCGGCAACATCGTGCGGGACGTGCTGGGTGGAGGTGGAGGTGGAGACGGCAACCTTGCCGGCTGCTGCCGTCAGTGCGTCCAGCTTGGCGGCAGACGCGGCGAGGTCGTTGCGCCAGATGTTGTGGCCGTCCACGACGCCGGCAACCAGGGTCTTGTTGCCCAGGCCGGCAAGTGCCGCGGCGGAGGGAACAGTGCCTTTGAAGACATCGATGTGGAGGGCGTCGATGTTGGTGGCGGCGAGGGTGCCGAGCTGGCCGTCCAGCGATCCGTACGGGGTTGAGACGAGGATCTGCGGGCGGTTGGCCGCCGAGGAGAGGACTTCGTAGGCGCGGGCCACGGCGGCCTCGACCTCGCCGGCCGGGGTGTCCTGGTCCACCACCAGCGCGGGCTCGTCGAGCTGGACCCAGCTGGCACCTGCGGCGGAGAGCTTCTCCAGGAGCTGGACGTAGACGGGCAGGATGTCCTCGAGGCGGGACAGCGGCGCGAATCCGGCGGGGGCGCCGTCGGACGCTTTGGACAGGAGCAGGTAGGTGACCGGACCCACGATGTAGGGGCGGGTCTCGACGCCGTTGGCCAGTGCGAACGCGAACTCGTCAACCTTGGCGGTGGAGGCGAGGGTGAACCCGGTCTCCGGGCCGATCTCCGGGACCAGGTAGTGGTAATTGGTGTCGAACCACTTGGTCATTTCGAGCGGCTGCTGGTCCCTGGTGCCGCGGGCCAGGGTGAAGTAGCCGTCAATGTCCAGCTGGCCCTTGTCATTGAGGAGCTTGCCGAAACGGGCGGGGACAGCGCCGAGGTGGGCGGTGGTGTCCAGGACCTGGTCGTAGTAGGAGAAGGTGCCAGGCACTGCGGCCGGTTCGGTGAGGCCGAGTTCCTGCAGGCGCTTGGCGATGGCCAGCTGGATGTCCTTGGCGGCGGAGTCCAGAGCGGCGGCGTCGATCTTTCCTGCCCAGTAGGCTTCGACGGCCTTCTTGAGCTCGCGGCGGCGGCCGATGCGCGGGTAGCCCAGGAGGGATGCAGCCGGGAACGGAGTGTGGTTGGGCGTGGTGTTTTGAGACATGGGAAATCCTAAGAGTTGGGTACAGGTCCGCCGTGGGCGGAAAGATTCAGTGCAGGAAGGGGTGCGTCAGCTGGCGAGCTGGCGGGCAGCTGCATCCGGGCGGATGCCGGAATGCGTACGCCGCGGAAGGGCCAGCTTGTCCAGCAGTTCCAGGGCACTCTGGTGCTCATTGAAGGTGTAGATGTGGATGCCGGGTGCGCCGGCCTGCAGGGCTGCGTTGGCAAGGTCCACTGTGGCATCGACACCAATGCGGAGCCGTTCAAGGTCGCTGTCCGCTGATGCCAGGCGTTCCAGCAGCTCGGGAGCGGGCTCCACGCCGGTCAGCTCGCCGAGGCGCCTGACGCGCCGGAGGCTGGTGAGGGGCATGACTCCCGGGATGATGGGGATGGTGACCCCTGCACGGCGTGCCCTGGTGAGGAGGTCCGCGTACTGGTCAGTGTGGAAGAAGACCTGCGTGATGGCGAAGTCCGCGCCGGAACGCTGCTTGGCAAGCAGCACCTCGACGTCGTGCGCCTCGCTGGGCGACTCCGGGTGGCGGGTGGGGTACGCCGCCACGCCTACCGCGATCTTTCCGGCGCAGAGCAGTGCCGAACGGCGCTGCTCGACGCGGCGGATCAGCTCGATCAGGTCCTGGGCGTACCGGAGCGAACCGGCAACCGGCGCCGCGCCGTCCTTGGGCAGGTCGCCGCGGAGCGCCAGGATCCCGCGCACCCCGGTGTCCAGCAGCTCACCGATGATTCCCGCCAGTTCCTGGGGCGTGCTGCCGACGCACGTCAGGTGCGCCAGCGGCCGGAGGGTTGTTTCCAGCAGGAGCCGGTTGATGAGTTCGACGGCGGTGTCCCGGTTTGAGCCGCTCGCACCATAGGTGACGGACACATAGTCCGGTGCGGTGGTTTCGAGTTCCCGGATGGTGGTCCAGAGGGTTTCCGCGGCTGCCGGCGACCGGGGCGGGAACAGCTCGTAGGAAAGCGCCACCGGAGCGGTGTCGGAGAGATTCGGGTGTGTGTCAATAAGGCTTGGTGGAGACATTTGCATCCTTGGCTTTGGGCCATTGGGGGCTGCCGTCGAATGCGACGGCTGACCGGCAATGAATTTGAGTTTGGGGAACACGGAAGAACTCCACAGGACGCAGCCGCGACTGTTACGCCTGGATTGAAGTTCGCCGTGAGCAAATGTCAGGCCCACATGGGGGCACCCACACCCTCCAGAAGGAGGATCGCTGACACGTTACCTCGGTAACTTGTATAAGACTCTATGAGGGGCAGGTACCGCTTTCAAGTTGGCTCCCGAATTAAGACGCAGTTTTACGGCCCGCGTCGCGTCCCCACGGAATAATGTTCGCGCCGGTGCCCTACCACGGCCGGTCGGGGCCGCCGGAGTCCGAGGAGCCGTCCAGGTAGTCCTCCCGTTCACGGCCGCTGTTGCGTTCACGTTGGGCCTGCCGGGCACTGTCCTCCAGTTGCTCCAGCTTGCGTTGCTGCGCGGAATCCTGGCTGTCCGTTCCGGGGCTTTCCTCCGGACCGGTCTCCTGGGCCGGCTCCTGGTGCTGCACCTGGCGGGCGTCGGAGAGCTTTTCCTGCAGCCGTGCTTCCGCTCCGGCCAGCCTGTCCCCCGTCCCGGCCGGCTCCCGGTCGGATAAACAGCCGTCCGGCGCCGCTGCCACAGCTGCGAGCGCTTCCTCGAAGAGGCCGGCGGCCGCGGCCGGGTCCTCCGCACCGAGCTTTTCGTCGCCGAGCCGCTCAATGGCCAGGACCAGGTTCACCGTAATGACGCAGGCCCCGGCCGACCCGGATTGGCGTGGCGGGACGAGGGCCAGCGCTTCCTCGAACCGGAGCCTGGCGGCTGCGAAGTCCCCGGCAAGGACGTCGGCGTCCCCGGCCGCGAAGGGCGCCTTGTGCGGCTCGATGAGGTTCACGACGTGAAGTGCTTCCGCGGCGGACCGGACCGCTGCGGCGTCGTTCGCTTCATAGGCGCTGGCCGCACGTGCTCCCAGCAGGCCAAGGCTCAGGAGTTTGGCCGCCACACACAGCATGAGGATCACGGGTACGGCTGACCACGCCAGGAGGCGCCGCCGTGCCGTCCGGCGGTCCACGCCATGACTGGCGGGCGTCATCGGAGAACTGCCTTGTTGCCGCTGGATTCTTGGACGCCGGAGTTTCCGGTTGTCGCAGGAGCGGCGCCTAAAGCAGCTGAGCGTGAAGAAGGGGCCAACGGTATCCTGCGGAGTTCGCGGAACTGGCGAAGGAGCAGGACAAGCTCCCAAAGGCCCAGGACAAAGGCGCCTGCTGCCGGGATCCAGTAAAGCTCGGTCCGTGCGGCCAGGGAGCCGTCCTGGCCCGCGTTCGTGAGGGCGCCGGTGTCCGGGGCGGCGGGGCGGGCGTCCTGCAGCATCGGGGCGGCGGGGTTCCCGGCTGACCGGTGCACGTAGGGGACGCCCAGTTGCCCCGCGATCTGCTGGAGCCGGATTTCATCAATCCTGGAAAGTGCATATCCGGCGCCGTCACCGTTGCTGTCCCGGAGATAGGAGGCGTCCCCGGCTTCTGTGGAACCGTCGTCGTACTCCTCCCCGGTGTTTTCCCGCATCCTGCCACCGCCGGCCGTGCCGTAACCCAGGACCGCTCCCCCGGCCACCAGGCCGTCCTCAAGGTCCATCGGTGCCGGCGCCTCTGCGCTGGTCTGTTCGCCGTCGCCAAGGTAGAACACAAGCCGGGGCCGCCCGGGGTGGCTCTGCCGGGCAAGGGTAAGGCGTTCGGAGAGCACCTCGCGGGCCGCCGTGATGCTGCTTCCCTCGGCATAGGCGGTCACCTGCGGCTCAAGGACGGACGTGATGGTGTCCAGCGCCAGCGTGTCGGTGGTCAGGGGCATCCGGACGTGGGCCGCGGTGTCGAAGGTGATGACGGAGAACCGGGCACCGGGCAGTCCTTCGGCGATGGCCGCGATGTCCTGCCGTACCCCCGCCATCCGTGGTTCCGTGGTGCCGTAGTCCTCCGCCACCATGCTGGTGGTGGTGTCCACGACGAAGAACACGTTCAGGTCGGCCGCGGCCGCCTGGGCCGTTCCTCCCGGCAGGCCGGGGCGCAGCAAAGCCCCCACCAGCAGCAGGGCCAGCAGGGCGTGCCGGACCGCGGCGCGGCGGCCCGCTCTTCCGCGCTGATGCCTGCTGGTTCCCGGCCCGCGGAGCTGCCACACCAGGACGGCCACGGCGGCAGCGATGAGGGGAAGAAGCAGCCACCAGGGCAGCACCGGCTGGAGGGTCATGGCCGCAACCGCCAGCCGGCAACCGCGAGGACCAGTCCGGACAGGAGGGCAGCGGCCAACGGAAGGCCGGGCTCATCGGAGACAACCGCCCGCGGGGTGCCGCGGAGCGCTGTTTTCTCCGTTTCTTCGACGCCCCTCACCACGCCCGGCACGGCCTCGGGGTTGTTCAGCGCATAGTAGGCCCCGCCGGTGGACTCTGCCGCGGCCCGCAGCTGCGCGCCGGGCTGGTCCGGGCCTGAACCGTAGTCGAGGTCCCCCGGGTTGAGCGCGTAAACGTGCACCGCCCTTTCCCGCGCGAGGGCTGCGGCTTCGCCAAGGGTCATGATGGGCTCCCCGGAAAGGAAGTTGTCCGTCGCCAGGACCACGGACCGTGAGCGCTGCGGCTGCCCGGGGTCCTGGGTGGCGGCAGGGTCCTGGGTGGCGGCAGAATCCTGGGTACCGCCGGGATTCCGGTTCCCAGCCTGGCCGGCGGTAGGCGGGAAGCTGTTGAGGCAGGACGCCAGGCCGTCCCCGATCAGGGAGGAACCCCGGCCGCTCCACGTTCCGTCCAGGAATCCCGAACTGCCGGGCTTCCCGTCGAACGCGTCCCGCGCCAGCTCCAACTGCTCCCGGGCGTAGTGGTAGTCGTCGGTCAGCGGAAATACCTGGACGGCCGTGCTGTCAAAGATGGTGAGTCCGATCCGTTCTCCATCGAATTCCGCCGCGAGTTCGGCGAAGACGTCTACCACCGCGGCGTCGGCACTGCTCATGGAACCCGAGGTGTCCAGGCACAGCATGATGTCCCGGTTGTGCTGTTCGGGCCGCGTGGTTGTCACCCCGACGGGCCGGGCTGCTGCCACCGCCGTGGAGGCGAGCAACGCGGCGCAGGCCAGCAGGGCGACCGCAAGCCAGCGGCGGTGCCGCCGCAGCGCGGCCTGGTATTCCGGCAGGAGGATGAGCCGGTCCGCATGCGCCACCGGCCGCCGTCGCGCGTTGGCTGTGCTGTCAGTCCGCCTGGCGGCCCACCAGGCTGCGCCTGCCGCCACCGCGGCGGGGGCAAGCAGCCACCACCACATCAGTTCCATGCCTGCACCACCTTTCGGGCTGCGGCAGCGGAGGAGGCGACGGGAGGAACGGGGTCGGGGCCGAACGCGGCCGGGTACAGCGCTCCGACGGCGGCGGCAGCCGATGGAAGGGGATGCCCGGCCAGGTCCGCCTGCGTCATGCGGGACGCGTCCACTCCGGTGGCGTCCCGGACGAATTTCCTCAGCAGGAGGCTGATTTCCTGGTGCGAGCCGCGGGCACCCCGCGTTCCGGCGGCAGCGTCCCGTTCCACATCATCGATCCGCTGCAGGTACGCGGCCTTGAGCGCTGCCAGGTCCGTCAGCCGGGCAGGACGCTGGACGGCGTCCGCTTCCCGCGGCCTCCGCGTGGCTGCCAGCACGACGCCGTACCAGGCGGCCACCAGGGCCAGCAGCGCCACGCCGGCCCACATCCATGCCGGGCCATACTGCAGGGGGCCGTAGAACCCGGGGTCAGCCTGCACGGCGGTGCCTTTCCAGGAGAGCGAACAGCGCGCTCACCACGTCCCGGCTGCCCGCCACCTCGCCCTCCGTGATCCCGGCCTGGCGCAGCATGACTTTCCGGCCGGTGTCGCGTTCGGCGACGGCGGTGGCATAGGCAGAAACGACCGCCGGGTCCCGGACGAGGTGTGCAGGAAGGGGGTAGGAGCCGGAGACGCTGTAGGAGTCCGGAACCTCGTCCGGCGGCAGCAGGGGTTCATCCGGGACAAGCCTGGCGTCCCTCACCGTGAGCCAAAGGATCTCGTGCTGGGCCTGGAGGCGGCGGAGCAGCCGGCTGGTGGCGGGGCTTGCCGCCACCTCATCGGCGACGACGAACAGCAGGTTGCGGCCTTTGATGGTCCGCGCAACATGGTCCAGCTGGTCCTCGAGCCTGCTGGGCGCGGCGTCCAGTGTTGCCGCTGAATCCACGCGCCGGAGGAGGCGTTCAAGGTGGGCCTCGCCGCCCTTGGCGGGCAACGCCGTCGTGCCCGCGGAATCGCCGGACACCAGCCCCACCACGTCGCCGTGCCGGTGGGCGAGGTACCCCATGACGCCCAGGGCCATCACTGCAATGTCCTTTTTCGTTTCCCCGCTGCGGGCCGCCGCGGCCATGTTGCGGCCGGTGTCGGTGACCAGCAGCACTGTCTGCCGGCGGACCGCCACGTAGCGCCTGATCAGCGGCGAACCGTGCCGTGCAGTTGCCTTCCAATCAATGTCGCGGACCTCGTCCCCCGGGATATAGGCGCGGAGGTCATCGAAGTCCAGGCTGCGGCCCCGGAACACCGAGCCGTACTCGCCGTCAAGCATGCCGCGGGCTTTGCGGTGGGCGAAGATCGCCATGTCCGACTTCACCCGCTGGAGGAGGCTGGTCACCCAGGGCCTCAGGGCGTCTGGACGGCAGCGACGACGGCGTCAATCACCGTTTCCACCCGCACTTGTTCCGCCACTGCGTCGAAGTTCAGGATCAGCCGGTGCCGCAGTACCCGGTGGGCCAGCGTTTTGACGTCCTCGGGAATGACGTGGTCCCTGCCGTTCAGCAGTGCCACCGCACGGGCGGCCTGGCTGAAGGCGATGCTGGCCCGGGGGCTGGCGCCGAACTCGATGAAGGCGGCCAGCCGTGAATCGATGTACTGGTGGGCATTCCTGGTGACGAAAACCAGGCCCACGATGTAGTTGATGACGGCGGGATCGATGTAGACACGCCGGACCAGTTCCTGGGCGGCAGTGACGGCCTCCAGCGAGGCGGCCGCGGCCGGCGCCTGCTCCGGCGTGTACACCCCGGCATCGATGCGCCGGATGATCTCGGCTTCCTCCGCGGGTGACGGATAGTCCAGCACGTCCTTGAGCATGAAACGGTCCATCTGGGCTTCGGGCAGCTGGTAGGTGCCCTCCTGCTCGATGGGGTTCTGGGTGGCCAGGACCAGGAAGGGAGAGGGCAGCGGGTACTCCCGGCCGCCGATGGAAGTCTGGCGTTCCTGCATTGCCTCAAGCATGGCGCTCTGCGTTTTGGCGCTGGAACGGTTGATCTCGTCCAGGAGCACAATGTTGGCGTGGACCGGTCCCAGCTGCGTGACAAACGTGCCGTTGGCGGCATCGTAGATCTGGGTTCCCACAATGTCGCTGGGCAGCAGGTCCGGGGTGCACTGGATCCGCCGGAAGTCGGCGCTCACTGCCTCTGCAACGGCCTGCGCAGCCGTGGTCTTGGCAAGGCCCGGGACGCTTTCCAGGAGGATATGCCCGCCGGTCAGCAGCCCCACCAACAGCGATTCACGCAGCCGGGCCTGCCCCACAACCTTCGCGTCAAAGCTGCGGGCAATATTCGCCGCCACCTGCTGTGCCCGGGCCAGTTCCGAAGGTTCGATTCTCGCGGACGCACTGGTCGAAAGCACTGGATTTTCCCCCTGATGGCTAAACTGGGCGTGGCTGCCGGCCGGCTGCACTCCGCCCGCCATCCTATCCAAGACCGCTCCGGCATTTTGGACAATGGGGACCCCTCCCCATCGGCCGTTGCCAGGTCTATCCTTTTGGCATGAGCGAGCTTCCAGCCAGTTACAAGGAGTTTCTCGCCGACAAAAGCGAGATGTTCATCAGCACCGTCAAGCCCGTCCTGCAGCAGTCCGCTGCGGACAAGCTTCATGGAGTACGGGTCACGTACAACCCGGGTGCCACCGGCCACCAGGCCCACCTCGACGAGGCCCTTCCATTCGGTGTGGTCCTCGAGGATATCGACTGAAACCGTCCCTCCTGCCCGTCCGGTTGCGGCCGCGGGGCCTGTTCAGCCCCGGACCGCTCCGGACAGGGCAAAGGAACCGCTGCCGCCCCTCGCCACGATGACGTAGAGGACCAGCACCGGCAGCGAATACAGGATGGAGAACGCGGCCAGCTGGCCGTAGGCCACTGCACCGTGCTGTCCGAAGAAGCTGAAGATGGACACCGCCGCGGGCTGCCGTGCCTCCGAGAGGAGCAGGACGAACGGGACGAAGAAGTTTCCCCAGGCCTGGATGAACACGAAAATGAACACCACTCCCAGCCCCTGCTTCATCAGCGGCAGGACAATGGTCCGCAGGGCGGTCATCCGCGATGCGCCATCCACCCAGGCTGCTTCTTCCAGCGACACCGGCACGCCCTCCATGAAGTTCCGGGTCATCCAGATGGCCATGGGCAGGGTGGTGGTGGCCATAAAGAAGATGGTGGCAGTCATCGAATCGAGCAGCTCAAGCTGGACGAAGAGCCCATACACGGGGACCATGATCGCCGTGATGGGCAGGCAGGTCCCAAAAAGGACGGTGTACATGAAGGGCCGGTTGAACCTGGACCGGTAGCGGGACAGCGGGTAGGCCGCCAGTACAGCCGCCACAACGGTGACCGTGGCCGTCCCCCCGGAGAGCAGCACACTGTTCCACAGCGGCCGGAGCAGCAACTCCGGCGTCAGCACTGCGGCGAAGTTGTCCAGGCCGGCCCGGTCCGGAAGCCTCAGCTCATGCCCGGCTTCGGCGTCCAGCGAAGCCAGGATGAGCCAGAGCAGGGGCAGCAGGAAGCAGGCGCCGATCAGCAGCAGCACCAGGTCAGCTGGAGTGCTGCCGGCCTGGCGCCGCCTGGGTGCGTAAGGCCGGACCGGAGGGCTGCCCGGCGTCCTGGCGGGGGCGGTCATGGCCGGGGCTCCCGGAGCAGCCGCACGTACGCCAGTCCAAAGGCGGCGCCGATCAGGATGAGCACCGAAGCCACCGCTGTCCCGTAGCCGATATCACCGAACTTGAAGGCCTCCTGGTATGCGAGGACCGGCAGTGTGGTGCTGGCGTTGGCCGGCCCGCCCGCTGTCATCACCCAGACGAGCGTGAAGACGGCGAGGGTCTGCAGCGTGATCAGCATCAGGTTGGTGGTGATGCTCCCCCGGATCATCGGCAGCGTAATGAACGCGAACCGCTGCCAGCCGTGGGCGCCATCCATCTGGGCCGCCTCGGTCACCTCGGCCGGAACCTCATTCAATGCGGCCCGGTACACCAGCATGGAAAAGGCTGTCCCCCGCCACACGTTGGCGAGCATCACGGCCACCATGGGAAAGGCGTACAGCCAGTCCTGCCGGACAAATCCCAGGCCGCCCAGCAGCTGGTTCAGGGTCCCGTCCCCGCTGAAGTAGGCATAGGCGGCGAAGGCGGCCACGATTTCCGGCAGCACCCAGGCGGCCACCACGGTGGTGCCGACGACGGCGGACACCAGCGGCCGTGCCCGCCGCATCAGTACGGCCAGCGCGAGGCCCAGCAGGTTCTGTCCCAGTACCGCCGACCCCGCCACGAACACCACCGTGAGGAGGACGGAGAGCGGAAACACGGGATCCGTAAGCAACCTCTGGTAGTTCTCCAGCCCCACCCATGAGGGATTGCGGGCACTGCGCCCGGTGAGGCCGGCGTCAGTGAGGGATGCGTGGAATGCCCAGAGCACGGGGCCCGCCAGGAAGACAAGGAGGAGCAGGACAGCAGGAAGGACCGGGAGGTAACGGAGCAGTTGCCGTGCCGTGGCTGGAGACCGCACCCGCTACTTCCGGACGGTCTTGGCGGCACCCACGATGTCCGCCACTGCGGCATCGTAGTCCGCAGCCGCTTCCTGGGGCGACCTGGTGCCGGTGATGACGGCCTCGGTGGCTTCCTGGACAGCCGCGGAAATCCGGGGGTAGTCGGCAGTTGCAGGGCGGTACTTGGTGACCGAAACAAGCGCGGAGACATCCCTGACGAACGGATTGGCGTCAAGGTAACCGGGGTCGGCGGCCACGTCCTTGCGGACGGCAATCTGCGAGCTTTCCACGGTGAAGCTGAGGGAGTTCTCTTCCTTGAGCGCAGTGGTCAGGAAGCTGAATGCCAGCTCAGGCTCCTTGGTCTCCGCCCCGAGCGCCAGTGTCCAGCCGCCGGACATGCTCACAGCTCCCGGGGCCTGGCCGTTCTGGGTGGGGAAGGGGGCAACGCCCATGTCCTGTTCGTAGCCGGGCCACTCATAGCTTCCGCCATCCTGCCAGAACGACGGCGCGTAGGAGCCTTCGACGGTGGCGCCCATCCTGGCGTTGGGCAGCCACTCGCCGAACACCTTCTTCCACACGTTGGCGTCGAGGGCCTCGGCTGGGGAAACGGCCAGCTGTTCGTCATAAAGGGTTTTGAGGAAGGCCAGCGAGTCCTGGAAGCCGGCCGAACCCACCACCCACTTTCCGGCCTCTTCGTCGTAGAGCGATGATCCCGTGCCATACAGCAGCTCGTAGAAGCTCTGCATCACGGTCCCCTCGCCGGTTCCCTTGCCGGCGTACATGTTGAACGGGATAACGGTGGGGTCGTTGGCCTTGATCTTCCGTGCCGTGTCCAGGATGTCCTGCCAGCTGCGCGGCTCCCAGGGAAGGGTGACCCCGGCAGCTTCCAGGACTTTCCGGTTGTACCAGATGGCGCGGGTGTCGGTGCCCAGGGGCACTGCGTACGTCCCGCCGTCGTCCGCCCGCCCTGCCGCCTTGGCGCCGTCGTCGAACGTGTCCCAGTCCTCCCAGCCCTCCAGGTAGCTGTCCAGCTTCAGGAGGTAGCCGGCGTCCACGTCGGAGCGGACCTTGAACGTGTCCTCGTAGAAAACGTCGGGCGCCGTGGATGGCGAGCGCAGCGCGAGGGCCAGTTTCGTCCCGTAGTCGTCGTCGTTGGCCTGGATGGGCTGCAGCTCAACGGTCACTCCCTGGTTCGCCGCCTCAAACTCCTGTTTGGCGGCCTGGAGCATGGTGTCCAGGGCGGTGAAGGAGTCCGTTTTCTGGTACGCAACTTTCAGGGTTTTGGACGAAGCGCCGGGATCGTCCGGGCTGCAGGCCGCCAGGGCTACCGTTGCCGCGGCAATCAGGGACATGGTCTTCAAGGCCCGGCGACGCATGGCGCTCCATTCGGTCGATGGCGGCGGCCCTGTTGTTGGCGGGCCCCAAACCGCACAGTATGCACATGCTAGATGGACGTCCTGCGGCAGGCAAGGCGCTGCGCACAGCCCGTCGGGTCAGCTCTCCAGGAGGAGCCGCTGGGCCCGCGGGGCCAGCGTATGCTCCAGGACCAGGGAAGCCGCCCCGATGGCGCCGACGTCGTCCCCCACCCCGGTGCCCACAACATCGATGGGATGGATGAGCCGGGTGTCGCTGTGGGCATCCAGCAGCGCCGGGACCTTCTCCAGGTAGCGGTCTGCCAGGCGGCTCCAGAACGGCCCGCCGAACACCACCCGTTCAACGTCCAGCGTGTTGGTCACCACGGCCACGGCCCGGGCCACGCGCACCGCGGACCGGTCAATGATGGCAAGTGCCTGTTCGTTGCCCTGGTCCGCGAGGTCGCACAAACGGGAAAAGCTCTGCTGGATTTCCGCTCCGCTGTTGCCTGACCGGGAGCCGTCCAGGATGCCGGCGTCTTCCGCTTCGGCTACCAGCACCTGCGGGATGCAGGTGGATTTCACGCAGCCGCGCAGGCCGCAGTCACAGGGGGCGCCGTCGGGATCCACAATGATGTGGCCGATCTCGCCGGCGTTTCCGGAGGTTCCCCGGATGACCTCATCATTGAGGACAATGCCGCAGCCTATGCCGGTGCCCATGTACATGAAGATGAAGCTGCCGGAGCCGCTGGGGCCGCCGGCCCAGGTTTCCGCCACGGCCGCGCTGGTGACGTCCTTGTCCACCAGGACCGAGTATCCGGTGGCTTCGGAAAGGGCGCTGCGCAGTTCCACCCTGTCCCAGCCGGGCAGCAGCGGCGGATCCACCACTGTGCCGTTGTCCAGGTCGATGGGGCCCGGTGCGGCCACTCCCAGGCCGGCGATCCGCTCCCTGTCCACGCCGGAATCCTCCACCAGCTGGTCGATTTCGGCCGCGATGGTGGTGATGACGGCCGAGGGGTCGTTGCCGCCGGGTGTTTTTATCCGGGAATGCCGCACCACCGAGCCCACGAGGTCCAGGACCACGAACGTGGTCACCGCGGGATCGAGGTGGACGCCGAGGGCGAACACACCGCCGGGGTTGAGCCTGAGGATGGTGCGCGGCTTGCCCGGGCCGCTGCCTTCCTTGCCGGCCTCCACGATCAGGTTCTGGTCCAGGAGGCGCCGGGAGATGTTGGAGATGGTCTGCGGGGACAGGCCCACAATCTGGGCAAGTTCCACGCGGCTGAGGCCGCCGGAGGACCTGCGGATGGCGTCCAGGATCACCGTGAGGTTGAAGTCCCCCATTTTGGGCAGGTTGGTTCCGCGCCTCGGTGAGGATTGGCGGATCTCAGTCACAGCGTCCCCTAAACGTCTTCGGCCACGTACATATGGTGATGCTTGAATCGTACGTTACGCGTGGTCAGACACCCATAGGACGGCACGACGGCGCGGCGCGGCCCCCGTGCGCAGCCCGGCAGCGAAGGTGGTGCTGCCCGGCAGGCTGCGGGCCCACGGGCTCACGCCCCTGCCGGGTCCGTGCCGCGGCGGGTGCTCAAGGTCACCGTGAACTTGGGGTTCCGGCCCTTCACCACGGTGGGCCCGACGTGCCGCTCAAGGGCCGGCGGGTAGGGCAGGTGGCGGTTGAAGACCGTCCACAGTTCGCCGCCCGGAGCGAGCACCCTGCCCGCGGCTTCGATCATCTTCAAACCTGCACCGGCGTGGACGCCCGCACCCACATGGAACGGCGGGTTGAGCAGGACCAGGTCCACGCTGCCGTCCGCCATGGTGCTGAGCGCGTCGTCCTGCAGGACCGTGATGCGATCCGCCAGGGCGTTGGCCTCCGCCGTGGCCAGCGCGGAGGCCACAGCCGCGGCGGACTGGTCCGTGGCGGTCACCTGGGAACCGGGGTGCTGCCGGGCGTACATGGCGGCAAGGATTCCGGTGCCGCAGCCGAGGTCGACGGCGTGCCGGGCCGCCTTCATGGAGGGAAGGAACGTCAGCAGGAACCTGGTGCCGATGTCCAGTTTGGTTCCTGCGAAGACGGCACCGTGGGCGGCGACCTTGAGGTCCAGTTCGGCGAGGTGTTCGACGACGGGATAGCGTTCCTTCTCCCCGCTCCCCTGCGGCCCGCCCGCCAGGATCACGCGCGATTTCTGCCGGGCGAGCTGGGGCCGGACCGAGCGGAAGTGCCGTTCCAGCACGGAGTTCATGCCGAGCGTCATGTGCTTGACCCGCCCGCCCGCGAGCAGCGCGACGTCAGGTGCGGCGTACCGGGCTACGGCGGCAGCAACTTCATCCAGTTCCGCCAGGGTCTTGGGCAACTGCAAAAGCACCGCCCGGGCGCCGGCAAGGAGCTCAGGCCCGAGCGGCACCTGCGTGAAGCCAGGCGGGTTCCCGGCTCCGCCGTCGGACGTTCCTGCTGTTGGCTCCGGCACGTGGGCGGCGTTGCGACATGCGGCCGCGTTGAGCTGCAGAGCGCGCTCTCCGGTGAACAGGTCCTGGTGCACGCGGACCGAAACCGGGCTGAGCGTGGCCAGGGCGCCAAGGGTCAAGGCCCCGTACCGGTCCCCGATAACGGCAATCGCGCTTCCGCCGAGGACCAGTTCCGCGGCTGTCTCCAGCAGGAGCCGGTCCGTGGCGTCCCACGCCTGCAGGTTGGGCGCTTCCACATCCGGCCTCCGCCGAAGTGCGCTGAAGACGTCCTGAAGAGTGTCTGATGCCACGTGTTCTGCCGCTTCCGTTGTGCGTGTGCTGTGTGCGTTTGCTTGGGTGCGTGGACCGGGCACGGGCCGTGCCCCGTCCGTCAGCCCCAACTTACCGGTGTTGCCGCCTGACTGATCCCGGGGAGTTTGAGGATGGCCGCCACGGCGGCGCGTCCGGCCCTGTTGGCCCCGATCGTGGACGACGACGGCCCGTAACCGACCAGGTGGACGCGGGGTTCCGAGGCTACCTGGGTTCCTTCCATCGCTATGCCGCCGCCGGGTCCCCGCAGGTGCAGCGGCGCGAGATGCTCCAGCTCCGCACGGAACCCGGTGGCCCACAGGATCGCATCTGCCGGCTGGAAACCTCCTTCAGCGAGCCTGACGCCGCCGGGCTCTATGGAGGTGAACATCGGCTGCCGGTCCAGGGCGCCCCTGGCCGCCGCCGCCTTGAGGGCCGGCGTCCAGATCAGGCCGGTCACCGACACCACGCTCTGCGGCGGCAGGCCCCTGCGGACCCGTTCCTCCACCAGGGCCACCGCGTCGTGTCCCGCCCTGGCGTCGAACTCCTCATCCCGCCACACCGGTTCCCGGCGGGTGAACCAGCTGGTGGTGGTGACGCGCGAGATTTCGTCAAGGAGGCCGACAGCCGAGATGCCGCCGCCCACCACAATCACGTGCTGTCCTTTGAACTCCTCCGCGGAGACGTAGTCCGCCACGTGGAGCTGGCGTCCGCGGAAGGTGGACTGCCCGGGGTAGATGGGCCAGAACGGGCGGGTCCAGGTGCCGGTGGCGTTGATGACGGCCCTGGCTGTCCAGTCTCCGTCCGATGTGGCGATCCCCAGCAGGCCGGCGGGGTCTGTGTCCTCCCGGCTCACCGAGTGGACCTTCACGGGCCGCCGGACGGACAGCCCGAGTTCCTCCTCGTAGTCGCGGAAGTAGCGTGCCAGGAATTCCGAACTGGGCTCGCGCGGATCCACGGCGGGCTTGGCTATACCGGGAAGATCACTGATGCCGTTGACCGTTTCCATCCGAAGGCTTTTCCACCGGTGCCGCCACGCGCCGCCGGGACCATCCTCGGCGTCGAGGATTACATGGTCAACACCGCGGCGCTGAAGGTGGTAGGCAGCCGAAAGCCCGGCCTGGCCCGCGCCGATGACAACGACGTCGGCACGGGCAGAATTCACTCCCCCATGATAGTCGCGGGGCGTCTCCCGGCCTTAGTCTTGGCCCATGGAGACGGGAGGACCACCATGACCACACACAAAGGACACGCAGCGCGCCTGGCCCAGGCCCTGTCAGTTGTGCTGGACACCGAAGAGCTGCCGTTGCGCCTGCGGGCCTGGGACGGGTCAGAGGCAGGGCCTGAGGGTGCACCTGTCCTGGAGTTCCGTTCCCGCCGGGCCCTCCGCCGGATCCTGTGGTCCCCGGGCCAGCTCGGCCTGAGCCGTGCCTACGTGGCGGGCGACATCGATTCGCCCGGGGACATCTTCGCGGCGTTCACCGCGTTGAGTTCAGCCGGGAAGTTCGCGGAGCCCGGTCCGTTCCGGCGGCTCACGGCCCGGGAAATGTGGACGCTGCTCCGCACGGCCGTCCGGCTGGGGGCGCTGGGCCCCAATCCGGCGCCGCCGCCCGAGGAGGCAAAAGTGGTGAAGAAGGGCCGGCTGCATTCGCGCCGGCGCGACTCGGCAGCCATCTCCCATCACTACGATGTGGGCAACGATTTCTACGCACTGGTGCTGGGGCAGTCCATGGTCTATTCGTGCGCGGTCTGGCCGGACGGCAGCTACGGCACGGAATCCCCGGAGTCGGGCAACCGGCTCGCCGCCGGCCTGGAAGAAGCCCAGGAGGCAAAACTGGACCTGGTGTGCCGGAAGCTGGGCCTGCGGCCGGGAATGCGGGTGCTGGACGTAGGCTGCGGATGGGGAAGCTTCGCCCTCCATGCTGCCGGAAAGTACGGCGCAACGGTGGTGGGCATCACCCTTTCCACGGAGCAGGCAAACCTTGCACGCAAGCGGGCCGCCGAGGCCGGCCTGACCGAGCGGGTGGACATAAGGGTCCAGGACTACCGGGACATCGGGGACGGACCTTTCGATGCCATCAGCTCCATCGGGATGTCCGAACATGTGGGCAGGGAACAGACGCCAGCCTACGCCGCCGCTTTGTTCAGCCTGCTCCGGCCTGGCGGGCGGCTGCTGAACCATGCAATTTCCTGGAACGCGGGCCCCACCAGGCCGGATCCTGATTCGTTCATTCCGCGCTACGTGTTTCCGGACGGGGAGATGATCAGCCTTGGCGAGATGGTGGCTGCCCTGGAGGGCACCGGATTCGAGGTCCTGGATGTGGAGGCGCTGCGGCGGCACTATGCGTTGACCCTGCGTGCCTGGGTCAGCAGGCTGGAGGCCAACTGGGACCACGCCGTAAAGCTGGCCAGCCTGGGCAGGGCGCGGGTCTGGCGGTTGTATATGGCGTCCAGCGCGCTTGGCTTTGAGGGCGGGCTGACGGGCGTCAACCAGGTCCTGGTCCAGCGGCCGGGCGGTGATGAACCCCCGCTGCGGCGGACAGCCTGGCTCTGAAGGGGCAGCTGGGTTAACGCGGAAGGGACGGTCCCGATGGGACCGTCCCTTCCGATGCTCCTTCGCCTTCCGGCTCGGTGCAGATGTTAATCGGTGGAGCTGAGGGGACTCGAACCCCTGACCCCCTGCATGCCATGCAGGTGCGCTACCAGCTGCGCCACAGCCCCGGATGTGCCGCTTCCGGAATAACTCCCCGAAGCAACCTGATCAGCTTAATGCACTTTCGCCCCGCACGCCAATCGTGGTGCCGTGTCCCGGCCTGGGGCTTGTCCGGGCGCGCGGCTGGGTTCCCGGGAGACGGCAAACAAAAAAAATCCGCCGGAATCACAGTGATTCCGGCGGATTATTCGGTGGAGCTGAGGGGACTCGAACCCCTGACCCCCTGCATGCCATGCAGGTGCGCTACCAGCTGCGCCACAGCCCCGAACAATTGCTGCCCTTTCGAGCTTTTTCGGCTTTCCCCGAAGCAACTCAAATATCTTAGAACAGCAATTCCGAAAATTCCAAATCGGGCATATTCCGCGCGATTCCGCGGATTTATTCGGTCTCGGACCCTGCGGTGGCCTTGGCTGACGCGTCATCCCCGAGCTGCAGGTCCACCACAGGGCAGTCCTTCCAGAGGCGTTCCAGGGCGTAGAACACGCGGTCCTCCTCGTGCTGGACGTGGATAACAATGTCCGAGTAGTCCAGCAGCACCCAACGGCCACCGGAACGGCCTTCACGCCGGACGGGCCGCAGGTCCTGCTTGGCGAGTTCTTCCTCAATACCGTCAACGATGGCGTTGACCTGGCGTTCGCTGGGTGCCGAGGCGATGAGGAAAACGTCGGCCAGGGCGAGCCGCTCGCTGACGTCCAGGGCAACAATATCCTGGGCAATCTTGTCCGCGGCTGCCCTGGCGGCGGCGCGGGCTATGGTGATGGACGATTCTGATGCAGTCACGTGACTCCTTGTTGGGTTAAATATGCAGGGGCCGTCCGTTGCCGGCCGGCTGTTGGTGGTCAGCGGGACATGCCGCTAATGATCAGGATGATGCCTGAGACGAGTGCCACGATGCCGAATGCCAGGATCAGGAACTGCAGGACCCTGGTCCGGTTCGCCCGGGCCAGTCCCGCCGTAGCTGCGTCCAGGGGATCCAGGCCGTGGGCGGACGAGGCCGGGATCCGCGGGAGGTCCTCGAAGAGGTCCTCCCCCTGGTGCTCTTCAGTAACCACCTGCTGCGGGCGGGCAGCGGCCCGGGCGGCAGCTTCAGCCCTTGCGATCACCTGCGAGCGGCCGGGACCGTCCTCAGCGGTGGCAGTGCGCTGTGAGCCTGGTGAACGCCGCTTCTTGGTACCGGAAGGGGTGACCTTGGTTCCCGGGCGGGTGGTGACCGGTACGTGCGAAGTTGCGGGCGGCTTCATGACGGGCCGGTCGATGCCGGGGACCTGCACGAATTCCAGCGGCGTGACCATGGCCAGGTTATTGGCGGTAGAGGGCGCGGGGCGCTGTCCGGCCGCGGGCTTCCCGGCCTGGTCCTTTGTGGCGGCATCCACGGGCAGCTTTCCGGCATCCCGGGAACGTCCCTGGCCGGGATCTTTCGGAGGGGTTGCCGGAGCCGGGGGAACCGAAGGGGCTCCGGCCTGCTCAGCCAGTTTTTGCCTGGCCATGGCCCGGCGGTTCATGACCGCCGCTCGTTCCGCCAGGGCGATTTGCTCAGCCAGAATCTCCGGATCAACCGCTTCGGGATCCAGGGAGGCAATGTGCTCCATTTTGGCGATCTGGTTTTTTGCCTGCTCTGCGAGCAGGGAGCGGGCGGCCAGAGCCTGTTCCACGGTCATGCCCTCGGGGCCCGGTGAACCGGCCTTTACGCCGGGGGCGGGTGTACCGCCCACACGGGCCTGCTCCCCCGCGCCGGTGTTTTCCGGGCCGGCGTGACTGTCTCTGTGGCCGCTGTCCTTATGGCCGTTGTCCTTTTGCCTGCCGTCAACCCGGGGCCCCTCCGCGGAACGCAGAGGAGCGGAAGCGGGCGGAGTGGAAGCCGGCGGAACAATGGGGTTGGCCGCCGTCAGCGCCTGTTCCTTCAGCTGCTGGAGGCGGAGCTGCCGACGGGTGGGAGGACCACCGGCGGAGAGCTGGCCTTCTTTTTCCTCCAGCTCCTTGATGGCGCGAAGGGTTGCACGGTCCCGCGCCCGGATCTGGGATGACCGCGGGGTATTTGCCTGCCCGGCGGCCGTTCCGGCGTCACCGATCCTTGGGGGCGCAGCAGCAACCGGGGCAGCAGCAACTGTCGTGGGGGCAGGCGGGAGCTGCTCCGCGCCCTTTGAAGCAGACTCCTGCTGGGCGTCCCGGGCCTTCCGGAGTTCCCGGCGGCTGCGGATGGGGGGCTGTTCCTGACTCATTGAGAACTCATTCAGTACTGGCTGGTTCACGTGCTAGGGACGGTGGCGCGTCGGCTTCCGCGGCGGCTTCATACAGGCCGTATTTGGCGATGTACTGGACGACGCCGTCCGGCACCAGGTACCAGACCGGATGGTTCGCGGCCACGCGCGCGCGGCAGTCCGTCGAGGAGATGGCCATGGCCGGGACCTCCAGGAGGCTGACATCATCGCGTCCCATGCCGTCCAGGACATGCCCGGGCCGAGTGACCCCGACGAAATGGGCCAGCGACCACAGTTCGTCGATGTCCTTCCAGGAGAGGATCTGCGCCAGGGCGTCCGCCCCGGTGATGAAGAAGAGGTCGGCGTCGGGGCGCTGGGCCCGGAGGTCGCGGAGGGTATCGATGGTGTACGTGGGACCCGGCCGGTCAACGTCCACCCTGCTGACCGTAAAGCGCGGGTTTGACGCCGTGGCGATGACGGTCATCAGGTAGCGGTGCTCGGGTTCGCTGACGTGCTTGTGGGACTTCTGCCACGGCTGGCCGGTGGGGACGAAAACCACCTCGTCCAGGTCGAATTCCGCCGCTACCTCGCTGGCCGCCACCAGGTGGCCGTGGTGGATGGGATCGAATGTCCCGCCCATCACGCCCAGCCGCAGCCTGCCGTTGGCACCCGAGCGGTGCAAAACGCGGGAAATGTTAGTGGCCCTGCCCGTGATCGTGCTTGTTCGGGTGCTGGCGGTGCGGATCCGCGTGCTCCTCGGTGGCCGTGTGGCGGTTGCCCAGGTTGGAGTAGGACAGGGTGATGAACATCATGACCAGCAGGATGGCGAAGATGACCACACCGAAGACCCACGGCTCAGCCCACAGCGGCGCGAGTTCGTGTTCTTCGCCTTCGGCGACGGACGTGGCAATCTGCTGGAACAGCATGTTCTCCCCTTGGGCTCAAACGATTGTGGCAGCGGAAAGCTCCGCCGTTTCTGGCTTCTGGTCTATGTTACCGTGCGCTACCCGCGCACCTGGCCCTCGCCCTGCACGATCCACTTCGTGGTGGTGAGTTCGGTCAGCCCCATGGGACCGCGGGCGTGCAGTTTCTGGGTGGAAATCCCCACCTCGGCACCCAGCCCCAGCTCTCCGCCGTCGGTAAACCGGGTGGACGCGTTGACAATGACGGCCGCGGAATCCACCTCGGCAATGAAACGCTCGGCGTTGGACAGGTCATTGGTGAGGATGGCCTCGGTATGGCCGGTAGACCAGGTGCGGATGTGGCTGACTGCCTCATCGAGGCTGTCCACCATGGCGACCGCAAGGTCAAGGTCCATGTATTCGGTGGCCCAGTCCTCGTCGGTGGCCGGTTCCGACTCGATGGAGGCAGGAAGGGCGGCGCGGGTGCGCTCATCGGTGTGCAGCCGGACGCCGGCCTTGCGCAGGGCGGCCGCAACGGCAGGAAGCACGCGTGAACCGGAGTGGACCAGGAGCGTCTCCACCGTGTTGCAGACGCTGGGCCGTTGCGTCTTGGCGTTCAGGAGGATCTCCACCGCCATGTCCTCGCTGGCCGACTCGTCGATGAAGATGTGCACGTTCCCCTCACCGGTTTCGATGACGGGGACAGCGGAGTTGGTGACGACGGTCTGGATCAGCTCGCGGCCGCCACGGGGAATGAGTACGTCCACCCGGCCGCGGGCCTTCATCAGGACATTGGCGCCGGCGCGGCCGTACTGGTCCACCGTTTGGACAGCGTCGGCGGGCAGGCCCACGGATTCGAGCGCTTCGCGCAGTACCCGCACCAGCACCTCGTTGGTTGCCTGGGCGGCGCTGCCGCCGCGCAGGATCACGGCGTTGCCGCTCTTGAGTGCCAGCCCGGCAATGTCCACCGTGACATTCGGCCGTGCTTCGTAGATGGCGGCCACCACGCCCATGGGGACGTTGACCTGTCGGAGCCGCAGGCCGTTGGGGAGCGTCTGCCCGCGCACAACGTTGCCTACGGGGTCGGGCAGGTTGGCCAGGTTTTCCAGGGCCGACACCAGGCCCGCGATGCGGGTTTCCGTCAGGGTCAGGCGGTCCAGCATGGCCGCGGAGGTGCCGTTGGCCTTTCCTGCCGCCACGTCCATGGCGTTGGCGGTGAGGATGGATTCAGTGCTCTCCTGCAGGGCTGTGCCTACTGCGCGGAGGGCGCGGTCCTTCCATGCCCGGTTGGCCATGGCCATCCGCCGCGCCGCGTGGCGGGAACGGTCGGCGATGGCGTGCACTGCGGCCTCGACGTCGCCGGAAGACAACGGAATGTCAGCCGGGACCGGTGCTGCCGATGACTCAACGGGCTGCGTGGCGGCAGCGGTGTGTCCGGAATTTTCGGCAGTCTTGTGGATCAGGGCCTCAGTCATGTTCCAAGTTTAGGCGAGCCGGAAGCTCAGACCAGCACCAGGTCGTCAACATGAACAACTTCACGGTCATAGCCGCTGCCCAGCGCCTCACCGAGGTCCCTGGTGGACCGGCCCAGCATTTGGGGCAGCTCCGCGGAGGAGTAGTTCACCAGTCCGCGCGCCACCACCGTACCGTCGGCTCCTGCTATCTCCACGGCGTCGCCGGCTTCAAAATCACCGTGGACGGCGGAAATGCCGGCAGGCAGCAGTGACGTGCGGTGATGGCGGATGGCCTTCACAGCGCCGTCGTCCAGCACGAGCCGTCCCTGGACGGAGGCCACGTGCGCCAGCCAGAGAAGCCTGACGGGCTTCCGGGCGCCGTTGACCGTGAACCAGGTGCCCACGTCCTCGCCGTTAAGGGCCGCGGCGGCGTTGGGCGTGGAAGTGACCAGGGCGTGGATGCCGGATCCCGCTGCCATGGACGCTGCCTCCACTTTGGTGAGCATGCCGCCGGTGCCGACGCCGGCCTTGCCGGTCTTGCCAATGGAGACACCGTCGAGGTCGTGCGCCCCCTCCACCAGCGGGATCCGCTTCGCGCCAAGGGACGGCGGGCCGTCGTAGAGGGAGTCGACGTCGGACAGCAGGACCAGCGCGTCGGCGCGGACCAGGTGGGCCACGAGGGCGGCGAGCCGGTCGTTGTCACCGAAGCGGATTTCATGGGTGGCTACGGTGTCGTTTTCGTTGACCACGGGGACCACGCCGAGGCTGAGCAGCCGGTTGAGGGCGCGGAACGCGTTGGTGTGCTGGCTGCGGCGCATCAGGTCTTCGGCGGTGAGGAGCACCTGGCTGACGGTCACGCCGTGGGCCCCGAAAGCCTGGGTGTAGCGGGCCATGAGCAGGCCCTGGCCAACGCTGGCGGCCGCCTGCTGGGTGGCGAGGTCGCGGGGGCGCTTGGCGAGGCCAAGCGGTGCAAGACCCGCCGCGATGGCACCGGAGGAAACCAGGATGATCTCTGTTCCGGTGTTGCGCTTGGCGGCGAGTGCGTCCGCGAGGGCGGTCAGCGACTCTTCCGAGATGCCGCCCTTGATGCTGGTCAGCGACGACGAGCCCACCTTCACCACGATCCGGTGCGCGTTGGCCAGCACGCTCCTGTCCACGGACCGCGCCAGCGGTTCCGCGGACGCAGCCCTAGATGTCATCGTCTGCGCCCAGTCCACTCTCCTTGAGCGGCTTGGCAACCCTGCGGCTGCTCACGGATTCGGTCCAGATGCCGGCCTTGCGCTCCGCTTCGAGTTCGGCCCGGGCAGCGGCCTTGGCGTCCTTGCGTTCCTGCTGCTCTTCACGTTTCTGTCCACGGGTGGGGCGGTCGCCGATGTCCGCAAAACGGACGTCCGTACCGCGCGGCGAGGCCAGCAGTTCGGCGCCTGCCATCATGGTGGGCTCCCAGTCGAAGACGACGCCGTCATCCTCGCCGATAACAACCGTATCGCCGGGCTTAGCGCCCTGCTTGAACAGTTCCGTTTCCACACCGAGCTTAGCCAGGCGGTCGGCCAGGTAGCCGATGGCTTCCTCGTTGGTGAAGTCGGTCTGCTTGACCCAGCGCACCGGCTTTTCGCCCAGTACGCGGAACAGCGGCTCGAGGCCCTTCTCCTCCCGGCGGATCCGGAACCCGGTTTCGTTGACGGCGCGGGGCTTGATGACCACAGGCTGGACCTTGGGCGGGGCTGCTGCCACCGCGTCCCGCGCTGCCTGCACGATTTCGGCCATCGCGAAGCCCAGCTGCCGCAGGCCCTCGTGGCTGGTTGCCGAGATTTCGAAGACGCGGTAGCCGCGGGACTCAAGTTCCGGGCGGACGAATTCGGCCATGTCCTTGCCGTCGGGCAGGTCCACCTTGTTCAGGGCCACGAGGCGGGGTCGGTGGTTCAGTGGAACCACCTCGCCGTCCTGGCCTGCGTAGCTCATGTCCACGGCGTACTTTTCCAGCTCGGCCTCAATGACTGCCAGGTCAGAAAGCGGATCGCGGTCTGCCTCGAGGGTGCCGCAGTCCAGGACGTGGACCAGGGCAGCGCAGCGCTCCACGTGGCGCAGGAAGTGGTGGCCCAGGCCCTTGCCTTCGCTGGCGCCTTCAATCAGCCCGGGCACGTCGGCAATGGTGAAGCGGACGTCGCCGGCCTGCACGACGCCAAGGTTGGGGACCAGTGTGGTGAACGGATAGTCGGCGATCTTGGGGCGGGCCGCGGACATGGCCGCGATCAGGCTCGATTTTCCTGCGGACGGGAAACCGACCAGGGCGATGTCCGCAATGGACTTCAGTTCCAGGACGATGTCGCTGGATTCGCCTTCGATGCCGAGCAGGGCGAAGCCGGGCGCACGGCGCTTCTGGGAGGAGAGCGCGGCGTTGCCCAGGCCGCCGATGCCGCCGGCCGCCGCGACGTATTCGGTGCCTTCACCCACGAGGTCCGCGAGGACGGTGCCGTCCTTGGACTTGACCACGGTGCCGTCCGGGACAGGAAGGATGAGGGTCTCGCCGTTCTTGCCGCCGCGCCAGTCGCCCATGCCGGGGCCGCCGTTGGTGGCGTGGCGGTGGGGTGCGTGGTGGTAGTCGAGGAGGGTGGTGGTCTGGTGGTCCACGCGAAGGATCACGTCGCCGCCATTGCCGCCGTTGCCGCCGTCGGGCCCTCCCAGGGGCTTGAACTTCTCGCGGTGGACGGAGACGCACCCGTGGCCGCCGGTACCGCCGGATACGTGCAGTACTACCCGGTCTACAAAGCTGGCCACGTGGATCTCCTCAGTGCTGTTTCCTGGACGCCCGGGGCGCCAAGATGATTGTAATGCGGTTAAAAGAACAGTGGAGCGGACCATATGGCCCGCTCCACCGCTTCAGATCTGGTTGTTACTCTGCAGCTGCAGCAGCAACGATGTTGACGACGCGACGACCGCGGCGGGTACCGAATTCAACGGCGCCCGGGGTCAGTGCGAACAGGGTGTCGTCGCCGCCACGGCCAACGCCGGCGCCCGGGTGGAAGTGGGTGCCGCGCTGGCGGACGATGATCTCGCCGGCGGAAACCACCTGGCCGCCGAAGCGCTTGACGCCGAGGTACTGTGCGTTGGAGTCACGACCGTTGCGAGTGGAGCTCGCGCCCTTTTTATGTGCCATCTGAAATGCCTGCCTCTAAATTCTGGGGAATCTGCTGAAAAACCTGAACAGTAACGGAAGGTTACTTGATACCAGTGATCTTGACCTTGGTCAGTTCCTGGCGGTGACCCTGGCGCTTCTTGTAACCGGTCTTGTTCTTGAACTTCTGGATCACAATCTTAGGACCACGGAGGTCCTGGAGGATCTCAGCCGTAACAGTTACCTTGGCCAGGTCAGCAGCGGCGGAGGTGACCTTGTCACCGTCAACCAGGAGCAGTGCGGGCAGCTGAATGGTGCTGCCAGCTCCACCGGCGACGCGGTTCAGGGTAACGAAGTCTCCAACGGAAACCTTCTCTTGGCGGCCGCCTGCGCGGACAATCGCGTACACCACTTGGGAACTCACTTCTCTCGACGTTTATTACAAATTTGCGTGCGGAACCCGGTTCCATGATTGGGTGGGCTCTCGCTGTGCCTCAACGCCGTGGGGTCATAACCCAAGTGTTGGCGTAAGCACCGAAGATCTAGAATACGCTAGTTTTGGCTTCGGCCGCAAATGAGGCTGGTTCCGGCGGGTTGTCTGTGATAGGCACCACAGCCCAGGTCCGCGCCCTTACCTGTGCCCCACCATAGTACCGGCGGGACGCGCAACAGGGTGTCAGGAATGAAGTCGCGGCGCGTCGAAAAAGTCCACCTCGAGGCGGCAGGACTGCCTGAACGCCGCCACCATGGCGTCCCGGTCCCCTGCGGACGCGCTGCGGCCGGCCCCGTCCACAATCGCAACCGCTGTGCGGGTGGCGGCAGCGAAGTCCTCGTCCGCGTACGTGCGCAGCCACTCGGCGTAGGGGTGGCCGGCCGGTTCCCCTGCAGCCACGAACCGGGCGTGGAGTGTTGCGCCCACCTCGGCGTACAGCCAGAAGCAGGGCAGGACCGCTGCGGCCAGCACCGCGTAACTGCCCGACGCCGATGCCGCCGTCAGGTGGTCCACGTAGGACTTGGTGACGGGTCCCAGCTGCGGCTCAACGGTCCGTGTACTGAGCCAGGAGCGGTGCAGCTCGGACTCCACCTCCAGGCACTGCGCGGCGGAACGTGCCCAGAAGAGCTGCTCCCCTTCGGTGGGGGCCAGTGCACTGGTCCGCGCCAGCACCCGTGAGTAGCCGTTGAGGTAGATGGCGTCCTGGGCGAGGTAGTAGGCAAACTCCTTCTCCGGCAGGCTCCCGGAAGCCAGGCCCTGGATGAAGTCCAGCGCGTAGATGTCCTCGAGGTCCTTTGCGGCGTCCGCCCAGAGCTGCGCCGCGAAGCTCCCCTCGCCGCGCACGGCCGGCAGGTGGTGGAAGTGGTGCACGGGCCCGTTGCCCGCCCCCACCTCCAGGGCCTCCGAGGCCTCCAGCGCGCCGGCAAGCCAGGGCTTGACCTCGCGCAGGGCTGCCTCCCAGTCCCCCACCCGGGCCTGGACCGTGGCCATGGCCGCGGACAGGGAGCATCCGGTGCCGTGGCTGTTCACTGTTGCCACCCGCTGACCGGGAACCACGACCACCTCGCGGGACAACATCCCGGCGGTGCTTACGAGGGCATCGGGGCATTCGGCCCCTACGAGGTGCCCACCCTTGACCAGCACCGTGGCTCCCGTGGCGGCGGAGAGGTTCCGGCCCTGTTCCAGGGCGCCTTCCCAGGTCTGCTGCACGTCGCCGCCCACGAGCATGGCGAGTTCAGCCAGGTTGGGCGTGATGAGCTGCGCCAGCGGCAGCAGGTCGCGAAGCGCGGCTTCGGCTGATTCCGGGAGGAGCCGGTCGCCGCTGGTGGCCACCATGACAGGGTCCAGGACCACGACGGCGGGACGCACCTTTTCGAGCCATGCATGGACGGCTTCGATCACCCCGGCATCGCCCAGCATGCCGATCTTCACGGCGTCGATACTGATGTCGTCGCTCAGGGCATCGAGCTGCTGGGTAAGGAAGTTGGCGGGGGGAACGTGGACGCCGCGCACGCCGCGGGTGTTCTGTGCGGTGAGGGCGGTAATGGCAGCCATTCCGAAGCCGCCGTGGGCGGCGATGCTTTTCAGGTCCGCCTGGATGCCGGCCCCGCCGGAAGGAT
Source organism: Pseudarthrobacter sp. NCCP-2145 (assembly GCF_023708005.1). Taxonomy (NCBI): domain Bacteria; kingdom Bacillati; phylum Actinomycetota; class Actinomycetes; order Micrococcales; family Micrococcaceae; genus Pseudarthrobacter; species Pseudarthrobacter sp. NCCP-2145. The sequence continues at coordinate 37,011 of NZ_BRCG01000015.1, read as the reverse complement.
CGGATCCGGCAATGGAGAGGACCCGTGGCACGCCGCGGTACTCGCGGCCGGGGGCTGCAGGCGCAGAAGCAGCTGCAGGCCCGGAAGCACACGCGGATGTGCCCTGGATGGTGGCAGTGGGCATTGCAAGGGTGGAAGACAAGAGACATCCCTTCGCCGGTGCTAGCCGGACAGGTTCAACGGGTCTGGATCTCAGCCGGCTCTCTGCGCGGCACCCCGTGTCGGTTCCCCAGCCTAGCTTTTTTGAGGTCCACAGCGTGAAGGTGACACAGTGCGGCCGGAGCGGGGTGGAATGCCGGTGTTCAATGAGGGTGGTCAAAAGCGCTGCGGAGCGCCGCCTTAAAGGACGGATGCCCGGCCGGCCACTGACTGTGGCTGGCCGGGCATTCGGTCAATACCCGCCCTGGGTCCCGGATTCCGGTAACTCCATGCGTGGCAGCTCCAGTTCCTAGAGCTCTGAGGCAGGCACCCCGACGCCGAGGATGATCGGCGCGTCCGAGGGCTTGCCGCTGGCCGGCTGCGAAGCACCCGCCTTGTCCGTTTCCGGTGCCTTGGCGGCGTGGGAATGCCCGGCCGCGGGGGCTGGAACATTCTCGCGATGCTGGACCGAGGTCTCGTTGGCTGCTCCCTGCGCGCGGCTGGCACTCCGGTTCCGGCGTGCCCTGCGCGGGCGTGACTGCTCCAGGGTGTGGTCCGAGTAGTCCTGCTCCGCTGCGGCGGCCACCGGCCGCTGCTCCGGCTGGACGGCTGCGGGCTCCCGCTGTTCCGGTGCCTGCTCCGGCTCACGTGTCCGCTCCGGAGCAGGAGCCTGCTGGGGAGCCTCTTCCGCCCCGCGCTGGACCGGCTGCACGTCCGGCGTTCCAGCCGGCGTGCCGGCTGCCGGTGCGGGCTCGCCCAGGTGGGCGAAGGCCGCGGCAAGGCGGTCCAGGGTGAGGGCAGGCTTTGGCTGCTGCTCCTCGGCGTGCTCCACGAAGGGCAGGACGACTTTCTCCCCGCCAAAGGTCAGGACGGCAGCGGGCCTAGACGCATCGCTGTCGTGCTTCTCCGTTTCAGCCGGAACTGCGGGCTGGGCCTGCGTTGCCTGCCTGGCGGCGGCCAACTCGTCGTCATGCAGGTGGGCCGCGTGGGCGGCAGCCGCGATGTTGGCAAGGGCCAGCCTGGTGGCTTCCGCTTTCGCATGCCGCTCGGCGTCCGTCGGATCAGGGTGGACCGTGTGGACGTGGACGGCAGCTGCCGGCGCGGCGTCCGGCTGCTGGCCGCCGCGGCCGCGGCGGCGCTTCCGGTCCGGCCGGGCACCGGGCTGGCTGCTGTCCGTGCGCTGCGCCTCGATGCGGTTGCCCTCGGCGCGTGCTTCCGGGCGGTGCTCGGCACGCTGCACGTGATGCTCGGCAGCCACAATGTTCGCCCGGCGGTGTTCCACCGGGTCATCGTGGGTGACCACGCCGCGGCCGGCGCAGGCCTCGCACTGCTCGCCGAACACTTCAAGGAGCCCCGTGCCCATCCGCTTGCGGGTCATCTGCACCAGGCCCAGCGAGGTGACTTCGGCAACCTGGTGCTTGGTGCGGTCACGGCCCAGGCACTCCACCATGCGCCGCAGGACCAGGTCGCGGTTGGACTCCAGGACCATGTCGATGAAGTCGATGACAATGATGCCGCCGATGTCGCGGAGGCGGAGCTGCCGGACTACTTCCTCCGCAGCTTCCAGGTTGTTCTTGGTGACTGTTTCTTCGAGGTTGCCGCCGCTGCCGGTGAACTTGCCGGTGTTGACGTCCACCACGGTCATGGCCTCGGTCCGGTCGATCACCAGCGAGCCGCCGGAGGGCAGGAAGACCTTCCGTTCCAGGGCCTTGTGGATCTGCTCATCGATGCGCCAGGCACTGAAGATGTCCTGGTCCTTGGTCCACTTCTCGAGCCGTCCCACCAGGTCCGGGGCGACGTATGTGACGTATGCCTCGATGGTGTCCCAGGCTTCCTCGCCGGAGACGATCAGCTTGGAGAAGTCCTCGTTGAAGACGTCGCGGACCACCTTGATGGTGAGGTCCGGTTCGCCGTAGAGCAGCTCGGGGGCAAGGATCTTGGTGGACTTCGACTGGCTTTCGATGCCCTCCCACTGGGCACGCAGCCGGTTGATGTCGTGCGTCAGCTCTTCCTCGGAGGCACCCTCCGCGGCCGTACGGACAATCACGCCGGCGTGCTCGGGAAGGCGGTCCTTGAGGATCCGCTTCAGGCGGTTGCGTTCGACGTCGGGAAGCTTCCGGGAAATGCCGGTCATGGAGCCGCCGGGAACGTACACCAGGTAGCGGCCGGGCAGGGAGATCTGGCTGGTCAGGCGCGCGCCCTTGTGGCCCACCGGGTCCTTGGTCACCTGGACCAGGACGGTGTCGCCGGACTTCAGCGCGTTCTCGATGCGGCGCTGCTTGCCCTCAAGGTTGACGGCCTCCCAGTTCACCTCGCCGGCGTACAGCACGGCGTTGCGGCCGCGGCCGATGTCCACGAAGGCAGCTTCCATGGACGGCAGGACGTTCTGGACCTTGCCCAGGTAGACGTTGCCGATCAGGGAGTCCTGCTGGGTCTTGGACACGAAGTGCTCGGCCAGGACCCCGTCTTCGAGGACAGCGATCTGGATTCTGTCGTCGCGCTGGCGGACGATCATCTGGCGGTCCACGGATTCCCGGCGTGCCAGGAACTCGGCTTCGGTAATGACGGTGCGGCGGCGGCCGGTATCGCGTGATTCGCGGCGGCGCTGCTTCTTGGCTTCCAGGCGGGTGGAGCCCTTGACGCTGGTGACGCGGTTGTTCACGGCGGGTTCGCTGACGGCGCGCGGAGCGCGGACCCGGGTGACCGTGTTGGGCGGATCGTCGTCTTCCCCGCCCGTCAGTTCGAGGTCCTGGTCGCCACGGCGGCGGCGGCGGCGGCGACGGGAGGTCACGCCTTCATCGGCCTGCCCGGCGGAGTCCTCATCAGCATCCTCGGCGGCGTCGCTGTCTGCGGCAGCGGCGCTGTCGGCTTCTTCACCGTCACGCTCGCCCGCCCTGCTGCGGCCGCGGCGGCCGCGGCCGCGGCGCCTCCGGCGGTTGCCGGCGTCGTCCGAATCGTCCTCGGCGTCGTCAGCCTCGGCATCCTCGACGGGCACCGGGGCGGGCCGGACGACAGTGCTGAGGTCCGGGGCCTGGAACAGCACCGACGTGGGGGAACCCGGTTCCATGAACAGGGACCCGAACGGGCTGGCGGGGGCTGACGACCCTGCGGCGCCGGCCGCGGGCTCGGCAGAAGAATTGGCGTCGCCTTCAACGGAAGGCTCGACGGCGGACGTTGGCTGCGCGGAAGCGCCGGCGGCTTTGGCGGCAGGCGCCTGGGCTGCAGCCTCAGTTACCGGTTCAGAGCCGGCGGGCGCATCGGCGGCGGCCGGAACAGCGGTGCCAGACGCCGCGGGTGCGGGCTCAGCCGACCCGGTGTCTGCCGGCTCGGTGTCAACCGGCCCAGGTGCGGCCGTCCCTGCCGGCGGCTCCTCCGCCTCGACGACGGCCGGGGCAGACGTCTTGCGCGTGGCAACCCGGCGGCGCCGGACGGGCTTCGATTCTTCCGCGGCAACCTCTGCAGGCCCGGCGGCAGGCGCCTGCTGCGCGCCGTCGTCGTTGGCGTTGTTGGTGTTCCCGGTTTCGGTGCCGGCCTCCGCAGCAAAGACGGGAAGCGGCTCGGCGGTCTCGACTTTCTTGCGCGAACGGCTGCGGCGGGCGGGCGCCTTGGCCTCGGCGGCCTCAGCTTCCGCGGCCCCGGCCTCGGCGGTGACACCTTCGGCGGCAGCCTCAGTGGCCACGGCCTCGCCGGTTTTCGGAGCGGCCTTCCGCCGGGTCCTCGTGGCCTTCTTCGGCACGGAGTCGGCATCCACGGACGCTGCTTCATCGTTAACGGCTAAAACTTGTTCATTATCCATATGTGGCAACACTCCTGCCCCTGACGTACCGCCACATCCGGCACCCATTGGGGCACATATTGTCAAAACCCGCAGGCGTTGACAGAAGTCAAGTGGATACCCCCAGGTTCGCACCGGCAGTGGGGTGCGGCAGCCCGTGGGGGCCGGCAGGATGTTCAAGAACCCGTTGTTCCACATGCCACAACCAGGTGCCGCCCCATGGAGTTGCGGAGTTCGGATCAAAGAATCCAAAGCCTGCGCTGCTCATCACTGGCGGTCTTGCGAACAAGCTGCCGGACCGGAGTCCGAATGTGGATCGGGTTCCAGCCACGTTCATTCTCTCATACCCCGGCTATTCCACGGCGGAAGCAGCAGCACTTGTTCGCTTTCCTTGAAGGTCTTTCCAGCGTCCGGCGTTACAATCGGGCAAGGACCACCCGATGAAAAGGACGCCTTGCCAATGCCCAGCATCTCCCCCTTGAGCGGCACCCACACGCCGGAACGGACTGTGGATCCGGACAGCAGTGCAGCCGCAGCCCGCCCGCGGATGACCCGTGACCGGCCGCTTGGCTGGCTGATGGTCATTACCGGGGTGGTCGGATGGCTGGCTTCCGGAACGCTGGTGCTGGAGAAACTGGAGGTCCTCAAGGACCCCAACCACACCACGGTGTGCGACGTGAACCCGTGGATCTCCTGCGGCCAGGTGATGCAGACGTGGCAGAGCTCGCTGTTTGGCTTCCCCAATATGTTTATCGGCATCGTGGCGTTCGCCATCGCCATCACCGTGGGCATGTCACTGCTGGCCGGCGCCCAGTTTGCGCGGTGGTACTGGGTGGGCCTCCAGGCGGGGGTCACGCTCGGTTTCGCGTTCGTGGTGTGGCTGTGGTCCCAGGCCCTCTACGTCATCCACATACTGTGCCCGTTCTGCATGGTTGTCTGGGCAGCCATGATCCCGCTGTTTGTCTGGGTGACCATCCGGAACATCAGCGCCGGGGTCATTCCCGCCCCCGCCAACGCCGCCCGCATCCTGGGTGACTCTGGCTGGATCATCACCGCCCTGCTGTATGTGGCCGTCATCGCCACCATCTTCTTCGCCTTCATCCAGGTGTTCGCCGGCACCTCCGGCTTCTAGGCCTGCTGACGGAAAAAGCCCCTGGTTCCGAGGAACCAGGGGCTTTTTGCTGTCCCTGGGCTGTCAGCCCTGGAACCAGATCTTGATCTCGCGTCCGGCGGATTCGGCGGAGTCGGAGCCGTGGACCAGGTTCTGCTGGACTTTCAGGCCCCAGTCGCGGCCGAAGTCGCCGCGGATGGTGCCGGGGGCGGCCGTGGTGGGGTCGGTGGTGCCGGCCAGCGAACGGAAGCCCTCGATGACGCGGTGGCCCTCGAAGATGGCCGCCACCACGGGTCCGGAGAGCATGAAGTCCACCAGGGGCTCGTAGAAGGGCTTGCCCACGTGCTCCTCGTAGTGCTGCTCCAGGAGTTCGCGTGAGGCGTCAACCTTCTTCAGCTCAGCCAGGGTGTAGCCCTTGGCTTCGATCCGGGCCAGGATGGCGCCCGTAAGGTTGCGGGCGACGCCGTCGGGCTTGATCAGTACGAGGGTGCGCTCAGTAGTCACAACTGCTCCAATGCGTTGGTAAGGGGTTTCGGGGTCAAGTCTACGGGGACTGCGGCTGCTGGCCGGGCCCGGCCTCCTCCGGATGGGCGGCTTCCCAGGCAGCCTGTTCGCGGGCCCGTTCCCCGGCTTCCCGGTCCAGCCGGATTCCGGTGCGGATCCCGTACCACCACGCCGCGGCGAACAGGGTGCCCACCAGGAACATGGCCGGCTCGAAGATCCCGGTGAGGATCAGGACCAGCTGCAGGATCCAGCCCAGGCCGATGCCCCAGGGCTTGGTGAGGAAGGCGCACGCAACGATCATCACCACGCAGAGCGCAATCCCCACCCCCAGGATGACCGCCGGCGGGAACTCCCCCCGCCGCAGGCCGAACACCGCCAGGGTGGCAAAGAACATTACGAAGGCTTCCAGCAGCAGGACCGTGGATGCGAACATCACCTTGGTGGAGCGGCGCTTCCTGGGCATGCCCGGCCGCCACTCGCGCTGCGCTTTGGTCAACTTGGCCATGGACTCAGGCCTCCGTCTTGCCGAGCAGGATCCGTGCTTCGGCCACGAGCGTGATGGAGCCTGTGACCAGCACTCCCCCGGAGAGGTCGTCATTGGCTTCGGCGCGTTCCACCGCCCATTCCAGGGCGTCATCGAGCTTCTCGGCGATGTGCACGTTGTCCTCGCCGAAGCCAAGCTCAATTGCCAGTTCGGCCAGCTCAGCGGCCGGCACGGCCCGTGGGGAGTTCGACTGCGTGAAGCAGTACTCCTCCGCCATCCCGCCCAGGGATTCCTTGAGCTGGCGGAGGATCTCCTCGGCGTCCTTCTCCTTGAGTACTCCGACCACCGGGACAAGCCTGGTGAAGGTGAAGGCTTCCTGCAGGGCGGCTGCGGAGGCCTTGATGCCGTCCGGGTTGTGGGCAGCGTCCACCACGATCGTGGGGGCTGTCCGCACCACTTCAAGGCGGCCCGGAGACGTGACGTTCGAGAAGCCTTCCTGGAGCACCTCAAAGTCGAGTTCCTTTTCTCCCCCGAAGAAAGCTTCCAGGGCCGCCACGGCCACCGCGGCGTTCTGTGCCTGGTGGGCGCCGTGCAGCGGGACCAGCAGTTCAGGGTAGCGGCCGGCGATGCCCTGGATGCTCACCACCTGCCCGCCCACTGCCACGGTGCGGGATTCGACGCCGAATTCCACGCCTTCGAAGCGGAACGGCACCCCCACGTCCTTGGCCTTGTCCAGCAGGACCTGCGCAGCGTCCAGCGGCTGGGCGGCACTGATGAGGTAGCCGCCGGGCTTGATGATGCCGGCCTTTTCGTACGCGATGTCCTCCGTGGTCTCACCCAGCAGGTCCGTGTGGTCCAGCGAGATGGGGGTGATCACGGAAACCTGCCCGTCACCCACGTTCGTGGCATCCGTGATTCCGCCGAGGCCAACCTCGATCACCGCCACGTTGACCGGCTGGTCCGCGAAGATGGCGAAGCCCAGGATGGTGAGGCATTCGAAGTAGGTGAGCCGAGGTTCGCCTGCAGCCTCGAGCTCGGAGTCGACGATCTGCAGGTAGGGGCGGATCTCGTCCCAGATGCGCACGAAGGTCTCGTCGGGGACCGGGTGCCCGTCGATGCTGATCCGCTCCGTCACCTTGGACAGGTGCGGGCTGGTGTACCGTCCGGTGCTCAGGCCGTGGGCCCGCAGGACGGATTCGATCATCCGGGCCGTGGAGGTCTTGCCGTTGGTCCCGGTGACGTGGATGATCGGGAACGCCTTGTTCGGCTCGCCCAGCACATCCATCGCCCGGAACAGCGGGGCCAGCCGCGGCTCCATCTTGTTTTCCGGCGCCCGGCCCAGCAGCTCGGCGTAGACGCTCTCTACGGAAAATTCGTCAGTCATGGATCAGGCCTCTACTTTTTCGACGGCGACGGCCGGCTCTGCGGCGTCCCCGGGTTCCGCCGTGAGTTCCACGGACAGGGTCTCGCCCTTCACCAGGCCGGCGTTGGCCAGCAGGGCGTCGACGACGTTCTGCTGCGCGGTGACGGTGGTCCGGATCCGGTCGCTGACATTGAGTCCGGCGTCCTTGCGCGCCTGCTGGATGGCTCGGACCATGTCGCGGGCCAGGCCTTCCGCCTCGAGTTCAGGAGTGACCTCGGTGTTGAGGACCACGAACCCGCCGCCGGGCAGGACCGCCACTGCCTTCGTGGCGGCGGCAGCACCGCCGTCGGACTCTGCCACGACGGTTTCCAGCGTGTACTCCTGGGGCTCCAGCTCCAGGCCGCCCGCGGTGACCACGCCTGCCTCGGATACCGACCAGTCGCCGGACTTGGAGCCCTTGATGGCCTGCTGGACGTTCTTTCCCAGGCGCGGGCCCGCGGCGCGGGCGTTGACCACGAGTTTCTGCTGGATCCCGAACTCTTCCGGCGAGGCCGTGGCAGCATCCAGCAGCCTGACGGAGCGGAGGTTCAGCTCATCTGCGACGACGGCGGCAAAACCTTGCAGCGCATCGGCGCCGGGTGCCACAACCGTCAGTTCCTGCAGCGGCAGGCGGACGCGAAGGTTCGCAGCCTTGCGGAGGGAAGATCCCGTGGAGCAGATCTGCTGGACCTTGTCCATGGCCTGGACCAGGTCCGGGTTGGCGGGGAACAGCGCAGCGTCCGGCCAGTCTGCCAGGTGGACGGACCGTCCGCCGGTGAGCCCGCGCCAGATCTCTTCGGACACCAGCGGCAGCAGGGATGCCGCTGTGCGGGACACCGTCTCCAGTGCGGTGTAGAGCGCATCAAAGGCATCCTGGTCCTCGTCGAAGAACCGCTGGCGGCTCCTGCGGACGTACCAGTTGGTGAGCATGTCCAGGTAGCTGCGCAGGGCGTCGCAGGCACCTGAGATGTCGTAGTCGTCCAGGCGTTCGGTCATCGTGCCGACCAGTTCGCCGGTGTTGGCCAGCAGGTACTGGTCCAGGGTGTCGGAATAGCCGTCGTAGCGGAGCTTTGCGTCGTAGCCTGAGCCGCCGGCCGCGGCGTTGGTGTACAGCGTGAAGAAGCTGTACACGTTCCACAGGGGCAGGATGACCTGGCGGACGCCGTCGCGGATTCCCTGCTCGGTGACCACAAGGTTGCCGCCGCGCAGGATGGGGCTGGACATCAGGAACCAGCGCATGGCATCCGAGCCGTCGCGGTCCAGTACCTCGGAGACGTCCGGGTAGTTGCGCAGGCTCTTGGACATCTTCTGCCCGTCCGAGCCCAGCACGATGCCGTGGCTGATGACGTTGCGGAAGGCCGGCCGGTCAAACAGGGCCGTGGAGAGGATGTGCAGCATGTAGAACCAGCCGCGGGTCTGGCCGATGTACTCCACGATGAAGTCAGCCGGGTTGTGCGTGTCGAACCACGCCTCGTTCTGGAACGGGTAGTGCACCTGGCCGTACGGCATGGAGCCGGAGTCGAACCAGACGTCCAGGACATCCTCCACGCGGCGCATGACGGACTGGCCCTCTTCGGGGGTGCGGGGGTCGTCCGGGTTGGGCCGGGTCAGTTCATCGATGAACGGGCGGTGCAGGTCCACCTGGCCGTCCTTGTTCAGCGGCAGCCGGCCGAAGTCCGCCTCGATCTCGGCGAGCGAGCCGTAGACGTCGGTGCGGGGGTAGTCGGGGTCGCTGGACTGCCACACCGGGATGGGGCTGCCCCAGTACCGGTTGCGGCTGATGGACCAGTCACGGGCGTTCTCCAGCCACTTGCCGAACTGGCCGTCCTTGACGTTGCCGGGGATCCAGTTGATCTCCTGGTTCAGTTCGGACATCCGGTCCTTGAACTTGGTGACTTCCACGTACCAGGAGGAGACGGCGCGGTAGATCAGCGGGTTGCGGCAGCGCCAGCAGTGCGGGTAGCTGTGCTCGTAGCTGGCCTGCTTGACCAGCCGGCCCTGGGCGCGCAGCACCTGCGTGATGGGCTTGTTGGCCTCGAAGACCTGCAGGCCCGCGATGTCGTGCAGGTCGCCGTGCTTGAAGAGCGGGAGGAATTTGGCGCCCTCGTCCACGGAGAGGACCACCGGGATGCCGGCTTCCTCACAGACTTTCTGGTCGTCCTCGCCGTAGGCCGGAGCCTGGTGCACGATGCCGGTACCGTCGGTGGTGGTGACGTAATCGGCAACCAGGAAGCGCCAGGCGTTCTCCATGCCGTACTTTTCGTTGTCCGCGAAATCGCTCCACAGCGGCTGGTACGCCAGGCCTTCCAGCTCGGTGCCGGTGTGGGTGGAGACAACAGCGGCCCGGGCGGCCTCGAAGTCGTCATAGCCCAGGTCCTTGGCGTAGTTGCCCACGAGGTCCGCGGCCAGCAGGAAGCTGCCCGTGACGGGCGCGTCCGCAGCGGCGGCCTTGACACCGTTGGGGCCGGCCGGGAGCACGGCGTAGGTGATGGAAGGGCCGACGGCGAGCGCCGCGTTGGTGGGCAGCGTCCAGGGCGTCGTGGTCCAGGCGAGGGCCTGGACGCCGGCGAGCTGCCGGGACAGGTCCGACTCCCCTGCCGTGATGGGGAAGGTTACCGTTACCGTCTGGTCCTGGCGGTTCTTGTAGACGTCGTCGTCCATCCGCAGCTCATGGTTGGACAGCGGCGTCTCGTCCTTCCAGCAGTACGGCAGGACGCGGTAGCCGTTGTAGGTCAGGCCCTTCTCGTGAAGCTGCTTGAACGCCCAGAGGACGGACTCCATGTATTCCACGTTGAGGGTCTTGTAGTCGTTGTCGAAGTCCACCCACCGCGCCTGGCGGGTCACGTAGCTCTTCCACTCGTCGGCGTACTTCATGACGGAGGCGCGGCAGGCGTCGTTGAACTTGTCGATGCCCATGGCTTCGATCTGGGTCTTATCCGTCATCCCGAGCTGCTTCATGGCCTCAAGCTCGGCGGGCAGGCCGTGGGTGTCCCAGCCGAACCGGCGCTCAACGCGCTTCCCGCGCTGGGTCTGGTAGCGGCCCACCAGGTCCTTGGCGTAGCCGGTAAGGAGGTGCCCGTAGTGGGGCAGGCCGTTGGCGAAAGGCGGGCCGTCGTAGAAGACGAACTCGTTGCTGCCGGGCTCCCCGCCCGGGGCGTCCGCGCTCCGCTGGTCGATACTGGCCTGGAAGGTGCCGTCCTGGTCCCAGTACTTCAGGATGCGCTCTTCGATCTCCGGAAACTTCACGGAGGCGGAAACGGCGGCACCGCCGCTGGACGAAGGGCCGGTGGAGGCTGAGGCCTTGGGGTAATACGACATGTCGACATCCTGGGTTGAGCTTGGCGAACTGCCGGCTTGCGCCTTCTGTTCCGTTCAGGATGCGAGGACGGATCCAGTGGTGTCCGTCCGGACTCCACGCTCACCGCGGTACCACCTCACTTACCGCCGCTGCCAGCTTCCCGGGGGAACGTGTGCCGCGACGGCCACTCATTACTGCTGTGACGGGCTTACCCGTCCGGTTCTACTGGCGCGTGCCCCTTATTTGTCCTGCCAGGGCGGTCCGCGTGTTCTTCCGGAAGCTCACCGGTGATTGCCGGGTCGTAGCCTTTTTGAGTCTACTATTTCCGGGGCCGGGCCACCAATAATGGAACCTATGCGAGAGTATGGGCCCGGGGTGCGCGGCGGCAGGCCCCGCCGGGCCTGGTCCCGGTGGTCGGCTGCCGCCGCCGTCCTGGCCATGCCGGGTGCTGCACTGGTGTTCCTGCGCATGGTTCCGTGGGATGTCGGCACCCCCTGGATCCAGCTCCTGGCCCTCTTCCCCGCGGGGCTGATCACAACAACGGCGGCCCTCGCTGCCGCCGTCGTAGCCCTTTTCCGCCACACCGGACCCCGCAGGGCCGTGGCCGCTGCCCTCATGGCGGGGCTGCTCGCCGTGCAGCTCGGCTGGGTGCTGGACCGCGTCGTGCCGCCCGGCACGCTGGCCACGCCGCCGTCCGGAAACGTGCAGCCGGCCAACGTCCAGTCCCCTGCCCCGCCCGCGGACCTGGCACCGGGGCCGGTGCTGACAGTCATGGCGGTGAACGTGGGGTACTCCGGCGTGGATCCCGGTGCCCTGCTGGCAGAAATCAGGACCCGCAACGTGGACGTCCTGGCCCTGCCGGAGCTTGCCCCCGCCGGCTTGAAGGCACTGGATAAGGCGGGGCTGTCGACCCTGCTGCCGTCGCGCGCCACGGATGTGGACTGGGACAAGATTGGAAGCGCCCTCTTCTCGCGATTCCCCCTCGAGCAGGTGGAACGCGTTCCCGGCTCGGCCTTCCATCAAAGCCGCGCCGTCGCCGTCATTCCCAGCGCTTCCGGGCCGGTGCACCTGACTGCGGTCCACGTGGACTCGCCGCGCAGGGGGCACATCACGTCGTGGCGGCAGGAGCTGCGGCAGCTGGGCGAACTGTGGCAGGCACTGCCTGACAGCCGGCTTGCCATCCTGCTGGGCGACTTCAACGCCAGCGCGGACCACAGCGAGTTCAGGGATCTCGTGGCCACGGGGCTGTCCGACGCCGCGCAGGTGACCGGCAAGGGGCTGGCCCCCACGTGGCCCGTAAATTCACCGGCACCGGCTTTCGTGGCCATCGACCATGTCCTGGCCAGCCCCGGCATCGAGGTGGTGGACTTCGACGTGGTCACGCTCCCGGGGACGGACCATGCCGCGGTGGTGGCGCGCCTGGTCCTGCCGTAGGCGCTACGCCTTGCGGATGAGCTTGTAGTTGGAAGCCTGCGCCACCGGCCGGATGACGATCTGGTCCAGGTTGACGTGGTGCGGAGCGGTGACCGCGTAGCGGACCACGTCGGCGACGTCGCCGGCCGTCAGCGGCTTCTCCACGCCCTGGTAGACCCTGTCCGCTGCCTGCCGGTCCCCAAGCCGGTTCAGGGCAAACTCCTCGGTCTGGACCAGCCCGGGTGCCACTTCGATCACGCGGACGTTGTGCTCGGCTTCCTCCAGCCGCAGTGCCTCCGTCAGGGCGCGCTGGGCGAACTTCGCCGCGTTGTAGCCGCCACCGCCCTCGTACGCCGCCAGCCCGGCGGTGGAGGTCAGGTTCAGTATTGTCCCTTCGCCGTTGGCCCGCAGCATCGGCAGGAACGCCTTGATGAGCTTCATGGTGCCCAGCACGTTCACCCGGTACATCCATTCCCAGTCACCGGTGCTGGCTGATCCGATGGTGTCCGCGCCCCTGGCACCGCCGGCGATGTTGACCAGCGTGTCGATTCCCCCCGCTTCGGCCACCTGCGACACAAGCCGGGACACGTCGTCGTCCTCGGAAATGTCGGCGGGCAGCGCGACGGCGCCGGTCTCCTTCTCCAGTTCGGCCAGGCGGTCCGCGCGGCGGGCCACGGCGAACACCTTCCAGCCATCCGCCGCCAGGGCGCGGACAGTGGCCTCCCCAATTCCGCTGCTTGCGCCGGTCACCAAAGCTGCCTTTTTCTGCGAAACATCAGTCATGGCACCACCATAGCGGGACGGCGGGAGGGCGACGCCGACCGGCCCGCCCATGGGAACAGGGCGCCCGGCACCGCAGCGGGCGGGCGGACAGGCCCGGACATGAAACAATTGGCAGATGGCTGAAGACACGCAGGGTACAGACACGCCCACAACCGCCCCCATCAACGTTCCGGACAAGCCGGCCCTCGAAGGCCTCGAAGCTGCCCTCACGCAGCGGTGGCTGGCCGAGGGGACCTACAAGTTCGACCGGGAAACCACCCGGGACCAGGTCTACTCGATCGACACTCCCCCGCCCACGGCGTCCGGGTCGCTCCACGTGGGGCACATGTTCTCCTACACGCAGACCGACGTGCTGGCACGCTACCAGCGGATGACAGGCAAGAACGTCTTCTACCCCATGGGCTGGGACGACAACGGCCTGCCCACCGAACGCCGGGTGCAGAACTTCTACGGGGTCCGCTGCGATCCCTCCATCCCGTACAACCCCGATTACCGGCCGCCGACGCAGCCTGCCAAGAACCAGCGGGACTTCGACGTCGTCTCCCGCCGGAACTTCATCGAACTGTGTGAAGAGCTGGCCGTTGAGGACGAGAAGGTCTTCGAAAACCTTTTCCAGACCCTTGGCCTGTCCGTTGACTGGGAGCTCACCTACCGCACCATCGACGACAACTCGCGGGCAGTCTCGCAGCGCGCCTTCCTGGCCAACCTGGCCGCGGGCGACGCCTATATGGCAGAGGCACCCACCCTCTGGGACGTCACGTTCCGTACCGCCGTGGCGCAGGCGGAACTCGAGGACCGCGAGATGCCCGGCGCCTACTACCGCTACCCGTTCTTCACCGAGGACGGGGAGAAGATCTACATCGAGACCACCCGTCCGGAACTGCTGGCGGCCTGCGCCGCCCTGGTGGCAAACCCCGACGACGAACGGTACCAGCCGCTGTTCGGCAAGAAGGTCACGTCCCCGCTGTTCGGCGTGGAGGTTGAGGTCAGGGCGCATCCGCTCGCGAAGGCGGACAAGGGCTCCGGCATCGCCATGGTGTGCACGTTCGGTGACCTGACCGACGTTACCTGGTGGCGCGAACTGCAGCTGCCCACCCGGGCCATCGTGGGCCGCGACGGACGGATTGTCAGCGAGGCTCCCGAGTGGATCACCACCGACATCGGCCGCGAAGCCTTCGCCGCCATTGCGGGCAAGACCGTCTTCAGCGCCAAGGAAGAGGTGGTGAAGCTCCTGACCGCCGCCGAACTGCTTGACGGCGAGCCCAAGAAGATCATGCACCCCGTGAACTTCTACGAAAAAGGCGACAAGCCCCTTGAAGTGGTCACCTCCCGCCAGTGGTACATCCGCAACGGCGGCCGGGACGAGGACCGCCGCGAACGCCTGATCGCCCGCGGGCACGAAATCGACTTCCACCCCGCCTTCATGCGCTCGCGCTACGAGAACTGGATTGCCGGCCTGAACGGCGACTGGCTGGTGTCCCGCCAGCGCTTCTTCGGCGTGCCCATCCCGGTCTGGTACCCGCTGGATGCTGACGGCAACCCGGACTACGACTCCCCCATCGTCCCGTCCGACGGGCAGCTGCCCGTTGACCCGGCTGCGGACGCCGCACCCGGGTTCGACGAATCCCAGCGCGACGTTCCCGGCGGCTTCACGGGCGACGCTGACATCCTGGACACCTGGGCCACGTCCTCCCTCACGCCCAAGATCGTTGGCGGCTGGAAGCGCGACGAGGACCTCTTCGCCAAGGTCTTCCCCTTTGACGTCCGCCCGCAGGGCCACGACATCATCCGGACCTGGCTCTTCTCCTCCGTGGTCCGCGCGGACGCCCTGGAGAACAGCGCGCCGTGGAAGCACGCGGCCATCTCCGGCTGGATCCTGGACCCCGACCGCAAGAAGATGTCCAAGTCCAAGGGCAACGTGGTGGTACCCACCGACGTGCTGGAGGAGTACGGCTCCGACGCCGTCCGCTACTGGGCGGCCTCCGCAAAGCTCGGAGCCGACACAGCGTACGAGATTGCGCAGATGAAGATCGGCCGGCGCCTGGCCATCAAACTGCTGAATGCGTCCAAGTTCGTGCTGAACCTGGGCGCCACGGAAGACTCCGTGCTGACCGTCGACCTTTCCGTCCTGGCCAATCCGCTGGACCGGGCGGTCCTGGCGCAGCTGTCGGAGGTGGTGGCCCAGGCCACCAAGGCCTTTGAGAACTATGATTACGCACGGGCGCTGCAGATCACCGAAAGCTTCTTCTGGCAGTTCACGGATGACTACGTGGAGCTGATCAAGGACCGGGCCTACGGCGCCGCCGGTGAGGCCGAACAGGCTTCCGTACTGGCAGCACTGGCCACCACCCTGGACACCCTGCTGCGGCTCTTCGCTCCCTTCCTCCCCTTCGCCACCGAAGAGGTATGGAGCTGGTGGCGCACGGGCTCCGTCCACCGCGCCCAGTGGCCAGCACCGCTGGATGTCCCGGGGGGCGACACCACCATGCTCGCAACCGTTGGGGTGGCCCTCAGCGGCGTCCGCAAAGCCAAGTCCGAAGCGAAGGTCAAGCAGCGCACGGAGGTCCTTACCGCGACCATCACGGCTCCGGAAGCACTGGCCGCGCAGCTGCAGGCCGGCCTGGCTGACCTGAAGGCGGCCTCCAACGCCCGCGAGATCATCCTTGCCGTCGGCGAGGGCGAACTGACCGTCAGCGACGTGGCGCTTGCGGCGACGGAAGAGCCGGCGAAAGCCTAGTCCCAGTCCGGCCCTGTTCCAGGGCCGGACCTGTTTCAGGACAAAGGGGAAGCCCCATCAGCGTTTTGCCGTTGGTGGGGCTTCGACTTTTCGGCCATCCGGTGACGTCTTGATGGTCTGGCAGGATCCTCTGATCTTCAGGTCTTCCTACCACGTCACTGGTAGCTTGCATCTGGCTTTGCCGATGGCTGCGTCAGATGACATATCACTGAATCTTTGGTTCCTGCGTCCCCCTTCTTTCGAAGTGGGTAAGAACCATTGTTGTCCTGCCCACCCGCAAGCGCAAGAGCCCCGGTGGAACTACTTGGTTGTAGTTCCACCGGGGCTCCTTTGGCCCTGCCGTGCGGGCCGGCCGGACCAGTCCTAGGTGAACTCAGGCTGCTCGGTGCGGCTGCGCTTGAGCTCGAAGAAGTGCGGGTAGGCCGCAATGGCAGTGGTGGCGTCCCAGAGCTTTCCGGCCTCCTCACCGCGGGGAATCCTGGTGAGCACGGGGCCGAAGAACGCTGTTCCGTTAAAGGCCACTACGGGAGTTCCGACGTCCTGGCCCACCAGCGAGATGCCCTCCTGGTGGCTTGCCCGGAGCTGGTCATCGAAGGCGTCCGTAGACGCGGCAGCGGCAAGGGTGGCGGGAAGCCCGCAGTCCGCAAGCGCTTTGGTGATGACCACGTCGCGGTCCTTCTCGCCGGCTTCGTGGATCAAGGAGCCCATGGCATCGTAAAGCGCCTTGACTGTTGCATCTCCGTGCTGTTGCTGCGCTGCAATGATCACACGGACCAGTCCCCAGGCGTTGTCCATGGATTCGCGGTAAGACGGCTCAAGGTCACGGCCCTCATTGAGGACCGCCAGGCTCATGACGTGCCAGTCCGTTTCGATGTCGCGGACACTTTCCACTTCGCCGATCCAGCGGGAAGTGATCCAGGCGAAGGGGCACAGCGGATCGAACCAGAAATCGGCTTTGTTCTTCACGGAATCAGTCATGGGGCATTCCTTCGCAGGTCGCCGTGGCGCAGGGTTGCCACGGTGTGGACGGGGGTGGGTGCGGGGTGACGGCGCTGTTCCAGGACAAGCCGTATCGGGACAACAAGCTGTCGCGGGACAAGCCGTGCGGACGAATCAGGCCGACTTACGGCGCTTGGTGACGTGCGGAACGATGGTTGGTTCGGCACCCTTCAGGACAACGTCCTCCGTGATGATCACGCTGGCAACGTCTTCGCGGCTTGGGAGATCGAACATCACGGGCAGCAGGACTTCTTCCATGATGGCGCGCAGCCCGCGGGCGCCCGTCCCGCGCTCAAGCGCCTGCTCGGCGATGGCGTCCAGGGCGGTGTCGTCAAAAACCAGTTCCACGCCGTCTATCTGGAACATCTTCTGGTACTGCTTCACCAGGGCGTTCTTGGGTGTGGACAGGATCTGGATCAAGGCGTCGCGGTCCAGGTTGGACACGGTGGTGATCACGGGCAGCCGGCCGATGAACTCGGGAATGAGGCCGAATTTCAGCAGGTCCTCCGGCATCACCTCGCCGTAGGAGTCCACTTTCTTGCTCGCCTCGTTGAGGGGGGCACCGAAGCCAATGCCCTTCCGGCCGGACCTGGACCCGATGATCTCCTCAAGGCCGGCAAAGGCGCCGGCAACGATGAACAGCACGTTGGTGGTGTCGATCTGGATGAATTCCTGGTGCGGGTGCTTCCTGCCGCCTTGGGGAGGAACGGAAGCAACAGTTCCCTCAAGGATCTTCAGCAACGCCTGCTGGACGCCCTCGCCCGAGACGTCCCGGGTAATGGAGGGGTTTTCGCTCTTGCGTGAAATCTTGTCGATCTCATCGATGTAGATGATGCCCTGCTCGGCCTTCTTGACGTCGTAGTCAGCGGCCTGGATGAGCTTGAGGAGGATGTTCTCCACATCCTCGCCCACGTAGCCGGCCTCAGTCAGGGCCGTGGCATCGGCGACTGCGAACGGGACGTTCAGCCGCCGCGCTAGAGTCTGCGCCAGATACGTCTTACCGCATCCTGTAGGCCCGATCAGGAGGATGTTCGACTTGGCGATTTCGACGTCGTCATGATGCCCGCCATCGGCAAGGCTTCCGGACTTGGGGGCGTGGCCGGCCTGGATGCGCTTGTAGTGGTTGTAGACGGCGACGGCGAGGGACCGTTTTGCGGGTTCCTGGCCGATGACGTATTCCTGCAGGAAATCAAAGATCTCACGGGGCTTGGGGAGCTCGAAGCTGCCCAGATCGGCAACCTCCGCGAGTTCCTCTTCGATGATCTCGTTGCAGAGCTCAATGCATTCATCGCAGATGTAAACACCGGGCCCGGCAATGAGCTTGCGCACCTGCTTCTGGCTCTTTCCGCAGAAAGAGCACTTCAGCAGATCCGTGCTCTCGCCAATCCGAGCCATATGTGAACCCCTTAGTATTTTGCTGCCAGGCAGCCTTGCACCGTTGCTGGAATCTTCACCAGCCTGCATGGACCGGTTGTGACAACATCCACTCTAGGTCACATTAGCTTCCCAGGGTGGAAGGAAAAGGCCGGTGGGGCCAAATGATTGGCCCCACCGGCCCATTACTTTACCGCTACCTGGTGATTGCTTGCGGTTTGATCTTGCGGGAATCCAGGACCTGGTCGATCAGGCCGTACGACTGGGCTTCCGCGGCCGTAAGGATCTTGTCGCGCTCGATGTCGTTGTTAACCTGCTCCGACGTCCGTCCGGAGTGGTGCGCCAGCGTGTCCTCAAGCCAGGAGCGCATGCGCATGACTTCGGCAGCCTGGATTTCGAGGTCCGAGGCTTGGCCGCCCTGGCCGCCGGACAGGGCCGGCTGGTGGATCAGGACCCGGGCGTTGGGCAGGGCAAGGCGCTTGCCGGGAGTACCCGCCGCCAGCAGGACCGCCGCGGCGCTTGCGGCCTGGCCCAGGCACACCGTCTGGATCTCCGGGCGGATGTACTGCATGGTGTCGTAGATCGCCGTCATGGCGGTGAAGGAACCGCCCGGGGAGTTGATGTACAGGGTGATGTCGCGGTCCGGGTCTGTGGACTCAAGGACCAGCAGCTGGGCCATGACGTCATCGGCGGAGGCGTCATCCACCTGGACACCGAGGAAGATGATGCGGTCCTCAAAGAGCTTGGTGTACGGATCCTGGCGCTTGAAGCCGTACGGTGTGCGCTCTTCGAACTGTGGCAGGACGTAGCGGCTGGTCGGTAGGTTGCCGGCAGTCGATCCGAAGTTGTAGGTCATTTTTTGGTGCTCCTGATCTAAGTGTTCTAAATGCCGGGTTACTTCTCGGATGCCGACTCGCCGGATGCTCCGTTGGCAGTTCCGCCGCCACCGGACACCGAACCGGCGTGCGCGGCAATCTTGTCGAAGAAACCGTACTCAAGCGCTTCGGTTGCCGTGAACCACTTGTCACGGTCGTTGTCCTTGAGGATGGTTTCAACGGTCTGGCCGGTCTGCTCGGCAGTCAGCTCGGCCATGACCTTCTTCATGTGCAGGATGAGCTCGGCCTGGATCTTGATGTCAGAGGCCGTGCCGCCAATGCCGCCCGACGGCTGGTGCATCAGGACGCGGGCATTCGGGGTGGCGTAGCGCTTGCCCTTGGTGCCCGACGAGAGCAGGAACTGCCCCATGGAGGCGGCGAGGCCGGTGGCAACGGTCACGACGTCGTTCGGGATGAACTGCATGGTGTCGTAGATGGCCATGCCGGCAGTCACGGAGCCGCCCGGTGAGTTGATGTAAAGGTAGATGTCCTTTTCCGGGTTCTCCGCGGACAGGAGCAGCAGCTGCGAGCAGATGGCATTGGCGTTGTCGTCACGCACCTCTGAGCCGAGCCAGATGATCCGCTCCTTGAGGAGCCGGTTGTAGATGTAGTTGTCCTGGGCTGCAGGATCGACAGTCGCCATCCGGGGGGACTCTGGGTGCTGTGACATGTGTACTAACCTCTCGCTGGTGACGGTGACATCACTGAAAATCACTACTTGGACACTAACCGGTTTCACCGGCGTTTTGTTCGCACATCCGCGGCTGTTCGCTGACGGCGCACGATCGGCCGGGCAGGTCCGGCAGCGCCGGATCTTAACGCAAAGGGCCCCCGGATCGGGTGATCCGGGGGCCCTTCGGCGGCGCGTCCTGAAGCCTAGGCCTTGGCCTCTGCCTTGTCGTCGTCAGCGGCGGTCTCTTCGGTTTCCGCTTCCACAGCCTCGGCTGCCGGAGCTTCCTCTTCGCCGCCGGGGCGCACGAAGTCGCTGAGGTCGACAGCCTTGCCTTCGGTGTCGGTGACCTCGGCCTGGCCGAGGACAACAGCCAGCGCCTTGCGGCGGCGGACCTCGGAGACCATCATGGGCACCTGGCCGCTCTGGTCGATGATCTGGGCGAACTGGTTCGGGTCCATGCCGTACTGGCTTGCCGTGGTGACGATGTAGTCAATCAGCTCGTTCTGGCTGACGTTGACTTCTTCCTTCTCGGCAATGGCGTCGAGGATGATCTCGTTCTGGAAGGCACGGGCCGTGTTGGCGCGGACCTCTTCGCGGTGCTCCTCGGTGTCGTGCTCGCCTTCACCGTGTCCGTTGCCCTCCTTGAAGTGGGCCTCGAGCTGCTCTTCAACCACGGAATCCGGAACCGGAACCTCGACGAGCTCAACGAGCTTGTCCAGGACCTTGTCGCGGGCCTCAACGCCCTGCTCCACTACCTTGGAGTCGGCGGCCTGCTTGGCGAGGTCCTCGCGGAGTTCGGCCAGGGTGTCGAACTCGGAGGCGAGCTGGGCGAAGTCGTCGTTTGCCTCGGGGAGTTCGCGCTCCTTGACGGCCTTCACAACGACCTTGACCTGGGCCTCTTCGCCGGCGTGGTCACCGCCCACCAGGGTGGTGTTGAAGATGGCGTCCTCATCGGCGCTGAGGCCGGTAACGGCTTCGTCGAGTCCGTCGAGCATGGTGCCGGCACCAACCTGGTAGGACAGGCCGGCAGCGGAGTCAACCTCTTCGCCGTCGATGGTGGCGGTGATGTCGATGGTGAGGAAGTCACCATCGGCAGCGGGGCGCTCGATCGACTTGAGCGTGCCGAAGCGGCCGCGCAGTTCGTCGAGGGCCTTGTCCACGTCCTCTTCGGACGACTCGGCAGCTGCAACCTCAACCTTGATGCCGGCGTAGTCCGGGAGTTCGATCTCGGGGCGGACATCCACCTCGGCAGCGAACTTCAGGCCGCCGTCGGTAGCCGACGGGTCCGGAACCTCGGTGATCTCAACCTCGGGACGGCTCAGGGGACGGATGCCGGATTCCTGCACGGCAGCCTGGTACCAGCCGTTGAGGCCTTCGTTGATGGCAGTCTCCAGGACGTAGCCGCGGCCGACGCGCTGGTCGATGAGCTTTGCCGGTACCTTGCCCTTACGGAAGCCAGGGACCTGGATCTGCGAAGCAACGGTCTTGTAGGCCGAGTCGATGCTGGGCTTCAATTCCTCAAAGGGGACCTCAACATTGAGCTTGACCCGCGTGGGGGTGAGGTTCTCGACAGCGCTCTTCACGGTCTAAGTACTCCTGGGTTTGTGGGATGGGTTTCTGCAAACGCAATGTTTTTGTCCAGGCCAACAGGTCCGGGCCGCAGAGTCGGGGTGACAGGATTTGAACCTGCGACTTCCTGCTCCCAAAGCAGGCGCTCTAGCCAAGCTGAGCTACACCCCGTAAGTGCACAGGCAAGTCTACGGTCATACGCGGCGAGTTTGCACATTTGACACGTAGGCCATGGATTAGGTTTAGTTGTATCCGGCTTGAACAGCCAGCCCGAAGTCGCAGGCCTGCTAATGTTGCAGATGCAGCTTCTTCCGGGGACGTAGCTTAATGGTAAAGCCTCAGTCTTCCAAACTGATTACGCGGGTTCGATTCCCGTCGTCCCCTCCAGAAACGAAGGCCCCTCAGTTGAGGGGCCTTTTTTCATGTCCGACCAAGGATGCCGGCGCCGAATTCAGGCCTGGCAGGACGGGCACCAGTACAGCCTGCGGCCCACCAGGTCTGCGGCCAGCACCGTGGTGCGGCAGACCCGGCAGGGCAATCCGTCACGCTTGTACACAAAATGCGCGTTGCCCCGGGCGGGAAAGGAACTGCTTTTCAGTGCGGCGGCTTCGGCTGCGGGTTTGGCCTTCTTGCCGTTTGCCGTCCAGTAGCGGGGCGTCGTGGTGATGATCCTGCCGTCGGCGACGCCGTCGTTCATCACGGAGACGACGTCGCGCCAGAGCTTCCGTGCCTCGCTGTCCGCGAGGTTGCTGCCCGGTAGCCAGGGGTCGAGCCGCCGCCGGAACAGGACCTCCGCCCGGTAGACGTTGCCCACGCCGGCGATGATCTTCTGGTCCATCAGGAGCGCGGCCACGGGTGCCTTGCGGCCCTGGAGGTTGGCGGCGAACCGCCCGGCGTCGCCCCGGCGGTTGACCAGCGGATCCGGCCCCAGCCGCGCCCGCACCAGGTCGGTCTCGGCCAGGGTGATGGCTTCGCACGTGGTGGCACCCCGGAGATCGGCCCAGCCGTTCGAGGCGGCCAGCCTGACACGCACGGCACCCACCGGCGCCGGCGGTCCTGAATAGGCGTCGTCGTCGTTTCCGTCCGCGAAAGACTCCTGCTCCCCCACGCGGCGCGGCGCACCGATGCTAGAAGATCCGTTGAAAGTGCTGTCGCCGCCGAAGCTCCAGGCCCCGTACAGCCCGAGGTGCACGTGCAGCACCAGGGCGTTGTCGAAGTGCAGGAAGAGGTGCTTGCCGTGCGCTTCGGCCGCGAGCAGCGTGTGCCCGTCCAGCAGCGCGGCCCCTGCGCTGAACCTGCCCTGCGGACTGGACACACTGAGCCGCCGGCCGCCGAAGACGTCCCCGAACTGCCGCGCCAGCCTGCGGACGGAATGGCCTTCAGGCACTACTCGATGACCTCGCCGGTTGATTCGTAGGCGGCGATCTTGCCGATGCGGCGGACGTGCCGTTCGTCGTTGCTGAAAGGCTCGCTCAGGAAGGCTTCGATGAGCGCGGTGGCCTCCTCCACGGTGTGCTGGCGCCCGCCGACGGCAACAACATTGGCATCGTTGTGCTCGCGCGCCAGGACGGCGGTGGAGTGGTTCCAAGCCAGGGCGGCACGGACACCTTTGACCTTGTTGGCGGCAATCTGCTCACCGTTGCCGGAACCGCCCAGCACGATGCCCAGGGCGTGGACCCCTGCCTGCTGGTCCGCAACCACTGCACGGGCGGCGTTGATGCAGAACGACGGGTAGTCGTCCTGTGCGTCGTAGACCTTGGGACCGTGGTCCACCACCTCGTATCCCTTGGCGGACAGGTGCTGCACCAGGTGGGCGCTGAGCTCCATGCCTGCGTGGTCGGTGGCGATGTGGACCCGCGGGAAGGCAGGGGAAGAAGTCACGAGCAGAATCCGTTCGGTTGGGGCGCCGGCAGCCGGCCGGGACGGCGCAGGCCAGGGTCAGGACAACAGGGTCAAGGATACTAGGACTCCGGCTGCGCGGCTGGTGGCTGCCCGCCGCCCCCGCGGCGTGCCCTTGCCGCCACACGGGTCAAGACTTCAGCCAGCCTTGCAGCGGACGCGGGGCTGCCGCCGCTCACTGCGAGGCGCTGGCCGTCAGTTTTGCTGACGACGACGGCGGGGCCGCTGCTGACGAGCATGGCTGAGGTCCCGCCGTGGTGCCGGTAGCCCCACCCGCCATAGTCTGCCGCCTTCACATCCGCCGCGGTGGCGCCGGAAATGGCTCCCGCCGGCACGTTCATGACCGGCACGATGCCGGCCAGGAGGACCTTCAGGCCCTGGCGGTCGGCTTTGATCCGGGCGAACAGGAAGGCGGCGCCCACCACGGCGAGGAGCACCAGGAGCATTCCAAGCCAGGGGACGGCGACCGTGATCAGCGCGGAGGGGAACAGCGACGCTACGGCGATCATGATGAAGACCGAGCTGCGGGCGTGCACCCAGAGGCGGATGCTGTCCTTCGCCAGGTCCGGGTCCGCTTCCCTGGCGAGGGCGAGCTGGAGCGCACGGTCATCGTCGAGCGACCACTGCTGGTCGGCCTTGAAAACGAAGGCGATGATGACGCCTAGCGACAAGGCCGCACCGCTTCCGAGGGCGAGGACCGTCATGTCCACATGGGATTCCCTGGCGTCTTCCAACCCTGCCTGCCCCACCAGGCCGGCCGCGACGACGCTGGTGACAAAAAGGCTGAGGAACATTCCGGCACCCATCATGATCCGGCGCATGATGGCAGGCCTGTTGAGCGTCACGGCCTGGGAGAGGACCAGCCAGCCCGCCGCCACGATCGCCGCCGCCCCCACGCCCACATAGGTGCCGAAGGGAGCGAAGGCCGCGCCGCCGTCGTCCGTCCACCGGATGGCGAGCGGCTCGGGAAGGTCCGGCCGGATCAAAAAGGCGCACACCACAAAACCGGCGGCAAGGACCACCGGAAACCCTGCGGCGAACCGCAGCGCCCTGGCGTCCACCGAATCCATAAGCTTGCCCATGATCCAACGCTACTCCGGCCGCAGGCACCCGGCGTCCTGCCCCTTTCTCCGTCCGCTGTGAGCCGCGCTACGTTTCCGGCGCTGAAGGAATGCAAGAATGAGCAGTGCCGCCGCTGGGCACCGCCAGCTGCGCAGACGCAATCTTTCCGGAGGTCCCTGTGCCAGGTATGAATCTCACGCGAGTTGAAGCCACTGAACGTGCCAAACTGATTTCCGTCGAGTCCTACGAGGTCAGCCTGGACCTGACCCGCGGCGCAGACGTCTTCGGCAGCACCACCACCGTGAAGTTCAGCGCCAGGCCCGGGTCCTCCACTTTCATTGACGCCGTCACCTCCGACGTCCACAGCGTCACCCTGAACGGCAGGAGCCTGGATCCGGCCGCCGTGGCCGACGGCGCCAGGATCCAGCTGCCGGAGCTCGCGGACCAGAACGAGCTCACCGTCGTGGCCGATGCACCCTACATGAACACCGGTGAGGGCCTGCACCGCTTCGTGGACCCGGTGGACAACGAGGTCTACCTGTACACGCAGTTCGAAGTTCCGGATTCGCGCCGGATGTTCGCCGTGTTCGAACAGCCCGACCTGAAGGCGGCGTTCACCTTCACGGTCACCGCGCCCTCGCACTGGGACGTCATCTCCAACTCCCCCACGCCCGCACCCCAGGAGGCCACGCCCGGGGACGACGGCGGCGCCCGTTCCGTATGGTCCTTCTCCCCCACGCCGAGGCTGTCCTCCTACGTCACGGCACTGATTGCCGGCCCCTACCAGTCCGTGCGCAGCGAAGTGGTGAGCTCCGACGGGCGGACCATTCCGCTGGGTGTCTTCGCCCGGAAGTCACTGATGCAGTACCTGGACGCCGACAACATCTTCGAGCTCACCCGACAGGGCTTTGCATTCTTCGAGGCACAGTTCGGCTGCCCCTACCCGTTCGAGAAGTACGACCAGCTGTTTGTTCCGGAGTTCAACGCCGGCGCCATGGAAAATGCCGGGGCGGTGACCATCCTGGAGGGCTACGTCTTCCGCAGCAAGGTCACGGAAGCCCAGATCGAACGCCGTGCCATCACGGTGCTCCACGAACTCGCGCACATGTGGTTCGGGGACCTGGTGACCATGCGCTGGTGGAACGACCTGTGGCTGAACGAATCCTTTGCCGAATACATGTCCCACCTCGCGGCGGTGGAGGCGACGTCCTTCACCAGCGCGTGGACCACCTTCGCCTCAGTGGAGAAGTCCTGGGCCTACCGCCAGGACCAGCTGCCCACCACGCACCCGATCTTTGCCGAGATCAACGACCTGCAGGACGTCGAGGTCAACTTCGACGGCATCACCTACGCCAAGGGCGCCTCCGTCCTCCGCCAGCTGGTGGCATGGGTGGGCCCGGAACAGTTCATGGCCGGCGTGCGTGAGTACTTTGCCAAGCATTCCTGGCAGAACACGGAGCTGAGCGACCTACTGGTGGAACTGGAGAAGGCCAGCGGCCGCGACCTTGACGACTGGGGCCGGCAGTGGCTGGAAACCTCCGGCGTGAACACCCTCAAGCCGGAGCTTGAAGTGGACGGCGGCGGCGTGCTCACGTCCTTTGCGATTGTCCAGTCTGCCGTTGACGAGTGGCCCACGATCCGGCCGCACCGCCTGGCGGTGGGCTTCTACAACCTCAACGGGTCCGGCAAGCTTGAGCGGGTGCACCGCGAGGAGCTGGATGTCGACGGCGGACGCACCGAGGTACCCGGGCTGGTGGGGCTTGCCCGGCCGGACCTGATCCTGGTCAACGATGACGACCTCGCCTACGCCAAGGTCCGGCTGGACGAAAAATCCCTGGCAACGGCCACGGCCCACCTGAAGGACTTCAGCGAGAGCCTGCCGCGGACCCTTGTCTGGAACTCGGCCTGGGACGCCGCCCGCGACGGCGAGACGCCGGCGCGGCGCTACGTTGACCTGGTCCTCGCCAACGTGGCGGCAGAGTCTGATTCCTCGGTGATCCTGGTCCAGCTCCGCCAGCTGGCCACAACCCTGAACTTCTACGTTGCGGAGAAGCACCGCGAGGCCACCGCGGTGGCAGCCGCGGACCGGCTGTGGAACCTGGCGTCCGGAGTGGCCGGCGGATCCGACGCGCAGCTCCAGTTCGTCAAGTCCTTCGCGCTGCTGGCCCGCAGCGGGTCCCAGCTGGACAGGGTGGCGGGGATCCTGGACGGTTCAGCCACCCTGGAGGGGCTGGCCGTGGACCAGGACCTGCGCTGGGAGCTGGTGGCCTCCCTGGTGGCCGGCGGACGCCTCGGCCAGGACGGCATTGATGCCGAACTCCAGCGCGACAACACCTCCAGCGGCCAGAATGCCGCGGCCCTCGCCAAGGCTGCCATCCCCACCCCCGAAGCCAAGGCAGCGGCCTGGGACTCCATCGTGGTCAGGGGCGACCTCTCCAACGCGCTCCAGGGTTCGGCGGTCACCGGCTTCATGCGGGTCCTGAACCGCACCCTGCTGGAGCCGTACGCGGAGAAATACTTCGAGGCGGTACCGGGCATCGTCGAAACCCGCACCCACGCACTGGCCCAGCAGATCGTCGTCGGACTCTACCCGGCCCTGCTGACCACCCAGGCGACCGTTGACCGCACGGACGGCTTCCTGGCCGCGCTTCCGCCGGCAAGCGCCGCGCTGCGGCGCATGATGCTGGAAAACCGCGACGGCGTTGCCCGGGCACTGCGCGCCCGCGCGGCTGATGTCCTCCCGGGCGAGGCATAGGAGGCCGGGATGGGACTCAGTGAGCACCGGTATGGGCTGACCATCCAGTGGACGGGCAATTCGGGTGAGGGGACCTCGTCCTACCGGGGCTATTCCCGGGACCACGACATCCTGATTCCCGGGCTGCCGGTCCTGAAGGGCTCAGCGGACCCCACGTTCCACGGGGACAAGGCACGCTACAACCCGGAGCAGCTGCTCCTGGCGGCCCTGGCCCAGTGCCATATGCTTTCCTACCTGCACGTGGCCGTGAAGCACGGCGTGGTGGTCACGGCCTACCGCGACGAGGCGTCGGGGATGCTGAAGCTGAACCGGGACGGCAGCGGCCAGTTTGAGAGTGTGACGCTGCGCCCGACGGTTACGGTGGCGGATCCGGCACATGCGGAGCTGGCCGGCCGGCTGCACCATGAGGCGAACCAGGTGTGCTTCATTGCCCGCAGCGTGAACTTCCCGGTGGGACATGAACCGGTGACGCTAACGGCCTGACGGTGGACTCAAAGGCTCCGGGGCAGCAGCCCGGCCAGCCGCGCCTCGGTCTCCGGCGCCAGCCCGGCCTTCCGCTGCCGGTTGAGTCCACGGACGCGTTCGTCGGCCAAGGCATCCGCCAGCGTCTCCTGCCACGGCCGCAACTGCAGTCCCTGGGCCAAAGCTGCGCTGTTGCTCCGGGCCATAAAGCCGCCGTGCCCGGGCGGGAGCCACAGCGGCAGTGAATCCGGGCCCGCCCAGTAGTTCACGCCGTGCTCCGCCAGCCATGTTTCCTCTGCCGGAAGGATCGTGCCGCGGTGGCCTGCAGCGTCCCGGGACGCGGCAATGTAGTTCCCGAAAGGCACCTGTTCGCCTACAGCGTTCAGCGGCCCGGTCACGCCGTCCCCGGCGGCGCGCAGGATCCAGGCCGCGAGGTCGCGGACGTCGATGGCCTGGGTGGGGCTGGTGTCGATGGCGGGTACGAGGACCGGGCGGCTGTCCCGGGCAAACCGGGCAGGCCAGTAGCCGTAGCGGTCTGAGCTGTCCCAGGGGCCTCCGATCAGTCCGGCACGGCACAGGTGGGCTTTCCCGCCCGCGGCCTGCATGGTTGCCTCCTCGATGGCCGCCTTGGATTCGCCGTAGGTATCCGGCGTGGACGGAGTCCCGGCCGGAAGCGCAGGCAGGAGGGGAGCGTCCTCGTCCGCGCCGGGAACCGAAGCATCCGCATAAACCGAGCAACTGGAGACGAACGTCCAGTGCGCAGCGCGGCCTGCGAGGGCCTCAAGCGCCTCAGTGGCAGGGACAGGGTCGCGAGCGACCTCGACCACGGCGTCCCACTCCCCGGTCGCACCGGCGTAGGCGTTCGCGCCCAGTGAACGGTCCGCCCTGAGCCAGGATGCACCCTGGGGCGGAACAGCCGCGGAGCCGCGGGCAAGGCAGGTGACGTCATGCCCGGCCGCCACAGCGCTGCGGACAATTCCTGCGGAGAGGAAGGCCGTTCCGCCGAGGACAAGGATGCGCATGTTGAGAGGCTACGGCGATAGTGTTGAAGGAGAACAGGGCGTCCGCGCCGGGCGAAACCGGCATCACGGCATACCCTTCCCGGCACAGCCAAACAACAGCAGGAGTACTACCCCCTCATGGTCAGCACGTTGTCCATCCTTCCTTCCGCCGCCAGCGAGCCGGACGGCATCAGCGTCACCGGCATCGTGATCAGCCTCGGCGTCGGCGTTGCCATCTGGCTGGTGGCCACCTTCGTCATCTCCCGCATCACCAGGCGCGTGGCGGCAGGCAGCAATTTCTTCAAGAAACCCACCTTCAGGTGGGCCGCCCCTGCCTTCAGGGCGCTGGACCATGAGCGGCGCGTACAGCGTGCCGAAACCATCGGTTCACTGCTGAACAGCATCGTGGGAGTACTGGTGGTGGTCATCACCGGCATGTACGTCCTGCAGAACCTGGACATTAACATCGCACCCCTGCTGACCAGCGTCGGCATCCTGGGTGTGGCCATCGGCTTCGGCGCCCAGCAGCTGATCCGCGATTTCCTGGCAGGAATATTCATCACCATTGAGGACCAGTTCGGCATCGGCGACGTGATCGAAACCAGCGAGGTGGTGGGCGTGGTGGAATCCATGGGCCTGCGCATCACCCGCGTCCGGTCCGACGACGGCGCCATCTGGTACCTGCGCAACGGCGAGATCCTGCGGGTCGGCAACCGGTCCCAGGGCACGTACGTCCCCCTGCACGAATCGCCGGACGGCACCACGGACCAGGGCTCGGACCACGGCGCCGAGAACACCAAGACCGAGCAGAAAGCCGGAGAATAGCGATGACGATTCCCATCGAGCCGCAGCGGCCGCAGCTGATGCAGAACGATCCGTTCACTAAGCCCGGCTACACCGACAACTTCTATGATGCCGTGGGCGGGCACGACACCTTCGTGAAGCTGATCGACGTCTTCTACGACGGGGTGGCGACGGATCCCCTGCTGCGGCCGATGTACCCCGAGGAAGACCTTGCACCGGCGAAGCGCCGCTTCCTGATGTTCCTTGAGCAGTACTGGGGCGGGCCCACCACCTACGGCGAGGAACGCGGCCACCCCCGGCTCCGCATGCGGCACATGCCGTTCAAGGTGACTCCCGAGGCCAAGGACCGCTGGCTGTTCCACATGCGCAAGGCTGTGGACGCCCTGGAACTTCCGCCGCTGTACGAGGGCACCCTATGGGACTACATGGAGCGGGCCGCACTGTCCATGGTGAACAGCCCCTCGGCGCCCTGACCGGTGACGCCGGAACCGGCGGTTAGAGGAGTCCGCTTCCGGTCCGCGCCAGGACGTGGCCGCGGCTGCCCGTGAGGCGGAACCACCGGCCGGCCCGGTAGAGCTTCTGGTCGCCGTCGGCTAGGAATCCCAGGGCCAGTGCGGCGAAGGCAGCGCCGGCGGGCAGCCCCGACGCATCGAGTTCCCGGCCCCACACCGCGGCGCGGGCATTGTTGACGATGAGAGCACCGGGCTTGTCCGGCACGATTCCGGCCACCTCGGCGATGCCTGCCTCGGCTGCCGCCCGCAGTTCCGCATCGGGCCGTGAGCCGACCAGTTCCCACCCGCTCCGCGGGGCGCCCACCCCCGTCCAGGACTCGGTGACGGTGGACGGCGGAACGGGGAGTTCGACGTCGTCCTGGCCGGCGCGGGCCAAACGGTCCAGGACCGCGGACAAGGCCACGGTCACATCCGTCGCCGAGGGTTCCGCCAGGGCCATGGTGCGCAGCCCGAGGATCGTGGGGGTCGATTCGCCCAGGAGCCTCGGCCGGAGCACGCACACATACGCGGCAAGGACGGAACCTGCCGCCTGAAGCCGGATGGCGCCGTCGTCAATGGCTTTTGCCCGCGTGGCGAAGGTCTTCAGATCGGCAAGATCCTGGGAGTCGGCAAAACGGAAGGACGAGGTGAGGAGATCAGACACACCAAGAACACTACCGGCTGGGGCTTTGTTGAGCAGTGCCGGGGCGCCGTCTAGAGTCGAACCATGACTGAAGCCGACGCCGGACTGCTGGCGCTCCCCAGCGAAGATCCCACCTCATCGCTCATCTCCCTCCTTGACCTTGGTGAGCTGGAGGGGGCGCGGACGGACGAGGACATTTTCCTGGGACCTTCCCAGCAGCAGCCCCACCACCGGGTGTTCGGCGGCCAAGTGCTGGCCCAGTCGCTCATCGCATCCATCAGGACTGTGGCCCCTGACCGCTTTGTGCACTCCATGCACGGCTATTTCCTTCGGCCGGGCGACGCCAACAAGCCCATCACGTTCGGCGTCCAGCGACTCCGCGACGGCCGGTCCTTTTCGGCACGCCGGGTCCACGCCTACCAGGAAGGCACGCCGATCCTGTCGATGATCGCTTCCTTCCAGGGGGAGGATGAGGGGATTGAGCACCAGTCCACGATGCCCGGCGGCATTCCGGACCCGGAGTCTCTGCCCAGTACCGCTGACCTGCTGGGAAAATTCGACCACCCCGTGGCGCGGCACTGGGCCTATGAGCGTCCTTTCGACATCAGGCATGTGGATCCTCCGCTGTACGTCTCCGCGAAGGGCAAGCGGGAAGCCCGCAATGCGGTGTGGATGAAGACTTTCGGGCCGATGCCGGACAATCCCAACCTGCACCGGGCGGCCCTGGCATACGCCAGCGACTACACGCTCCTTGAGTCCATCCTGCGGCGCCACGGTTTGAGCTGGATTACCCCCGGAATGAATGTGGCCAGCCTCGACCACGCGATGTGGTGGCACCGCCCCGCCCGCGTGGACGAGTGGCTCC
Source organism: Pseudarthrobacter sp. NCCP-2145 (assembly GCF_023708005.1). Taxonomy (NCBI): domain Bacteria; kingdom Bacillati; phylum Actinomycetota; class Actinomycetes; order Micrococcales; family Micrococcaceae; genus Pseudarthrobacter; species Pseudarthrobacter sp. NCCP-2145. The sequence continues at coordinate 5,894 of NZ_BRCG01000015.1, read as the reverse complement.
TCTATGTGCAGGAATCGCCCAGCGCGCAGGGCGCCCGCGGCCTGGCGACGGGCAAGATCTTCAACCAGGCCGGCCAGCACGTGGCGTCCGTGGCGCAGGAAGGCATGGTCCGGGTCCCCACGGACCTGAAAAATAAGGTGGTGGGCGCCTTCCAGTCCAAGGTGATGGAGCACCAGATCCGCAAAGCCGGGCGGGACTGACCGTAAATTCCGCGCCCGGCGCAGAACACGGAACAGGCCGGCACCCACTGGGTGCCGGCCTGTTCTGCGCTGTTGGTGGAGCGTTGCCCCTCGTTATCCCGCCGCGGGTCAGTCCCGGGTGAGGCGGCGGTGCGTGACGCGGTGCGGCTTCGCGGCATCCGGCCCGAGGCGCTCAACCTTGTTCTCCTCGTAGGATTCGAAGTTGCCCTCGAACCAGTACCACTTGGAGGGGTTCTCCTCGTCGCCTTCGTAGGCCAGGATGTGCGTGGCCACCCGGTCCAGGAACCAGCGGTCGTGCGAAACCACCACGGCGCAGCCGGGGAACTCGAGCAGGGCATTCTCCAGGCTGCTGAGGGTTTCGACGTCGAGGTCGTTGGTGGGCTCATCGAGCAGCAGCAGGTTGCCGCCCTGCTTGAGGGTCAGCGCCAGGTTCAGGCGGTTGCGCTCACCGCCGGAGAGTACGCCTGCCTTCTTCTGCTGGTCCGGGCCCTTGAAACCGAAAGCGGCAACGTAGGCGCGGGACGGCATTTCGACCTGGCCCACCTGGATGAAGTCCAGTCCGTCGGAGACGACTTCCCACAGGGTCTTGTTGGGGTCGATGCCCCCACGGCTCTGGTCCGCGTACGAGATCTTGACCGAGTCGCCGATCTTGAGGTCTCCGCCGTCGAGCGGCTCAAGCCCGACGATGGTCTTGAAGAGCGTGGTCTTGCCGACGCCGTTGGGGCCGATGACGCCAACGATGCCGTTGCGGGGAAGGCTGAAGGACAGTCCGTCGATCAGGGTGCGGTCCTCGAAACCCTTCTGGAGGTTCTTGGCTTCCAGCACCAGGCCGCCGAGGCGGGGTCCCGGCGGGATCTGGATCTCTTCGAAGTCCAGCTTGCGGGTGCGGTCCGCTTCTGCGGCCATTTCCTCGTAGCGGGCCAGGCGGGCCTTGGACTTGGTCTGGCGGCCCTTGGCGTTGGAGCGGACCCATTCCAGTTCCTCGCTGAGGCGCTTGGCCTGCTTGGCGTCCTTCTTGCCCTGGATTTCCAGGCGGGCACGCTTCTTCTCCAAGTACGTGGAGTAGTTGCCCTCGTAGGGGTACAGGTGGCCGCGGTCCACTTCGGCGATCCATTCGGCCACGTGGTCCAGGAAGTACCGGTCGTGGGTGACGGCCAGGACGGCACCCGCGTACGAGGAGAGGTGCTGCTCGAGCCACAGCACGCTCTCTGCGTCAAGGTGGTTGGTGGGCTCGTCCAGCAGCAGCAGGTCAGGCTTCTGCAGCAGCAGTTTGCACAGGGCGACACGGCGGCGCTCACCACCGGAGAGGTTGGTGACGTCGGCATCCGCCGGCGGGCAGCGGAGGGCATCCATAGCCTGCTCCAGCTGGGAGTCCAGGTCCCAGGCATCTGCGGCGTCGATGGCTTCCTGCAGCTGCCCCATTTCCTCGAGGAGGGTGTCGTAGTCAGCGTCGGGGCTGGCCATTTCCTCGGAGATTTCGTTGAACCGCTGGATCTTGCCGTAGATCTCGCCCACGCCCTCCTGGACGTTGCCCAGGACGGTTTTTTCTTCGTTGAGCGGGGGCTCCTGCAGCAGGATGCCCACGCTGTAGCCGGGACTCAGCCGGGCCTCACCGTTGGAGGGGGTGTCCAGTCCAGCCATGATCTTGAGGATGGTGGACTTACCGGCACCGTTCGGGCCCACGACGCCGATCTTGGCGCCAGGGAAGAAGGACATGCTTACGTCGTCAAGAATAAGTTTTTCGCCAACGGCTTTGCGGGCCTTGGTCATTGTGTAGATAAATTCCGCCATGGTTCCAAATCTAGTGGGTTGGCAGGCATATCTCACATTCCGGGCGACAGGCTCAGGTGCCTACAAAGCACTTGCCGCTGGCCAGGACTGGCAGGACGGTCACTGCTACCGCACCGTCGCGGACCTGGCCGATCACGCAGTCACGCCCTTGGAGCACTGCGGCCTCAATGGCATCTGCTTCCAGGCCTGTGGGTGTCCGGCTCTGCGACACTTCAAGCACCCCGGGTGCAATGCCCGCCCCCGTGAGAGCGTCGCTTACCTGGGCAGTGGCGGGTTTGGGCGTTCCTGCCGCCAGCCTGCCCAGCGCGTCAGTGACCGTCTGGCGGACAGTTTCCGTGGCGGCGGCTTCAGGGGCGCCGTTTGAGGCAGCCCCAGAGGTATCCGCCAGGGGTCCGGCGTCCTGCGTCCCGGGAGTGCCGGCGCCTGTCTGATCTGCGGCCGCCGGGCCGGCAGCCTGTGACGGTGCAAGTCCCGGCCCTGCAATTCCTGGCTCCGTAACGCCAGGCGCTGCTGAAGCGGATTCGTTGACAGACGGTGTCCCGCCCACGCAGCCTGCCAAGGATCCCGCCATGGCGGCGGCTGACAGCGCAGCCAGCAGGCGGCGGGTGGGGCGCTGGTGTGACAACCGGGCAGATTTCGCCGAGCCGGTGCGGGCAACCTGCGGGTCCCCCGCCGAGACAATCTTCCGGTGGTCGAGGGTAAGCCGCATGCAGTCATTCTGCCACGAGGTAGTGAACCTCCTTCGCAACCTTGACGGGAACAACCTCGACGGGCAGGACACGGCCGGGGGGTGCCGTGGTCCTGCCCGCAAAGGCAGCCATGGAAGCAACAGCAACAGCCCTCCTACACTCCGGATTCGGCGAGCTCCCCCGTTTCCAGGTTCAAACCAACGATGTCGCCGTTGGTGTCCTCGATGAAGGCAGCCGCCGGATCCCCGCCGCCGTCCAGGTCTTCGTCACCATCTTCAGGTTCATCGAACGTTCCGTCTGCTGCCCGGTGTTCGCCCTCGGAGGGGGGAGGATCCTGCTCCACGAGTGAGAGGATCGGTTTGGCGGAGGAGCGGATGAAGTTGGCCGTGCCCCACGTGAGGTCGTGACCCACAGCGTCGGCATCAATGGTGTGTGAGTAGTAAACCCGGCCGTCCCTCTCCCAGCTGCGGATTTTCAACGTACCGAACACAATGACGGGCTGTCCCTTCCTGATGCTGCAGCCGATGTTTCCCGCCAGGTGGCGGTAGCCCTGGACCAGGAACCAGTTCGTGTGGCCATCCGTCCACGTGCCTGATTCCCTGTCGTAGCGGCGGGAGGTGGATCCAATACGGAAAGAAGCCGTGGCCACTCCCCCTGGTGTTGTGGAGCTCTTGACCTCGGTGGCAACAAAGCCCCGGACCGTTATGGTGTCGCTCATCTTTACGTCCTGTCTTCATGAGTGATGCCCTAGCAGGCAGGACCAGCATCGCCCGCGCCGCCGGCCGTGATCGATGGAGTGGCCTGCCTATGTGGACAACCCGGCTGTGTACCTGCCTGTGGAGGAAAAGTGGGTGGGCGGGCCGCTGGTGACTTGCCGGCGCTCCGGGCAATGTAAACTTTTTGAGGCGCCGGAGATCAGCTCCGGAAGGCCATGCCTCAGTAGCTCAGGGGATAGAGCAGCGGCCTTCTAATCCGCCGGTCGGGGGTTCGATTCCCTCCTGGGGCACCAACCGGAAACACCCCGGTTCACGGACCGGGGTGTTTCTCGTTTTCATCACCGCCCCATTACTCCTGCTCCCCGGAACATCGGCGGCAAGGCGGAGCTGTTCCTATAGACAAGCCCCTGGTGTCCCTCATCTCAAACCGACGATGACGACCACGATCGTTACGTCGTCAGGAACGAGTGATCTTGGTAGGTTCAAGACATAGTCAATTGGGGGGACATATGAAAAACCGAGTATTTAGAACGACGGCTATCACCGCTTTACTACTGTCGTTAACTGCCTGCTCCGGCTACCAGGGAATCACGGCTGTGCACCGGGAAATGGACGCCCGGGACAATTTGCCGGCCGCCGTTCAGAACTCCAACCCCGATCTACCTTCTGACTTCAGGCTTCTAACCGAGGACGCCGGAGTAAGGTATTTCGCTGCCGAGAGCGAAGATTTCACCCGCGCGTGCATAGCGGTCTATCCCGTCGACAAGCCGGACCAGTGGGCCATCGGATGCAGCGAAGGGATTACGGGCGACCGCGAAATTGTCACGGTAAACCACACCGGCCAGCCGACAGCGAAGCTGGTGACTACGGGCTTCGATACGAGCGCCCTTGAATCCGGGGGCTGGCGAAAAATCCACGACAATGTCCTCATAGGCTCGGCAACGCAGCCATAGCTGGCCAGGACATCACCGGAGCCTAGCGAGAGAGCTCTTCTCCCTTAGGCAGGCTCATGACAGGTCTCTCTTGAGGCGGTAGTAGAGCTCGCGGGCGATGAAGCGTTTGAGGCAACGGATGGCGTCGGCGGATGAATGTCCCTGTGCTCGTTTTCGGTCGCGGTAAGCCTGGGATCTTGGGTCATAGCGCAGTCGGCAGATGGCTATCAGGTAGATGACCCTGTTGGCTTGGCGGTTGCCACCCCGGTGCAGTCTCATGCGGTGTGATTTCCCGGAGGAGACGGGTATGGGTGCGACACCGCAGAGACGGGCGAAGGCGGCTTCGTTGCGGAAGCGGTCAAAGTTCTGGCCGGCAGTTATGAGTAGTTGGGCGACACTGACGGGGCCGACTTGGGGCAGCGCCAGGGTGTTGGGCGCCACAGCGGCGACCAGCTGAGTCAGGTGCTTGTCTAGCTCGTTGATTTCGGCCGTGAGCTCGTAAATGCGGCGGCCCAGCTCACGGAGTGCATATTTCACTGCCTGCTCGGGCTCGTGGATACGGCTTAGGTCCGGCCGCAGTGCGCGGGCTTGAGTGGCTTTGCCCTCGAGGGTTCTGGCGGTCAGTCTGGTTCTGAGATGATCCGGTGCGGTGAGCAGAACATCGCGCAGCTGGACACATGCCGCGCTGCGGGCCTTGATCGCTGAGTCTCTGACCAGGTGAAGATTGCGGATTGCTTCAACCGTTCCGGTGGTGTCTTTCACTGGATCCTTGCATTCACCAGACAGAACTTTGCGGGCAGCGGCTTCAGCGTCGACCGCGTCGCTCTTTCCTACACGGTGGCGGACTTGAGAGTGGCTCTTGTTGACCTCTACGACATCAATCCCTGCCGCGATCAGGTGCCGGGTCAGGCCGGCGCCGTATGAGCCGGTACATTCGATGCCGAAGGCGTTGATGATCCCGAAGCTTGCGGCCCAGTCCAGCAATAGTTGGTAGCCATGGCGGCCCGAGAGAAATTCTCGATCGCCAAGCCTTCGCCCGTCTTGGTCTACTGCCGCGGTGGTGGACCAACTGATGGGTGTCCACTCCGATCGTTACAGTCCTGGCGGGGTGTGTCGTTGTGAGTGTCATGCCGCCTCATTACTGTCGAGGTTGTGATTGGCGAGCACGGTTGTCCGGGCCGGGCGGACAAAGCACTGAAAAGCTAAGCTGCACGTTCCTATCAAGTCACGACTCCGTCCGGCCCGGTCGCCCTAGGCGAGTGGCAGGACAGCTGCACCGACAGATCTCCGCATAGACAGATTCATGCACGAGGTACCGAACGTCAGGCTCGCTATAGCCGAATCTTTGGTGCGAGACGGGCAGAGCAATTGAACCGACAAATCTCCTCCAATACAGATCCGATCCTGTGCCGAACGTCAACATGCGGGTAAGTCAGGAACTGCTCCCCTGCCACAGTTGCAATTCTCCTCAGTGCTCAGCGGGGTGCTCGTCAGGCCTGCAACCGGTGCGGTGCCTCCACCAGCGCCCGGACCACGCTGCCCGCCGCCCCCAGCAGGGCCCCGGCA